>CAZEZR010000063.1:0-16723 GCA_964516465.1 uncultured Thiopseudomonas sp. | reverse complement strand
GACACTGGTCAGTCTTCTGAGTCACGTGGAATACCTATTTAGGGGCTAAAAAAGGACTACATTATCAACTGCATAGAGCAAAGCAGCAAGCTCAAAGCGGGTATTATCTTTAAAACCTTATATAGCGAGCAGCTCAATAGCCCGATACAATTGCTTCTTTTATTCATCATACAAGAGTCAACTGTGTCTGTATTGCGCTTTCCCAACCTTCCGTCGAACTCTGCCAAACAACTCTGGGGCAACCTCCCCGGCGCTGCCCAAGGCCTCGTCATTGCTGAAGCAGCGCGCAGTGCAAAACGTTTTACTTTGCTGCTGACCGACAATAGCCAAAGCGCGGACCGGCTCAAAGAAGAACTGGCTTTTTTTGCTCCAGAGCTTCCAGTCCTGCACTTTCCAGATTGGGAAACCCTACCTTATGATGTGTTCTCGCCTCATCAAGACATTATTTCCCAGCGGGTTGCCACCCTCTACCAACTGCCACAGTTGCAGCAAGGTATTTTAGTGGTGCCAATTAACACAGCCCTACACCGCCTTGCGCCCAAGTCATTTATGCTCGACGCCAGTTTAATGCTGGATGTGGGACAAAAACTGGATGTGGCAAGCATGCGCAGTCGTTTACAAGCATCTGGTTATCAGGCTGTAGATACAGTGTACGAACATGGCGAGTTTGCCGTGCGCGGTGCCTTATTGGATTTATTTCCCATGGGCAGTGAAGCCCCTTACCGAATTGACTTGTTTGATGATGAAATTGAAAGTCTGCGCACTTTTGATCCAGACACTCAACGCTCCAATGAGAAAGTCGACAGTATTCGCTTGCTGCCAGCCCGCGAGTTTCCACTAAACAAACAGGCGCGGAGTGATTTTCGGGCGCGTTTTCGCGAACACTTTGATGTCGACTTCCGCCGCTGCCCGATTTATCAAGACTTATCTGGGGATATTATCCCAGCCGGGATTGAAGCCTACTTACCTTTATTCTTTGAACAAACCAGCAATCTGTTTGAGTACCTGCCAGAGGATGCGCAAGTCTTCTCAATGCAGGGTGTTGATGCTGCAGCAGAGGCATTTTGGCAAGATATTCGCAGCCGTTATACTGAACGCAGTGGTGATATTGAGCGGCCCTTACTGCCGCCAGCTGAGTTATTTATAGCCATTGATGAATACTACGGCGCGCTCAAAGAGCACCCGCGGATTATTATTGCTGCTGAAGACGTCAGCCCAGGGGTCGGCCGTGAGCGCTTGCCAGTACAAACGTTTCCTGACTTAGCCATAGATGCACGTGCAGCAGAGCCCCTGAGCAAAATTAAAGACTTTTTAGCCACCTACACTGGCCGTACTTTGTTTACCGTAGAAACCGCCGGCCGTCGTGAGGTTTTATTGGAACTCTTGCAGCGCATCGAAGTAGTGCCGATTGAGGTAGACAGTTGGGTCGATTTTTTAACCGCAGATACTGATCTAGCGATCTGCGTCGCGCCCATTAAAGCTGGGGTCATACTGGATGATTTAGCGCTGATTCCAGAGAGTGCCTTGCTCGGCCAGCGGGTGATGCAGCGCCGGCGCCGTGAGAAAAACCGTGACGCCAACCATGAGCATGTGATTCGCAATCTCACAGAGCTGCGTGAAGGCGCCCCTGTGGTGCACATTGACCATGGCGTGGGCCGCTATCAAGGCTTGGTTACGTTAGAAATTGAAGATCAAGCCACTGAGTTTTTAATGCTTGAGTACGCTGACCAGGCCAAACTCTATGTACCAGTGGCTAATTTGCATTTAATTGCCCGCTATACTGGCAGCGATGACAGCAGCGCCCCGCTGCACCGTTTAGGCACTGAGCAATGGCAAAAAGCCAAACGTAAAGCCGCGGAACAAGTGCGTGATGTGGCTGCAGAGCTGTTGAATATTTATGCCGTGCGTGCGGCCCGCGAAGGCTTTGCCTTTACCAACCCGGGCCTTGACTACGCCACCTTTAGCGCCGCCTTCCCTTTTGAAGAAACCCCTGACCAGCAAGTTGCCATCGACCAAGTGCGCAACGACATGCTCTCCGGCAAACCCATGGATCGCTTAATCTGCGGTGATGTGGGCTTTGGCAAAACTGAAGTGGCCATGCGCGCCGCCTTTATCGCCATCCACAGTGGCAAGCAAGTCGCCGTTTTGGTGCCCACCACACTGCTGGCTCAGCAACACTACAACAGCTTTCGCGACCGTTTTGCCGACTGGCCGGTGCAAGTTGAGGTAATGAGCCGCTTTAAAACCGCTAAAGAAATCAATCAAGCAGTCAGTAACTTAGCTGAAGGTAAAGTCGATATTTTAATTGGCACCCATAAGCTGCTGCAAAGTGATGTGAAATTCAAAAATCTTGGCTTGGTGATTATTGACGAGGAACACCGCTTCGGGGTCCGACAAAAAGAAAAACTAAAAGCGCTGCGCAGCGAAGTGGACATTCTCACCCTAACCGCCACCCCCATTCCGCGCACACTTAATATGGCCTTTGCCGGCATGCGCGATATGTCAATTATCGCCACCCCACCAGCGCGCCGTTTATCGGTGCGTACCTTTGTTATGGAACGTCAAGATGCCGTGGTAAAAGAAGCTTTGCTGCGTGAATTACTGCGCGGCGGCCAAGTGTACTTTTTGCACAATGATGTCAAAACCATTGAAAAATGTGCTGCTGATTTAGCCGCGCTCGTACCTGAAGCACGGATTGGCATTGGCCATGGGCAAATGCATGAGCGCGAGCTTGAGCAAGTGATGGCGGATTTTTACCACAACCGCTACAACGTGTTAGTGGCGTCGACTATTATTGAAACGGGAATTGATATCCCCAATGCCAACACCATTATTATTAATCGCGCCGATAAGTTTGGTTTAGCCCAGCTGCACCAACTGCGCGGCCGCGTGGGACGCAGTCACCACCAAGCCTATGCCTACTTACTCACGCCGCCGCAAAAGAGCATGACCAGCGATGCCAAAAAGCGCTTAGAGGCGATTGCTAACGCCCAAGACTTAGGCGCAGGTTTTATGTTGGCCACCCATGACTTAGAGATCCGTGGTGCCGGTGAATTGCTTGGCGATGGGCAAAGCGGTGAAATCCAAGCCATTGGCTTTACCCTCTATATGGAGATGCTTGAGCGTGCGGTGGAATCGATCCGCAAAGGCGAGCAACCCAACCTTGAACAGCCCTTAGACAGCGGAGTTGAGATTAATTTGCGGGTACCGGCGTTGATTCCTGATGACTATCTGCCCGATGTGCATGCGCGCTTGATTCTGTATAAGCGCATTGCCTCAGCAAAAGACACTAACGAGCTTAAAGAACTGCAGGTGGAAATGATTGACCGCTTCGGTTTACTGCCCGACCCAGCTAAGTATTTAATCCGTGTCACTGAGCTAAAGATCAAAGCACAAGCGCTGGGTATTCTAAAAGTAGATGCCGGCCCCCACGGCGGACGCTTAGAGTTTTCCAGCGATACCTGCGTTGATCCAATCCGCCTGATTAAATTGATTCAAAGCCAACCCAAACACTATCGCTTTGAAGGCGCAACGGTATTTAAATTTAATGTACCAATGGATAATCCTGAGCAACGCTTTGCTACAATTGAAGCCTTGCTCAACCAACTGGCTGAATAAAATATTTACAGGAGTTGCATATGCGTCATTTAATCCGCTTTATGGTTTTATTCACCCTGCTGAGTGCTCAGGCTTTAGCCAGTGAGACACAGTTGGTGGAATTGGTTGTTTTTCGTCAAAGCAGCGACAGCCTTCCAGCCAGTCGGGTAGCGCCAGACTCTTGGGCCAATGGTGCAACGCCCATCAGCGCAGAAATGCAACGCAGCACCCGCTTGGGCCATTTGACTGAAAAATTAACCGCTGATAATGGTTACCAAATTCTGCTGCATAGCGCTTGGCTGCAAAACAGCACCGATGACTCAGTACGCATCGCTGTTAGCGAAGGTATGCAGCACTTTAACCACTACCCGGTAGAAGGCACGCTGGATTTCACCTTAGATCGCACCAGTTCAGTGTTACTGGACCTTTGGATTAACCAGTTTAATGCCGATAAAACTCTGCTCAGCAGCGAACATTTTAAACAGAAAGCTTTAGTGCCTAGCAACCAAGTCACCTTTGTCGATCACGGCACTCTGGGCGCGCTGATTCGTATTCAACCGCAAAACCTTAACAACCAAGACAACCAAGACAACGCAGACAATCCAGAAGCTCAGCCAGAAAGTCATGGGGTTGACCCTGCTGACTTTGAATAGCCGACAGCCCACAACAGTGGCTGAGGAAGCTCTTCTGGACCTGCTTGCAGAGCATCTTCCAGAGCGCTGGTGCAAACTCAGCGCCATGGAGTCGTGTTACATACCCTAATCAATGTACTTGAGCCACTGTCCATAGCCTTGCTCTTGCATCTGCGCTTTGGGAATAAACTTTAAACTTGCGCCATTAATGCAATAGCGCAAGCCGCCACGATCCCGTGGACCATCAGGAAACACATGCCCTAAGTGCGAATCAGCCAGCTGACTGCGCACTTCAATGCGACGCATATTGTAACTGGTGTCAGTGTGCTCAGTGACCGCGCTGGCATTAATTGGCTGCACAAAGCTCGGCCAACCGCAGCCGGACTGATACTTATCACTGGAGCTAAACAACGGCTCGCCACTGACAATATCCACATACAGCCCCGGCTCAAACAGTTCATCATAACGGTGACTAAAAGCGCGCTCGGTGCCACTATTTTGCGTGACCTGATACTCCTCGCGGCTTAAGCGCTGTTGTAAAGTTTTGCTATCGGGCTTTTCAAAACGACTGGCATCAAACCCTGGTTGGGATTTTTCTGCCTGCTCGGGCTTTCTGGATAATGGTTCATCTGCTTTGGATAAATCCACATGGCAGTAACCATTGGGGTTTTTCATTAAATAGTCTTGATGATACTGCTCAGCCTCATAAAAGTGCTCTAGCGCGGTATTTTCCACCACCAGCGGACGCTGATAACGCTGTTGCAACTGAGCTAAAGCATCAGCCACTACTTCCTGCTCTGCAGCGTCAGTGGTATAAACACCGGTTCGATATTGCACACCACGGTCATTACCCTGCTTATTCAAACTGGTTGGATCAATGATGCGAAAGTAATACTGCAAGATATTATCCAGACTGAGCTTGTCAGGGTTATAAACTACTTTTACCGTTTCCGCGTGACCGGTATTGCGATACACCACATCCTCGTAACTGGGGTTTTCCGTGCGGCCATTGGCATAACCGGATACTGCATCCAGCACGCCATCAATGCGCTCAAAATAAGCCTCAACACCCCAGAAACAACCGCCAGCCAAATAAATAGTGCGGGCATTCACCGGCACTGCGTCTTGATTGGTTTTAGGCTGATAAAAAATATGGGCTGAGTCGTCCAGATCTGCTTCAGGGTTCGCCAACAAAGCTAAAGCTTGGGATTTATTGAGACTGCCTTTAATCACTCGCGCCAGCTGCCCTTGCTGATCAATCAACGCCCAACTGGGATACACCTGCACCCCAAGACGTTTAACCAACTCACCGCTGCTGTCCATGCGCACCGGTAATTCGGGGTAATCTAAACCGCTGTACCAATCGCTAAAGGCGTCTAACGGCTGCTCGCCCAGCACACCTGGGGAGGCCACGGTGAGTAGGTTAGCCGCGGCAAAATCAGCGTCGCTAACCCAGTCTTGTGTTTGCCCCAGCTCCGACAAGCATAAAGGGCACCAACTGGCCCATAACTTTACTAAGGTTGGCTTACTCGCATCAAAAGCAACGCTCGATTGTTCACCCTGTACATCCGGCAAGCTCTGCACCTGCTGGGCTAAATTAAGTTGAGCAGGCTTAGCCAGCGCTTGCGCCGGTCCAGTAGAAACAAACCAGATAAACAGCACAGCCAACACTGCAACTGCAGCAATGACCTGCCAACGAATGGATAACAGCATGATTTTACTCTCTATAGGTAAGTGTCAAATATTATGACACAGAACCTATACAAACCATTGCAAATGTATAGGTATTTTTGATCGATTTGCGTAAGAAAGTGTTACGAAAAGCCAGTAAGGCAGTTTAACCCTAGATACTGCATGGATAATGTCTATACCTCAAATACACAATTCAATAGCAATACAACACCTTACCCACACTGCATAAATGCAGTGTGGGCGCAGGTAATAATCACGTGTTAAATAAAAAAGCCCAATAAAAGTATTGGGCTTAGCGGGTTATACATCATGATCAATCTTCCGGCATGGTTTGACCTTTAATCGCCGCTTGGCGGCCCAGCTCTGCCAATATATTGGCCACAACATCCAAGCCGCGGCGAGCATCTTCATTGGCATTAAATTTCTTCACGCTTTGCCATAAAGTCGGTGGACTGGAGTTCGCTGCTGCTTGAGCCGAGGCATAACGCAACGCATTGGTCAGCATCCAGATACCGCCAACACTGTCCTCATACAATGCCATCAGTTTTTGCAGCATGGCATCATCGCTCATTTCAATCACATCGGACGTGGCAGCCAAGAGATCGACGATGTTATGCAGGCGTCTGCCCTGCAGTAACGGCGCCAGCTTTTCTAAAAAATCAGCCAGACCAGCTTGGGTGGCTTCATCTTGTAAAGCAGGCAAGCACTTGAGCAGTTGCTCCATGGACTGACTGGATGTTTCAGGATTTTGCTTACTCATATTCATTTCTCCTTAAACCAAACCGCGGGCCACTGACCAATACACGCCTCGGTTAAAACCTTTGCGCATTAAGCCGCCAATCTTGGTAGCTGGCGTGGGGATCACATCCACATCGTAGTCGTACCACAGTGGCATACCCACCTCCATGCCCATCTGCGCTACCGCCTGCACCTTACCATCGTACTCAGCCACGGTTTTCCCCCAGCGCATCAAACCGGCAATGTTGTTGCAAATCACCGGCGATTGGTTATGACAGCTGCCCCCTGCTTTACTGATCGGCAGATCCACCGTATCGCCCATCACAAACACATTCTCAAAGCCTTCCAGCTGCAAAGAGTAACGATCAGTGGGCAACCAACCTTCATTGTTGGGTGCCTGGGAAACACCAGAATTAATTACCGCATCCACCGCTCGAATCGGTGGTGTTTGCATCAGAATATCAAACTCTTCTTCCTCACCCTCTTCAGAAATGGCCACCTTGCGCTCGGGGTCGACACGGGCCAAAGTAAAGCCGCGCTTATGAATAATTCCTTTAGAATCAAACACGCTTGGCAAAACTGCACCGGTTGGTTCTTGCAAAAATAAACAGTTACGCACCAGCTGAGCAATGGTTGGATAGGTGTAGACAATTTCAACTTGATCACGCACCCCTCGTTTGCGTAAAAACTCGTCCAGCATCAAAGTAGTTTCCATCGGTGCAATCCCGCACTGGTGCGGCACATTCGGTGTAGTGGGGAAAGTGACGCCGATGAAAATGCGCCCTTTTTCAATGGTGGAGATTTTCTCATAGAGTTTTCGGGCTGGATCATGCTGATAGAAGTGATCACCCGCCTCTTTTAAACCTTCAATACGCTCTGGCGCAGGAATGCAGCCGGTGGATACGACTAAGTAATCGTAGTCGTAGGTGTCACCAGAGCGCATTTTCAGGCGACTGTTTTTGAATTCAAAGCCATCCACTTGGTCAAGGACAAAATCGATTTCCGGCCGTAGCAACGACGCTTGGTGACGCCGCAATTCATCTTTATAGAAAGCGCCAAAGGCCACATACATAAAGGCGGGCTTGTAATAATGCCAAGGGCTATTAGAGATTAAAATAATGCGCACTTCACCACGGCTGATTTCCGGATAAAGTTTACTTACGAGATTGTTGGCCGTCATGGTACCGCCAATACCACCGCCAACGACGATTATATTTTTTATCATTGTCGTGCTCCATTGAGTATCGATACTGCATAAGCAATCTGTTACTGATGCACTAAGCCTGCTGCTGCTCCTCTGTTGCCAATAATTGTTGCAAAACCTGGAAAGGTAATAAGGCCACCTCATGCCGATCAGGCATCCCCGCAGCACTTTGCAGCGTCAACAGTTCGGGCCAAATCAAGCTGGATGTCTCTGGAGGTTTGTCCTGCAAAATACGCTCAAGGGCCTGCCGTGCCGCCAATAACTGAGGTGCCGTGATACCTGGCGTGCGCGCAACAAGAATACCGGTGGTGGCTTGTGCCAAAGAGCAGGAGCGGATTCGATAACCTAATTCGGTGACCATGCCCTGCTCAATGCGCGCATCAAGGGTGACACTGTCTTGGCTTTCTAATTGACTGAGAAGAGTCAAAGAATGAACGTCGCTACCGGTCAACCGGCGGTCACGGCGCACACTGGCCGCATAGGATCTAAACTGTGCAAACAGCTCAGATGGGCTTGTTGTCTGTGCTGAATCATTCACTCAACACCTCCAGTGTTTTACTCAGTCCTCAAAATAGGTGACTGCTAAAAACACTGTCACAGAGTCAAGAGCATAACTACTCGACGTTAGTACCAACAGGGCTGTTGAGCACTTAAAGCACATATGCAGGAAAGTTTTGCTTCTATCTTGGAAACGGGCAACAAGGAGTTAGACCATGCCCTTGGCAAAAAGCAGACTGTTGCCACAGCCATGAAGTTTTTAGGCTTAATCGAGTCAAATGCCGCAAGCCATAAACCGGACTCAGGCGCTGGTTATCCACAGCAAAAGATAGTTTAAGGTTAAATATAGCAGCGCCAACGAACCGCCTAGCGGATGATATTTGGCTCAACCTCCAAGTCAACGCCATAACGCTGCTGAATATCCGCTTGAATTTGCGCGGCAAGCTCCAAGATCTGCTGGCCTGTAGCGCTACCGTAATTTACCAATACCAGTGCTTGTTTAGCATGCACGCCAGCATCACCTTGGCGTAAGCCTTTCCAACCGGCTTGATCAATCAGCCAGCCAGCGGCAAGTTTGACCTGCCCATCCGCTTGCTTAAAACTGACTATATGTGGATAAGCCTGTTTGAGCCGCTGTGCGTGCTCTGCACTGACCACAGGGTTTTTAAAAAAACTACCGGTGTTAGCCAACTGCTTAGGATCAGGTAGTTTAGCAGCACGTATTTCACACACCGCGCGACTGACATCCGCAGGCGTTGGCTGCATGATCTGCTGTTCGGCCAAATAACCGCGCAAGTCACCGTAATCAAGCTGCAAACTGGCCTGCTTTGGCAGTTTAAAAATCACACTTAGAATAACCCGCCGCCCTGACTCACGCTTGAACAGGCTTTCGCGATAAGCAAATTGGCACTGCTCCACCGTTAAGCACTGGGTCTGTTGAGTTTTTCGGTCATAAACTAAAACACTTTCCAGATGATCTTTCAGTTCAACCCCATAGGCACCGATATTCTGCACCGGTGCCGCACCAATATTGCCGGGAATTAAACTTAAATTTTCTAAACCACTGAAACCTTGGGCAAGGCTCCACTGCACAAAGGCATGCCAGTTCTCTCCCGCCTGCACTTCAATACGGGCAAAGTCAGCATCCTCACTGAGCAGCTTAATACCCCGTAGCTGCAGATGAATCACCAGCATATCAAGATCGTTGGCCAGAACCAGATTACTGCCTCCGCCGAGCAACAACACAGTAACACTGCGCTCTTCTGCCCATGCCAAAGCGGCCTGCAGCTGGGCGAGCGACTGCACCGCTGTAAAGTAACGCGCCCGCACATCCACCGCTAAGGTGTTGTACGGGCGCAAAGAGACCTGTTCTTGGATGGTCAAACTCACAAGTTCGCCTTTATTTCATCCAGCAGAGTTTGACTGGCTTGCTCCAACATATCCAGCACCAGTTCAAATCCATCTTTGCCGCCATAATAAGGGTCTGGTACTTCATCTGGGCTGATGCCAAAACGTGGCAAGTACAAGGCCAGCTCAGCGCTGCTCTCAGCGGGCTGAATCGCCTGCAGGTTAATCAGATTGCTTTTATCCATCGCTAAAATTAAATCAAACTTAGCAAAGTCTTCTGGCTGCGCTTGACGTCCGCGCAAAGCGGATAAGTCATAGCCGCGCTTAGCTGCAGCGGCCACTGTGCGCGGATCCGGTGATTTGCCAATGTGCCAATCAGCGGTACCAGCCGAGTCGATGGTGATTTTATCGCTCAAGCCTGCTTGCTCAACATAATGACGAAATATTCCTTCGGCAGTTGGAGAGCGGCAAATATTACCCAGACAAACAAATAAAACTTTCACTCAGACTCCTTAAATAACTCTCGAATGCGTTGCAAATCTTCTGGTGTATCCACTCCATGGGGCGGTGTCTCAACAGCATCGGCCACATGAATCTGCTCACCATGCCACAAGGCACGCAACTGCTCCAGGGACTCAGTCAGCTCAAGCCAACAGGGTCCCCACTCAACAAAGCGCTGCAAAAAGCCTGCACGGTAGGCGTAAATACCAATATGACGGCGATACGGCACTGCTTCAGGCAGTGCATCCGGTTGACTTAAAAACGCATCGCGGGCCCAAGGCAAAGGCGCACGACTAAACATCAGGGCTAAGCCATGTTTATCACTGAGTACCTTAACCACATTATTATTCATCAAGCTGGCCATATCCTCGATCGGCTCAGCTAAGGTAGCCATCGCCGCTTCAGGGTGTTTGGCCAGGTTTTCCGCCACCTGATTGACCACTGCAGGCGGAATCAAGGGCTCATCCCCTTGCACATTGACCACAATAGTCTCGGCTGACCAACCCATAATATGCGCCACTTGCGCTAAACGATCCGTGCCCGACTCATGATCGTTGGCGGTCATCACCACTTGCGCGCCAAAGCCTTGGCAGACGTCATAAATACGTTGATCATCAGTAGCAATCACCACCTGTTTAGCTGCACTTTTTTGCGCCTGCAGCCAGACCCGCTGAATCATCGGCATACCAGCAATGTCTTCTAGGGGTTTACCGGGAAAACGCGATGAGGCAAAACGTGCGGGAATCACCACACTAAATTCTTGGCTCATAGCTTAATCCAAACGCTCATCATTGCTTAGGGTGCGCGCTTCAGTTTCCAGCATCACCGGAATACCATCACGAATAGGGAAGGCTAAAGCATCTGCCTTGCACCACAGCTCAGTTTTTTCTTGATTGAGCTGAACTGCGCTTTTGCATAAAGGGCAGGCTAAAATATCTAATAATTTCGGGTCCATCAGCACATCCTCACAATGAATCAGTTAATAAACGCTTGAGCCGCTGCGCAAACCAGCTCGCAAAAGCAGGCGAAGGTTGCGCTGCCACCTGCAAATACCAGCAGTTGTCTGCAGCAAATGCACGGCATTTCACCGCATCTTTTTCAGTCATTAATACCGGTAAATCATCTGCAAAATTCAAATCTTGCGGGGTAAACTCTGCGTGATCCGCAAAAGCATGGGCAATGGGTTGCCAGTCTAACCCTTCCAGCGTATTGAAGAAACGCTGCGGGTTGCCAATCCCAGCCACGGCATGCATTTTTTGTCGTGCTGGGAAATAACTCAAAGGTTGGCGTTCACCACTGCGCACATGCACCAGCTCGGTGGGCTGTAACTGCATAGCAAAGCCTTCGGCGCTGTCTTGTAGGGCGCCATTGATCAGCACCGCATCAACAGTTGCTAGGCGCTCAACCGGTTCACGCAAGGGCCCCATGGGTAAGCAGCGCTGATTGCCCAGCCCTCTGGCTGCATCAATTAACACCAGCTCTAAATCTCGAGCTAAAGTGTAATGTTGCAAGCCATCATCGGATAAAATCACATCCACGGCATGCTCAGCCAACAATTGCTGGACGGCTGCAGCGCGTTCTGGGGCAATCACCAATGGCACACCAGTGCGCTGTACAATCAGCAAAGGTTCATCACCGGCTTGCTCAGCGCTATCGGTTGAACTCACTGTCCACGGCAAACTTGGCGGTTGTGCACCGTAGCCGCGACTGACCACACCCACAGACAAACCTTGCGCTTGGCATTGCTCAATCAGCCAGAGAATCAATGGCGTTTTACCCGTGCCACCCACAGTGATATTACCCACCACCAACACTGGCACCGGGGCGCGATAACTGGCAGTTTGGCCGCACAAAAAACGCTTGCGCTTACCCTGCACCACACAGCGATACAGCCGTTCCAACGGCCACAGCAGTGCTAAAGCAGGATGCCCTTGATACCAAGCTTGTAATAAACGCTCGCTAAATTTCACTCTGTTCCTTGCGCCTCAAGGGTGGTGATGCGCAAGTGAGCAAAACCCAGTTTAGATGCAGCATCCATGGCAGTGATCACAGACTGATACGGCGCCTGGGCGTCGGCACTGAGCATCACCGGTAAGCTTGTATCACCGTCCGACTCAATGCGTAACGCCTCCATCAAGGTGTTTAAATCATTGGTCGGCAAAGGGTTGCCATTGAGCTCAAAAGCACCATCGATACTCACCAAAACTTCCAACTGCTTACTCGTACTGGTTTCTAACGCTGTACCGCTGACCGCTTCAGGCAAGTCAACTTTAAGCTGAGTCTCACGGGTGAAGGTGGTGGTAACCACAAAAAACAACAATAAAATAAACACCACATCAATCAGTGGTGCCAAGTTGATATCAACCGGCTCGCGCGGGCTACGAGGAAATTTCACGCCTGCGCCTCATTTAACTCAAGCTCACGATCACCCTCAACGGTTTCTACAAGTTTAATCGCCTCTTGCTCCATTCTAACCACCAACTCATCCACTCGGCGCTGTAAAAAACGATGGAAAAACACCGCTGGAATAGCCACAAATAAACCTGCAGCTGTGGTCACCAGAGCCTTAGCGATACCGCCGGCTAACTGTGGCGCATTGGCCATGCCAGAGTCCATAAAAGCACTAAAAATCTCAATCATTCCCAGCACGGTACCGAGCAAACCCAGTAACGGTGTTATCGCAGCAATGGTACCCAGCGGGGTTAAATAGCGTTCTAACTCACTAACCACTTTCACCCCTGCTTCTTGAATGCTTTCTTTCATAATTTCGCGGCCATGGTGCGCATTGAGCAAGCCCGCAGCAAGGATCTGCCCTAACGGAGAACCGGCGCGCAGATGTTGCATTTTATTGCTGTCCATTTGCTTATCTTGTTGCCACTGCCAAACCTGCGCCAACAAATTTGGCGGACTGATTCGTGAAGCACGCAAAGTCCACAAACGCTCAAGAACAATGGCAACTGCAATAATTGAACACAGCACAATCGGCAGCATAATCCAGCCACCGGATTTGATCAGTTCCCACACATTGAATACTCCAGCAATAAATTCTGCTCACTTTAGCACAGGCCGACAGCTACACCGAAGATAGCATCAGTCATTTTTGCCGCCAAAAGCGCGATTGCTGCGCCATGCTCCAAGGCTCACGGTAGTCACCTAAGCTGATCCGTACTGCTTTATCTACAGCGGTATCATAAACCTGTACCTGGGCACGTTGTAAATTGGCTAAAACCTGCGGGTGAGGATGCCCATAACTGTTGTGTTTGCCGCGAGAAATCAAAGCATAGCGCGGTTCAATGGCTTGCACAAAACGCTTGGAAGTGGACGTGCGACTGCCATGATGGCCGACCACTAACCAGTCGGCTTTTAACCACGGCCAGTCTGCTAGTAAAGCTGCTTCGCCAGCGGCATCTAAGTCTCCGGTCACTAATATCCGCTCACCTTGGGCAGCAATCAGCAATACACAAGACTTCTGATTGCTGTCTTGCCCATGCTGCCACTGCCAGCGCCAAAACCAGACGTCATCCCATTGCCACTGTTGCTCTAGGCACGTCTGTGCAGAAAAATGCGCGGGATGTTCCTCTGGCTGGCCACTGACGACTCGACCCACCTGCAGCGCTGCCAAAATTGCTGGTGCGCCGCCAGCATGGTCCGCATCAGCATGGGAAATTAACAGCTCATCCAAGTGCGTCTGGGCAAAGCCACGCAAGACAGGTACCACTATGCGCTCCCCCGCATCAAATCCAGCCATAAAAGGTGCGGCATCATACATCAAGCTATGCTGAGCTGTTCTTACCCAAACCGCCTGCCCTTGACCCACATCCAACACCCACACTTGCGCGTACCCTTCCTTAATCTGGTCTTGACTGGGACTTATTAGCGGCAGCCAGAGCGCAAGACCAGCCGATACAGGTAATAACCGGCGCGGCAGCAAAAAACACAAGACACCCAGTAAAGCGAGCACTAATGCAGCAGTACTGATCGCACTGCCCTGCCAGACTGGCCAACCTTGAGCAAGCCACTCCAACACCGAAAACATCAACTGTAAGCACCAAGCTGCTATCTGCAACACAGTTTCAGCAAGACTTGGCCACGGCAGCAATACAGCACCCAGTAGCGTCAACGGTAAAGCCACGAAGCTCAGCCACGGCACGGCAAAAATATTAGCCACAGGCCCCATAATGCTCACCGGCAAACTGAGCGCTAACAAGAAAGGGGCCAAGCCAATCGCCGCCACCCACTGTGTCCGCCCCATAATATGCCACCAGCGCCAAGGTCCTAAGCGCGCAGCAAAGGCCAAAATAAGCGCCCCCACTGCACTAAATGACAGCCAAAAACCAGATTGTAATACCACCAATGGCTCATGCACTAAAACCAAAAATAACGCGCAGATAAAGGCGGTCCAGGGACTTAAATGCTGAAAACGCCAACGCCATAACAAAGCGACCAGCACCATAATACACGCACGCTGCACAGGTACGGCAAAACCGGAAAAAGCACCATAGGCCAGCGCTGCTGACATGGATAGCAGGCAAGCAACCGGCAACCATGGCAGACGCTGAGGCCAGCAACCTAAGCGCATTAACCAAAAAACAGCCGCATACGCAATCACTGCTAGCAAACTAATATGCTGACCTGAGATCACCATAAGGTGCACTGTGCCGGTGGCCTGCAAGGTGTGCCATTGCTCAGCGCTAAGAGCTGAATCGTCACCCAGCACCAAAGCAGCTATTACTCCTTGAGCATGTTTAGGCCCATGGCGCTGCAACAAGGTTCGCACGCTCTCGCGCCAGTGATGCAAGCCCTGCCCTTGGGCTAAGCGCTGCCCTGCTTTAATCGATCCCGTAGCACCAATACGCTGGGCAAACAGCCAAGCTTGATAATCAAAACCATGGGGATTTAGCGAGCCATCTGGACGCCTTAAGCGCACCACTAAGCGCCAGCGTTCACCCGCCTTAACCTGCTCCGGTGGTGCCCGCCATGACAAACGCATACGCTGGGGCAATTGTGCTCTGCGTGATTCTGCCTGCTCCAGCTCAAAGCGCACAGTTGCTGGCTGACCTTGCACCTGCGGCCACTCTGGTAAACCAACCACAGTACCTTCCAACCATAAAGTGCGACCGTCTAACTCAGGGCTGAGCTGATCATTGAGCGCCCACTGCGCACTCAAACAGGCCCAGCACAGACCAAGAATAAATACCCCTAGTGGAAAAACACCGCGATACAGGAACAATAGAGCAACAGCTGCACCGAACAACAACCATAGCGTACCGGGCAACCACGGTAACCAGCGCAAACTGAGCAGGCCGGCAATCCCTGCCAGCGCTGATAAACCCATAACGCTACCTCCTTGTAGCATTTGCAAACAAATATTCCTGTAAATCCCTGTTTTCAAGCGCTTTTGTCACACCCTGTAACAGCACCGCCTGTGAATAAGATGCATAATAGACCAGCTTTAGCATGCCAGAGAATTTTAATGCCCCGTCAATTATTTAAACGCTATATGCCCGATCCGGAAAAACTGAAAAACAATCCATCGTTACGTTTTTTGGGCAATCTTATTCACGAGCCAAACCTATGGCATCTGAACCGTCACTCTGTGGCGCGCGCAGTTGCTGTGGGGTTATTCTGGGCGATGATGCCTATTCCAATGCAAATGTTTGCCGCGGCTTTTTTGGCGATTCCTTTGCGTGCTAATCTGCCCATCTCTGTTGGTCTGGTTTGGATTACCAATCCAGTTACTATGCCGCCCGTGTTTTATACCAACTATAAGCTTGGCGCTTGGTTACTCGGCACTCCAGCGATCCAGTTCCCAGAAAAAATGTCCCTTAGCTGGATCTTAGAAGTCAGCACCACCCATTGGCAGCCGCTCTACGCTGGCTCTTTTGTTATGGGCTTGCTTCTTGCCATGGTCGGCTACAGCTGCACAGTGCTGTACTGGCGCTGGTGGGTGAATCGCAATTGGAGAAAGCGCTCACGACTGCGTAATTCGCGGTTAAATGATTGATTTGCAAATAAGTTTTGACACTTAGCGAATTATGCGTATACTTGTTGGCGCGGGATGGAGCAGTTTGGTAGCTCGTCGGGCTCATAACCCGAAGGTCGTAGGTTCAAATCCTGCTCCCGCAACCAGATTTATCATTAAAGCCTCAAGCATTCAGATGTTTGAGGCTTTTTTGTGTCTGCTGGTCCTGTAGTTCTTCCCTTCACGCATTAGCGCACTCAGTACTCAACCAAGCAGAATGAATCTCGCAGAATTTTCCACCCACAACGAAGCCTAAATATAGCCAGACACACAAAAATGGCGCAAAGGCAGTTCTATCCAAACAACCATCTGTGCGCCAACTGCATGCAACACTCAGCCAGATAATTAAAATCTACACTATCGGTGCTACTCAGCTTGACCTTCTGAGTGACCGACACCCATGCTTTCTCTGATCTGTTTGCCATGATCTTCTGCGTATTTATGCCCTGCTTGACCGACCTCTTGTAAAACCAACAGATCAATATCATCAAA
>CAZEZR010000062.1:0-17309 GCA_964516465.1 uncultured Thiopseudomonas sp. | reverse complement strand
GGTTAATCCCTTAACGAGCCCATCCGGGGCTCGATGCGGGCGCTGCGCCATCCATAGCTACGCTTGCCACCGACCCAGTACAGCTCGCGCTAAACAAATGCGTGGTTAGCAGGTTGTGCGTGGGTCTCTGTTGTAGGCAGGTTGCTTTTTTGTGCAGGCTGGTTGTTCGCTATCGACTCGTTCAAATGAGCAAATAAGCAAGTGAAGTAAGCGCTGAGTTGCAAATGAATGGGTGGCAGGGAATGCAAATGGTTCAGGAGTGCTGCGTTGTTACTGTGATGAGCGGAGCGATGGATGGCGTAGCGCCGGAGTTGAACCCTAGATGGGTTCATCGACGGAAGAACAGTTTCAGCGCAGCACGACTAGCGCCGATATAAACAGCCAAATAGCCAATCATATCCACACAAACCCTAGACACTAAAACTAGGGCTGTGCAGATAAAAGCTATAGATTAAGCCAACATCCCACCATCCACAGTCAGCGTGGTACCTGTGGTGTAGCTGGAGGCATCACTGGCCAGATACAGCACAGCGCCGGCCATTTCACTGGGATCAGCCACACGATTAAGCGGAATAATTTGCAGTGCATGTTTGAGAATGGCTTCGTTAGACGTTAACGCCGAAGCAAATTTAGTATCGGTTAAGCCTGGCAGTAGGGCATTGCAGCGAATACCAAAGCTGGCACAGTCTTTGGCGAAGGCTTTGGTCATACTGATGACCGCCGCCTTAGTCACCGAGTAAATACCCTGCATGTGCGCCGGAGTAACACCGTTCACCGACGCCACATTAATAATGCTGCCAGCGCCAGTTTCGCGCATCAATTTCCCTGCTTCCACCGACATAAAGAAATAACCACGGATATTCACATCGACAGTTTTCTGGAATGCGCCCAGATCCGTATCTAAGATATTGCCAAAGAACGGGTTGGCTGCCGCGTTATTCACCAGAATATCGAGGCGACCAAACTGCTCGCGAATCCGCGCAAACACGGCGCTGATTTGCTCCATCTCGCCAATATGGCAGGCCATGGCAGTGGCTTGACCACCGGCAGCGGTAATGGTTTCGACAATGGCTTCGCAGCTTTCAAGACGGCGGCTGGAGACAATCACATGAGCGCCTTGCTGGGCCAGTAACTGCGCAATCGCAGCACCAATGCCACGGCTGGCGCCGGAGACAAAAGCAATTTTGCCGTCGAGATCAAATAAGTTGGTTTTAGACATACAGTACCCCTTGAGATAAATGGCGTTATAGCGTTGATTTTTTTATGACGTTAAGCGCCATTTGTTCTAATAAAGCATTGAGCTGCACAAAGGGTGCAAAGCGCTTGTCTTTGGTTTGCCCGTGATAAAAACGGTAATAGATTTGCTGCACGATACCGGCTAAGCGAAATAGTCCGTAAGTGTAGTAAAAATCAAAATTAGGAATTTCAATGCCCGCTTGCTTGGCATAGTAGTCAACAATTTCTTGGCGAGTGAGCATGCCCGCCGCGTTACTTGGTTGACGGCGCATCAGTTGCACGGGTGCAGGATCATCGGCCTCAATCCAGTACGCTAGGCTGTTACCCAAATCCATTAAAGGGTCACCAATGGTGGTCATTTCCCAGTCCAACACACCAATGATTTGCATGGGGTTATCTGGATCCAGAATCACATTATCAAACCGGTAGTCGTTGTGGATAATGCCGGGCTTGGGGTGATCTGCTGGCATTTTATCGTTCAACCAAACTTGCACTTCAGTCCATAGCGGCGCATCTGGGGTCAGGGCTTTTTTATAACGATCACTCCAGCCTTTCATTTGCCGCTCGACATAGCCTTCTGGTTTACCCAGTTCCTCTAGGCCGCAGGCCTTATAATCGACTTGGTGCAAATCCACCAGTTTATCGATAAAGCTTTCACAAAGTGCTTTAGTTTTTTCCGCAGTAAAATTCAGCTCAGCAGGAATATCCGAGCGCAGAATAATGCCTTCCACCCGCTCCATCACATAAAATTCATCACCAATAATGGATGGGTCAGTGCAGTGCACATAGGCTTTTGGGCAATAAGGGAAGCCATCGTTGAGCTTATTGAGAATTAAAAACTCGCGGCCCATATCATGCGCCGACTTGGCTTTTTTACCCAAAGGCGGACGACGTAACACCAAGTCCTGCTCGGGGTAGGATAATAAATAGGTCAAATTGGACGCGCCACCTGGAAACTGGCGAATGCTTGGCTCGCCAGTCAGGTGGGGTAAGTGCGGCTTGAGGTAGCGCGCAATGACCGCAGCATCCAGCTCTTCGCCATCGCGCGCTTGAATGGTTTGATCTGCAAGTGACATGCTGAGCCCTTATATTGATAAATGATTGGGTGAGGTGACCCAATCAATCTAATGGCCAGCCTAGTGATCCTCAAGCGCAATACAGGTGTTATAAGTTTGAGTGTTGATGCTTTATTGGTTTTTGTTATGACTCTACTTGCGTACGAAGTTCCAGCCAGACAGGTGCGTGATCAGAGGGTTTCTCCATAGCACGCAACTCATAGTCAATCCCTACATCGAAGATACGTGGGCGTAATGCGGGGGTGGTCAGAATCATATCGATGCGTAAACCCCGTTTCGGCTCATCGGCAAAACCACGACTGCGGTAGTCAAACCAGCTAAAGCGGTCATCAATAGTAGGGTGTAGAACGCGATAACTGTCTTCCAAACCCCAGTCCATAAGGGTTTGTATCCACTCACGCTCTTGCGGTAAAAAAGAGCATTTACCGGTGCGCAACCAGCGTTTAGCATTGTGTTCGCCAATGCCAATATCAGTGTCTTCAGGGGCGATATTAAAATCGCCCATGACCACCAAAGCGTCTTCCGGGGTAAAACGCGTTTCTAGCAGTTGCTGTAAGTCCGCGTAGAATTTCTCTTTGGCAGGGAATTTGGTGGGGTGACTTTGATTCTCACCTTGTGGGAAGTAACCATTCATCACCGTGATCGGTAAGTCATTGCTATCAGCAAACACACCCCAGATAAAACGACGCTGAGCATCCTCGCCATCTTCAGGAAAACCTCGATGGATCTCCAGTGCGGGTAAACGGGATAAAAGTGCCACGCCATAGTGACCTTTTTGGCCGTGATAATATACCTCGTAGCCTAAGTCACGCACCATTTGTTCAGGAAACTGCTCATCGGCAACTTTGATTTCTTGCAGACCAATTACATCAGGTTGGTGGTTGGCAATCAGTTCGGCCAACTGGTGTGGACGGGCGCGCAATCCGTTAATATTAAAAGAAATGAGTTTCATAATAACCCTTGTGTAATATGGAAAATATCACCTAAAAACCTAAGGCTGGAGCTAAGCACCGGCAATTATAGAGTTTTCTCTGGTCGAATGAGAGGACTTGAGCAATAAGTCATAGGCTTATGGTTAGGGGCCTAAAATAAGTCAGTGCGGCTCTGCTTTTAAACCAGCGCTGCGCTACTGTCTATTAGCTGATAAAGAATCATTGCAGTTATTAAAACGTGCAGAGAGCACTGTATACTTTAGAACTGCAGTGTGCAGTCAAGTATTGGGCAGTCCAAGCATATGCAAGTAAGTGATGGCTATGCGCATGACAGACTTAATCTATCTTACTTAACTGAGTTTTTATGTTGACTGAATTAAAGCGTATCACCGCTATTTTTTTTATTACGCTATTGCTGGTAATTCCGTTATCTGCTTCGGCGGCTGGGCGTTTAGATGTGCAAGTTACCCCAGAGCAAGACGATCTTAAAAAAAATATCCAAGCCTATTTAAGTCAGCTGGTAGAAGGTGATGCCACGTCATTAAATGCTTTAAAACGCACGGTGGAGCAGCAAACCCGTTTAGCCAGTGAAGCGCTGGGTTACTACCAAACCAATATTATTGTGCGGGTGACTGAAGAGGCTGAACCTAAATTGCAAGTGCTGGTGCAGTCAGGTGATCCAGTTCGGCTGCGCAATGTCACGATTAAAGTTGAGGGTGAGGCCGCTGGCCTCCCTGCGTTTGCCTTGCCTGATGATAAGCGACTTAAGGTGGGCGCACGTCTTGATCACAGTGCGTATGATGATGTGAAAAATCTCTTGCAGAATCAGGCGTTACGCTTTGGTTTTTTTGCTGCGCACTTTACTCAACATGAATTGTTAATTGATCCGCAAGTGGGCGCTGCCGATATCACCTTGCTGTTTGATAGTGGCCCACGCTACCGTTTTGGTACTGTACACTTCTCTGAAAATGCAAAAATTGATACAAAGCTTTTAGAAAATCTACAGCCGTTTAAGCCAGGCACACCTTATAACTCAGCACTAGTGGCCAAGTTCAGTCAAAACTTACAGTCCACCGGTTATTTTCAGGAAGTGCGGGTGGATGCGGTGGGCACGGTCGATGGTCCTTTAGATATTCCGGTTGAAGTGAATTTAGAACCGATCAAACCGCGCACTTTAAGCTTGGGTGCTGGCTTCTCCACTGATGTTGGACCTCGGGGACGTATCGGCTGGGAGCGCCATCGAGTCAACACCCGCGGTCATAAGCTGGGCTTTGATAGTGAGATTTCCCAACCACGGCAAAACGTCTCAACCTGGTATCAAATTCCTTTAGAAGCAGCGCTCACTGATTATGTTCGCTTTTCTACCGGTTATCAGCGCGAAGAATTAGTGGATGCTGACAGTCGCTTAATTAGCTTAGGCGTGCAGTGGCATGCACGTTTGCCGAGCGAATGGCTCAGGGTTGTCTCGTTGCGCTGGGAACAAGAGCGTTATGATTTTGGCAGCGGTGCAAAAAGTGGCCGCAGTAGCTTTTTAATGCCGGGCATTGGCTACTCAGTCTTGCGCAGTGACTCGCCTTTGGACCCCAGTGAAGGCTATCGCTTACAGTGGGATGTACGGGGTGCTAAGCAAGGTATTTTAGCTGACGCGGATGTTATGCACGTCACTGCTTTGAGTCGTGGCTTATTAACTTTTGCGGATAAGCACCGCTTACTGGGGCGGGCACAAATAGGTGCGATTGGCACCAATAATTATGACAAAGTGCCACCATCCCTACGCTTTTTTGCCGGTGGTGATCAGAGTGTGCGCGGCTATGGGTATGAAACCTTATCGCCCCGTGATCGACGGGGTAATCGCGTAGGTGGTCGTTATATGTTCGCTGGCAGTGTCGAATATCAATACAGTTTTGCCGAGCGCTGGCGTGCCGCGACCTTTATTGACCAAGGTAATGCCTTTAACTCATTAAGTGACAGCATGAAAACCGGGGTTGGGGTGGGTATACGTTGGGTTTCTCCGGTCGGGCCGATCCGTCTTGATTTGGCCCAAGCTTTAAATGATAAAAAAGGCTGGCGTATTCACTTTTCCATGGGGCCAGAACTATGAAGCGCATCAGTGTCAGGATTGTGCTGAGCATTCTGTTGTTAGTGGTAGTGCTGCTCGGAGTGAGCATTAGTTTACTGACCACCCAAGGCGGTAGTCGCTGGCTGCTGAATCAAGTGCCAGGCTTGAGTGTAGAAGGCTTTCAAGGCGCGTTGCTGTCAGATTGGCGCGCAGAACAGGTTGATTGGCAGCAAGACGATACGTCAGCCCATTTAACCGATGCACATATGCAGGTCCGACTCAGCTGCTTGCTGCGCGGTGCCTTGTGTTTAGATACGCTCAGTGTCGTGCGCATTGAACTGATTCTGCCAGAAACAGACACTGTGGAAGAGACGCAGCCCAGCATAGAGTTGCCAGATGTACAGCTGCCATTGAACATTGAAGTTGGGCGGCTACAGATCGATGAGTTTATTCTCAATGGTGAATCACTGCTAAGTCATGCAGGCCTGCGCGCACGCTGGTTAGCCGATGGCATTCATATTGCTGAACTGGGCCTGCAGTATCAAGAGTACAGCGTGCAAGCCAAGGGCAGTATCAGCCCGCAAGCCGGTTGGCCACTGCAATTGCAGCTCAATGCGCATGTGCCCATTCCAGACTCAGCGGCATTGGATATTGAAGCCCAGCTCAGCGGCAGTGTGCAGGATTTAAGCCTAAGTGCAGTGACTCAAGGTTACTTAAGCGCAGTGCTGGATGGCAAAGTGCAGGCTCTGCAAGCTGAATTACCAGCACAGCTGTCACTGCGCATGACTGATTTTAAAGCGGCGCCTGATTTGCCTGACACTATGACTGTGAGTGAGTTGCTGCTTGAGTTGCAAGGTGATCTGCACCAAGGCTATCAGGTTGATGGTCAAGGGCTGCTCTCCAGCACTGCAGACAAAATGCAGCTCAGCCTTGCGGCGCTGCTACAAAGCACAGGGGTGCAACTCAGTTCCTTGCGTTTAAGCGCTAATGATGAGGCGTATGTGGCAGTGCAAGGTGAAGCTAAGTGGCAGGACGACTTGCAAGCGAATGCCACATTGCAGTGGCAGAATTTTCCTTGGCACCAATTACTGCAGCAAGAGGATATTCCGGTTCAGCTGCACACCCTAAATGGACAGGTGAGCTATGCCGAAAATCAGTACCAAGGCACGCTCAATGGCGACTTAAGCGGACCCGCTGGGCCATTTACCTTAGCCACGGTTTTTACTGGCAATGAGCAACACGTGCAACTCAGCGAGCTGCTGGTTGAAGCAGGCCAAGGTCGTTTATTGGGCACAGCTACAGTGGGCTTTGCTGAGGGTGTGGATTGGCTGGCGGATATTCAGGTGAGTCAACTCAATCCCGCTTATTGGCTTGAGGAGCTGCCGGGCGAGCTGGGCGGAAAAATTCACAGCCAAGGCTCACTGCGCGACAACCATTTGCAGATGGATGCTAACGCAGATTTAAACGGCACTTTGCGTGGCTCACCGGCTCAGCTAGTGATTGATTTGCAGGGTGCGCAACAGGCTGCACAGGATCCTTTGTGGCAGCTTGAAAACGCCGATATACGTCTGGGCGATAACCGTGTTTATGGCAAGGCGCAGATTGATCAGGCCTTAGCCGGTGAGATTAATATTGAACTACCGCGCCTTGTGCAGCTATGGCCGGGCTTGGCTGGGCAAATAAACGGCGCCATCACATTGGCAGGTACTTTAGCTGAGCCCTTGGCCGTGGCGCAGTTGCAGGGCAGCGACATAACCTATGATGGTCAGCGCGTGGGTCAGCTGACATTAGCTGCAGAATTATTAGCAGCACAGCATGCGGAGTTCACATTTGCCGCTGAACGTATTTGGAGTGCTGATACAGAAATTGGCACGCTCAATATTGCAGGACAAGGCAGTCTTGCGTCGCACAGCGGAGAGTTGTCACTGGCAGGGCCGTTGCTTGAGTCAGAGATCAAACTCAGTGGTGCGCTGCAAGATGGTAATTGGCTCGGGCAATTGCAACAGTTGCTGCTAGACAGTCATGGGCAAAAGTGGGCTTTGGAAAAAGCCACCGAGATTGATTACCGTAGTAGTGGTGAGTTGACAGTTGCCGCGCATTGTCTGAAAAGTGGTGAGTCCAGCCTGTGCGCTGGGCCGCAGCGTTTATTACCGCAGACTAAAATTGATTACCGTTTACTTAACTTCCCCTTAGCCACCTTGCAGGTTGCTTTGCCTGAAGACACGCAGGTTACTGGACAGTTGAATGGCATTTTCCAAGTTGAATTACTTCCAGCAGGGCCGCTCGGTCATATTGAGCTGGATGCCGGCAGAGGACAGCTGCGAGTTAAAGAAGGTGAGCAGTGGCAAACCTTTGCTTGGCAAGCACTGAAACTCAATAGCGATTTAACCAGCAGCTCCATTGACTCGAGGGTGCAGTTAAAAGGTGTCGACAGCGGCTACCTCGAGGTGAATGCACAGATTGATCCACGTACTGAACAGAAAAGACTACGTGGTGATTTTTTAATTGAAAAGGTCGATTTGTCCGCATTGCGTGCTTTTATTACCCAAGTGGAAACTGTCAAAGGGCAACTGGAAGGACGTGGGACTCTAGCTGGTACTTTACTTGAGCCGAATATCACAGGGTTTGTGCAAGTGCGTGATGGGCAAATCAGTGGTGGCGAGTTACCGGTCCCCTTCGAAAGGCTGCAAATACGTGCTGATATTCAAGGCGAACGGATGCAATTGAAGGGTGATTGGAATAGCGGAGCGAAAGGCACGGGCACTATTCAAGGCAGCGTGCAGTGGGCAAACCAGTTGCTGGTGGATGTGGCGGTTAAAGGTCAGCAGTTACCTTTACAGGTTGAGCCGTATGCGAATGTTGAAATGGCGCCAGACTTGAAAATAAATTTAAAAAACCAGCGTCTATTTATCAGTGGCAGTGTTTCAGTCCCTAGCGGGTTGATCACTATTCCCCAGCTACCTGAGCAGGCGGTGCATGTTTCATCTGATGCGCGAATTGTTGGCCAGGACGAGCCAGAACCAGGCATGCAGGTGGCCATGGATATTACTTTAAATGTGGGCTCCGAGCGTTTACGTTTCTCAGGTTTTGGTTTAGAGGCCGATCTGCGTGGAAACTTAAGAATTGGTGATAACTTGGCAGGAAATGGCGTATTAGAGTTGGTAAACGGTCGTTACCGTGCCTATGGGCAACGCTTAGAGCTGCGTCGGGCGCGTTTATTGTTTGCTGGGCCATTGAGTTATCCATTCCTCGATATTGAAGCAGTACGAGTGACAGGTGATGTTACTGCAGGTTTGCGACTCAGTGGGCCAGCCATGCAGCCCAGCAGTGAAATTTTCTCAACCCCCGCCATGAGTCAAGAGCAAGCGTTGTCTTGGTTGCTACTGGGTCGACCATTGCATGGCGGCGAGGACGGCAATGTGTTGGGGCAAGCAGCGCTAGCTTTAGGTTTAATGGGCTCGGCTCCCATCGCGAATAAGCTTGCAGAAAGCTTTGGAGTGAAAGATTTTACCTTAGACAGTGAAGGCAGTGGTGTCACCTCTAGCGTAGTGGCCACTGGGCGACTCAGCGAGCGAATTAGTTTACGTTATGGTGTTGGTGTGTTCGAGCCAGCTAACACTTTAGCGTTGCGTTATGAATTGAGTAAACGTGTGTATCTTGAGGCGGCCAGTGGCTTAGCCAACTCTTTGGATGTGTTCTATAAGCGTGACTTTTAACCCATGCTTGGTGGCTGAATACAGTCGCTCAGTCCTCACTGCTAGGCTTTAAATTAGGTACTATGCGGCTTATGTGTTAAAATAATTGAATCGTAGTCACCCAAAAGTGGTTCAATGTTTAGCTTGCGCTTTATTAGTTTTACCTCCTTCTTGAAGCTCCATATCTATGAGAAACGCTGGCGCAGCGGTACTTAGCTGGTTTTCTTTCTCACTCAACACGATATCTTAATAATTTTTAAACATTTGAGCTGTTACTAGGCTCAGGTGCAAAATTGTGTCTAAAAGTTAAGGACGCTCTAAAAGGGCTGCTATTAATAAACCAATAGAGTCAATGGTTTAAGTGCTTTTTCAGAGATTCCCTAAGGGGTTTCAAAATGTATTACTGGTTTATGTTGGCGTTAGCCGTGGTTGCTGAAGTCATCAGTACAGTAGGTATGAAGTACGCAGCAACCAGCTCGCCGGTCTATGGTTACTTAGTGATGGCGATTATGATTTCACTGTCTTTTTATGCATTTTCGCGGGCTGTGGTGCATATACCACTGGCTGTGTCCTATGCGATTTGGGAAGGCTTGGGTCTGTTTCTAATTGGTATCGCTGGTGTGGTGCTGTTTGGTGAGTTTCTCACTGTGGTTGAGATGTTTGCCATTGCTTTGATGTTGCTTGGTTTAATGCTGGTAACTTTTGATAAAGGTCAGCCAGAAAAAGAGACCGCCACGGTTGGAACTCAACAAACAGTTGTTAAAATACTGCCCTCACAACGTCAAAAAACTCCGGCGGTATCTAGCACAAAGTTAGGTGAGGTGACCTTATGATACTTCCAGTATCGTTATTGGTCGGCTCGGTATCCCTTGATTTAGTGGCCTGTTATTGCGTAAAGCGCTCCAAAGGCTTTAAAAAAGCCATCTGGGGTCTGGCGGGTTTACTGTCGATTATTGTCGCCTTTGTCTTGCTCAGCTTTGTGGTGCGCTATATACCATTAGGTATTGCTTACTCGGTGTGGGGTGGCTTAGGTGTGTTGGGTACTGTTCTGCTGGACCGCCTGCTATTTAACTCGCGCTTAGGTAAGCAAGGCATGATTGGTGTCGTCTTTATTGTCGCTGGTATTGTTGCCATGCAACTCTAAGCAGGGTGCAAGGCTGGCGCTATTTTTAAGAGTCTTTACAATGCTGCTCCCGATTGTTTTATGGAGCAGCAGCCATGCCACACCATCCAGCGCACGATTCACCTTTAGGCAAAAGCAGTGCCTACATCAGTCAATATGATCCCAGCCAGTTATTTGCCATTGCTCGCAGCAGCAAATGGCGTGAGTTAGGCTTTACTGCTGAAACCTTGCCCTATGTCGGTGCTGATCTCTGGAACTGCTATGAGTTGTCGTGGCTGTTGCCCTCAGGAAAACCTGTGGTGGCTATGGCTCAATTTTCTGTCCCTGCCGACTCGCCCAATATTATCGAGTCAAAGTCCTTCAAGTTGTACCTCAATTCGTTTAATCAAAGTGTGTTTGCCAGTTTCGCTGAGGTTCAAGCTGTGCTCAGTGAAGACTTATCTAAGGTGGCGCAAGCGCCTGTGCAGGTTGAATTAAAGACTTTGCGCGAAGTGGTTGCTGAAGGTCTGCATGAGCCCGCAGGTTTTTGTATTGATGAATTGGACATTGAGTTGAGTGTCTATGAGCACCCAGCGGCACAGATGTTAAACTGCGGCACCGAGCAGGTTGCCGAGAAGTTGTACAGTCATTTATTAAAGTCCAATTGCCCAGTCACGGGTCAGCCGGATTGGGGCACCGTGATCATCAACTATCGCGGACCCAAGCTTGATCGTGCCAGCTTGTTAACCTACTTGGTTAGTTTTCGTCAGCATCAGGACTTTCATGAGCAGTGTGTCGAGCGCATCTTCTTAGATCTCAAGGCGTGCTTAAAGCCTGAGTTTCTCAGTGTCAGCGCCCGTTATGTGCGTCGCGGTGGTTTGGATATCAATCCGGTGCGCGCCACGGAACACACGGTGATTGAAAATATACGCTTAGCGCGCCAGTAAGCGAGTTGCATGCCTAGGCTGCTGAACAGCCTGATGCTCAACACTGTATAAGACTGGGCTGTTTGACGGCCAATGGCTGGGTTGCACTCAAGGTTTTTCACTAGCAAATTTGCTCAGGCACTTTAACTGTTTAAGGTGCTGTTTTTTATTACAGGTTGCCAGTATGACGCAATATGATCGGGTTAAATTAGAACAGAGTTGGAAAGAGGCGCTAGCGACTGAGTTCGAGCAGCCGTATATGCAAGCGCTAGCTGATTTTTTACGGGAAGAAAAACAGCAGGGTAAAGTGATTTATCCGCCTGGCCCACAAATTTTTAATGCGCTGAATTTGACCCCATTGCCTCAGGTCAAGGTGGTGATATTAGGTCAAGATCCTTACCACGGACCGGGGCAGTCCCATGGCTTAAGCTTTTCAGTACCAGCAGGTATTGCAGTGCCACCGTCTTTACTCAATATCTATAAAGAGTTGCAGCGCGATTTAAATATTTCCATCGCTAAACACGGCAACTTGCAAAGCTGGGCCGAGCAAGGGGTGTTGTTACTCAATACGACCTTGACCGTAGAGCAAGGGAGCGCCGGTGCCCATGCCAAGGCCGGGTGGCAACGCTTTACCGATCGGATTATTGACTGTGTCAATGAGCAGCAGGCCCATGTGGTGTTTATGCTGTGGGGTGCCCATGCGCGCAGTAAGGGTGAGCGCATTGATGCCAGTAAGCATCTAATTCTGACCTCTGCCCATCCATCCCCTTTGTCGGCGTACCGTGGCTTTTTAGGCAATGGTCATTTTAGCCAGTGCAATAAGTTTTTGCAGCGCACCGGGCAGACGCCCATTGCGTGGAAGCTGCCGGAGTACCAAGCCGAGCTGGAAGTGTAAAACACCAGTGGACTGCTTAAGGCAGTTGCAGCAGGTCGTAACAAACCTATGGGAGTCAACAGCTTAGAGAGCTTGATGAAATAACTGATAGTTTTCGTTGCTTATGTCTTTAGGTTATAACTAGATGCAATCACAGGTTATCGGCTGGCTACATTTGTCGGTATCATACGCTTCTTTCTATTTTGATATTTTTGCTTAATTATGACTGTTAACTATCCAACTTTGGCCGACTGCATCGGCCACACGCCACTGATTCGTTTGCAGCGTATGGGCGGGCAAACCTCTAATACATTGCTGGTTAAGCTGGAGGGCAATAACCCAGCAGGCTCGGTGAAAGACCGTCCCGCGTTAGCGATGATTGAGCGGGCTGAGCGCAGCGGCCGGATTAAGCCGGGCGATGCATTGATTGAAGCAACTTCAGGTAACACTGGAATTGCTTTAGCAATGGTTGCAGCCATCAAGGGCTATCCGATGCTGCTGATTATGCCAGACAGCTCAACCGCTGAGCGTAAAGCGGCCATGACTGCCTATGGCGCCGAATTGATTTTAGTGGAGTCCATGGAGGCCGCGCGGGACTTAGCTTTAGAGATGCAAGCGCAAGGTAAAGGTATCGTGCTGGATCAGTTTTCTAACCAAGACAATCCCGCCGCGCATTACGCTGGCACCGGCCCAGAAATTTGGCAACAAACCCAAGGACAAGTGACGCACTTTATCAGTGCCATGGGCACCACAGGCACTATTATGGGCGTCTCCCGTTATCTAAAAGAGCAAAATCCCAATGTGCAGATTGTTGGTTTGCAACCCACCGAGGACGCAGCCATACCTGGCATTCGCCGTTGGCCAGAAGCTTATTTACCCAGTATTTTTGACCAGAGTCGGGTTGATCAAGTGATCGATATGGGGCAAGAGCAAGCTGAGCAGTGCATGCGCCGTTTGGCGCGTGAGGAAGGTATCTTTTGTGGAGTTTCTTCCGGTGGTGCTGTGGCGGCAATGCTGCAACTGTCGAAAACAGTGGAAAATGCCGTATTGGTGGCAATTATTTGCGATCGCGGCGACCGTTATTTATCCAGCGGTATTTATGCGCCGGAGTCCGAATGAGACGCTCAAAAACCTCCAAGTCGTTACGTTTTCAACCTGCTGGTGGCGCCCGTAACAGCTTGCCCGTAGGTAAAAAGCAAGTGCTCAATATTGAGCGTTTAGCCCATGATGGCCGCGGTATCGCTTTTCTTGATGGGCGCACGTGGTTTGTCAGTGGCGCTTTGCCTGGCGAACAAGTGCAGGCACAGGTGTTAGCTGCGCGCAGTAAAGTGGTTGAAGCGCAAACCCTGATTGTCCAAACAGCCAGCCCTGAACGCATCAGTCCTAAGTGTCCGTGGGCTGGCCAGTGTGGCGGCTGCACCTTGCAACATATCAGTCATACTCAGCAGATTGAGCTAAAGCATAACAACTTAGTCGAACAACTGAGTCGTGAAGGACTGACGCCAACTGAGTGGGCAGAGCCCTTGCTTGGACCTGCATTCGGCTACCGCCGCCGCACCCGAGTGGCGCTGCGCTACGATGCCAAGAGTAAGCATGTGCAGGTGGGTTTTCGTGGTTTGGCCAGCAAGGCAATTGTTGAAGTTAACAGCTGTGTGATTTTAGTCGATGACTTGCAGCCAGTGTTTGCCGGTCTTGCAGATGTATTTAATGCCTTTCAGCAACCGCAAGCCCTCGGCCATGTTGAGTTGTTCAGTGGTAGCAGTAATGCATTATTGTTGCGCCATACTCAGGCCTTAGATCCTGCTGATGTACAAATGTTGCGTGATTACTGCAGCGAACATCATCTGCAGTTGTGGTTGCAGGGTGTGGGTGAGCCGCAAGCGGATCAAGCAGGGCAGGAGCTGAGCTATGCTTTGCCAGAGTACGCCTTGCAGATTGCTTATCAGCCGGGTGATTTTGTCCAGGTTAATGGGCCAATGAATGCGGCGATGATTGCCCAAGCGCTTAATTGGTTAGCTCCACAAGCGGATCAACGGGTGCTTGATTTGTTTTGTGGTTTAGGTAACTTTGCTTTGCCGTTGGCGCAAACCGTCAAACAGGTGATTGCAGTTGAGGGTGTGGAGTCAATGTTGGAGCGGGCAGAGCATAATGCTCAAGCCCATCAGCTGAGCAATGTGCAGTTTTATCACAGCAACTTAGCCCAGCCGCTGGCTGATAAAGACTGGGCGCAACAGGCCTTTGCCGCAGCATTGCTGGATCCGCCGCGCGACGGTGCGCAAGTTGTAGTAGAGCATTTAGCGCAGCTGAAAGTGCCACGCATTGTCTATGTGTCCTGCAACCCAGCAACCTTAGCCCGTGATGCAGCACTTTTAGTAGCGCGTGGCTATGCTTTAGAGAAAGCAGGGATCTTGGATATGTTTGCGCAAACTGGACATACCGAAGCAATGGCGTTGTTTGTTAGAAAATAAGCAGAATGGCGAGGCGCTTGATAGGGTCAGCTGAGCCTTTCGCGAAAAGGATTATACATGGTACAGGTCAGAGCAGAGCAGCCAGTTAACCAAGATGGCAGCATAGATTTACCCGGTTGGGTGGCGCAAATTGTTGCGGTTGATCCGTTGCTCAATGCCGAAGGTTTATTGCAGGCTGGCGAGTTTGCCCGTGATGCAGAGCAGAAAGCTAAAGAAGCACAGAATATCTGGGCCGAGGGCGCTTCCAGTCTGCAAGTGGGTTTAGAAATAGCGCAGATTCTAGTGGAGCTGGAGCTTGATCAAGAAACCTTAATTGCGGCCATTCTGTATCGCACGGTGCGTGAGGGTAAAGCCCCCTTAGCTGAAGTTGCAGAGGTCTTTGGTTCGGGGGTGGCTAAGTTGATTGATGGTGTATTGCGTATGGCCGCGATCAGCACCAGTCTCAATCCCCGTGACAGTGTGGTGCTCAATGCGCAAACACAGGTAGAAAATCTGCGCCGTATGTTAGTGGCGATGGTGGATGATGTACGCGTTGCGCTGATTAAATTGGCAGAACGCACCTGTGCTATTCGCGCGGTTAAAAATGCACCAGAAGAAAAGCGGCTTCGGGTCGCCCGCGAAGTCTTTGATATTTATGCACCGCTGGCCCACCGCTTAGGTATTGGTCATATCAAGTGGGAGTTGGAGGACTTATCCTTCCGCTACCTTGAGCCTGAGCAATATATGCATATTGCTGGTTTGTTGCATGAGCGCCGCATTGATCGTGAACAGTTTATTCGTAAAGTTGTGCAGCAACTGGGTGAAGAACTGAAAGTTGCAGAGATTGAAGCGGATGTCAGCGGTCGAGTTAAGCATATTTATTCCATTTGGCGAAAAATGCAGAAGAAAGGTCTGCGTTTTAGCGAAATTTATGATGTGCGGGCATTACGCATTTTAGTCCCAGAAGTGCGTGATTGTTATACCGCGTTGGGGGTTGTGCATTCGCTGTGGCGGCATATTGCCAATGAGTTTGATGACTATATTGCTAACCCTAAAGAAAACGGCTACCGCTCGCTGCATACCGCGGTGATTGGCCCCGAGGGCAAAACTCTTGAGGTGCAAATACGTACCCATGCCATGCATGAAGAGGCTGAGCTGGGCGTGTGTGCGCACTGGCGTTATAAAGGCGCTGATAAAGACGGCCAAGCTGATCAGTATGAAGCAAAAATTGCTTGGCTACGACAGGTGCTGGAGTGGCACGAAGAGCTGGGCGATATAGGTGGTTTAGCCGATCAGATCCGGGTAGATATTGTACCGGATCGGGTCTATGTATTTACCCCCGATGGTCATGCCATCGATTTACCGCAAGGCTCGACACCGCTAGATTTTGCCTACCGTGTGCATACGGAAATTGGCCATAACTGCCGTGGCGCTAAAGTTAATGGCCGCATTGTGCCGCTCAATTACAGTTTGAAAACCGGCGAACAAATTGAAATTATCACCGGTAAAAATGGTGCCCCCAGCCGAGACTGGTTAAACAGCAATCTAGGCTATATCACCACCGCCCGGGCTCGGGCAAAAGCGGTGAGTTGGTTTAAACGGCAAGACCGCGAGCAAAACGTGGTGGCCGGCAAACAGATGCTGGAGCGCGAACTCACCCGTTTAGCCATTGGCCCGGTCAAGTATGACAAATTAGCCGAGCGCTGTAATGTCAAGACCAGTGAGGATCTATTTGCAGCGTTAGGTGCTGGCGATGTGCGACTGGCTCATGCGGTGGGCTTGGCGCAGCAATTGGTGGAACCGCATCTGCGCAGTAATGAACAGCAGCTGGATTTAATTCCCCGCAAACCCACTAAACGCAGCGCCCCCGCAGGGGATGAAGTGCGTATTGAAGGGGTGGGAAATCTATTAACGCAAATTGCTGGCTGCTGTCAGCCGGTGCCCGGTGAGCCCATTATTGGCTATATCACCATGGGCCGTGGGGTGACCATTCACCGTCAGGATTGTCCAACTGCCTTGCAGCTCAGTGGCCGTGAGCCAGAGCGGATGATTCAAGTGAGTTGGGGCACTGAGCTGGTGCAAACCTACCCAGTGGATGTGTTAATCCGTGCCTATGATCGCTCGGGCTTGCTCAGTGATATTTCTCAGGTGTTGGTCAATGAGAAAATGAATATTATCGCCTTGCACACCCAAGTCAGTAAAGAAGACAACACTGCCACTATTAATCTGACTGTGGAAGTACCTGGCTTGGATGAGTTAGGGCGCTTGCTCGGGCGGGTTTCACAACTGCCGAATATTATCGAGGTGAGTCGTCAGCGTCACTAGCACAGGCTTAGAATGGGCAAAGTTGTGTGGCTATGCTGACAGCCTTGCTGGGCTATAAGTAGGTTTAGGCAAGGCATAGTGTGCTGAGTTGATTGGTTTTAATGGGTGGGTTGGTTATTCTTAAGCCCCCATAAAGTCTAGAAGGATATGCCTGCATGTCAGAATTACCACCTTGTCCAGCGTGCCAAGAAGAAATCACCTACCCAGATCGTGAAAACTATGTGTGTGCGACCTGCGGTCATGAGTGGCCAATCAATGCGCCCGAGGAAACTCAGGAGAGCCAAGCAAAAATAGTCCGCGATACCCACGGTACGCCTTTAGCCGATGGTGATACAGTGACCTTAATTAAAGATTTAAAGCTTAAAGGTAGCTCCACGGTACTTAAAATGGGCACCCGAGTGACCAATATTCGTATCGTTGAGGGTGATCATGATTTGGATTGCCGTGTGGGTGGGCAAAATATATTGCTTAAATCAGAGTTTATGAAAAAAGCTTAATCAGCTGAGGCTTGGTAGCATAGGAGCCCCATTGGCTCGCTGTTGATGGGGCACAAGCTGTTGCCGTGCATTGCAGTGCTGAAGTTTTAAGGAGGCGCTGATTAATTGCGTCATTGCGAGGAGCGAAGCGACGCGGCAAT
>CAZEZR010000061.1:0-17477 GCA_964516465.1 uncultured Thiopseudomonas sp. | reverse complement strand
TAAACATTTTCGCATACTCGCCATTCTGAATACGCTTCAGCGCATTACGCATTGCAGCACGCGACTCATCGTTAATCACTTCTGGACCAGTTACGTACTCACCGTACTCAGCGTTGTTAGAAATCGAGTAGTTCATGTTGGCAATGCCGCCTTCAAACATTAAATCTACAATCAACTTCAACTCGTGCAAGCACTCAAAGTACGCCATTTCTGGTGCGTAACCTGCTTCAACCAGAATTTCAAAACCTGCTTTAACCAATTCAACAGTACCACCACACAGAACTGCTTGCTCACCGAACAAGTCTGTTTCAGTTTCATCTTTAAATGTGGTTTCAATAATACCGGTACGTCCACCGCCAACACCGCTCGCATAGGACAGCGCAACATTTTTTGCATTGCCAGAAGCGTCTTGATAAATAGCGATAAGGTCAGGAACACCGCCACCTCGAACAAACTCTGAACGCACAGTGTGACCTGGCGCTTTTGGCGCGATCATAATAACGTCAAGGTCAGCACGGGGGGTTACTTGATTGTAGTGTACGGAGAAACCGTGAGCGAAAGCCAAGGTAGCACCTTGCTTCAAGTTTGGCTCAAGCTCTTCTTTATACAACTGACCCTGAAACTCATCAGGGGTCAAAACCATCACAATATCAGCTGCTTTAACTGCAGTAGCCACATCAGCAACTTTCAAACCGTGGGCTTCTGCTTTTGCGATTGACGAAGAGCCCGCACGCAAACCTACGGTGACGTCAACACCAGAGTCTTTTAGGTTGCATGCATGTGCATGCCCCTGTGAACCATAACCAATAATGGCTACTTTCTTGCCTTTGATGATGGATAAATCACAATCTTTGTCGTAGTAAACTTTCATAAAATCTTCCTAATATTGAAGAGCACGCGCTCTTCAGGGTTAATTCAAAGGCTTAAAACTTTATCGCCACGCGCAATTCCGGTTACACCGCTGCGCACCACTTCTAAAATAGAGCCTGGACCAATCGCTTGGATAAAACTATCCAGTTTATCGGTTGTGCCCGCTAACTGTACGATGTACAGACTTGGCGAAACATCAACAATTTGACCTCTGAAAATATCAGCAGTCCTTTTAATCTCTGCACGTTGCGCACCGCTGGCTTTAATTTTAACCAGCATCAACTCACGCTCAATGTGCGCACTTTCTGACAGATCAACCAGCTTAACCACTTCAATCAGCTTATTAAGGTTCTTAGTGATTTGCTCAATCACTTCCTCTTTACCTGCTGTGGTCAGGGTCAAGCGTGACAAAGTTGGATCCTCTGTCGCAGCAACAGTCAAACTTTCTATATTGTAGTTACGCTGAGAAAACAGCCCAATAACACGAGATAGCGCACCCGGCTCGTTTTCCATCAATAATGAAATAATATGTCTCATGATTATGTCCGCTCCGTTTTGCTGAGCCACATATCGCGCATCGCACCATCACGAATCTGCATTGGGTACACGTGCTCACTGGTGTCAACTTGAATATCTAAGAAGACCAAGCGATCTTTCATCGCAAAGGCCTCTTCCATTTTCGGCTTTAAATCTTTCAAATCAGTGATACGCATACCAACGTGCCCGTAAGCCTCAACCAACTTAACAAAATCAGGCAGCGACTCCATATAAGAGTGGGAGTAGCGGCTGTTATAAACCATATCCTGCCACTGACGCACCATACCTAAGGCACCGTTATTTAGATTAATAATCTTTACCGGCAAGTCGTACTGCAAACAGGTTGATAGTTCCTGGATATTCATCTGAATACTGCCCTCACCAGTAACGCAAGCAACGTCATCATCAGGGAAATTCAGTTTAATACCCATCGCGGCTGGAAAACCAAAACCCATGGTGCCTAAACCACCTGAGTTAATCCAACGGTTCGGCTTGTTAAAGCGGTAGTATTGCGCTGCGAACATTTGGTGCTGACCAACATCTGAAGTAACAAAAGCATCGCCCTTGGTCACTTCACTCAACACCTCAATAACGGTTTGCGGCTTAATTATTTTGCCATCGCCACTATCGTACGGGAACAATTTACCGTTACCACGCCACTCATCAATCTGCTTCCACCAGCTGGCAACAACATCTGGGTTAGGCTTAGTACCGATATCTTTTAACGCAGCGAGCATGTCATTCAACACACTATCAACAGGCCCAACAATGGGGATATCTGCTTTGATGGTTTTAGAAATCGAGGCTGGATCAATGTCGATATGAATAATTTTTGCGTTGGGACAAAATTTTGCCGCGCCATTAATCACTCGGTCATCAAAACGCGCACCAACGGCGAGCAATACATCACAATGGTGCATTGCCAAGTTAGCAGTGTAACTACCATGCATTCCCAGCATGCCAATAAACTGGCGATCATCACCTGGGTAGCAACCTAAACCCATCAAGGTATTGGTCACTGGTGCATTTAGCAGCTGCCCCACTTCTGTCAGTTGCTTTGAAGCGCCACCTAAAACTACACCACCACCGGCATAAATCACTGGGCGCTTTGCGGCCAGTAGCATTTCTGCAGCCTTACGAATTTGCCCTGAATGACCACGGGTTGCCGGAGCGTAAGAGCGCAATTTAGCTTTCTTCGGGTAGCTGTACTCAAATTTATCAATTGGGTTAGTCATATCCTTAGGGACATCAATAACCACAGGACCCGGACGGCCTGACTCAGCTAAGTAGAACGCTTTTTTCACCACTTCAGGAATCTCTGAAGGATGCTTAACCATAAAACTGTGCTTAACGATAGGACGCGAGATACCAATCATATCGGTTTCTTGGAATGCGTCAGTACCCACCATATCACTCTGGACTTGGCCGGAAATAACCACCATTGGAATCGAATCCATAAAGGCCGTCGCAATACCAGTAATGGCATTGGTCGCCCCAGGTCCAGACGTTACAAAAACAACGCCTGCCTTACCAGTGGCACGGGCATAGCCATCAGCCATATGTGTTGCCGCTTGCTCATGGCGCACCAAGATGTGCGTCAGAGCAGGCTCTTTGAATAATGCATCATAGATATGCAGTATGGCCCCACCAGGGTAACCATAAATATATTTAACGCCCTCGTCACGCAATGAGCGAACGAGCATTTCTGCGCCGGATAAAAGTTCCACAGTAACACCTCTAAAACGCCAGAATACCACCCTTCATCAAGGGCAATCTGATTATAGGTTGCTGTTATTTGCAGCATGGGCGACGGTGATTGCCGACTACCAAGCCACCTAAATTAAGCAGCATAGAGAAACCCGAATGTCTAAAGGCTCCTCACCCAGCGCGAGGTAACGCGATACGGGTATAGCGGGCGGCACGGGTACGCACCTCATAAACTAATAATGCTGTAAGCGCCTTTTTGAGGCGAGCTTTACAGCAATCAATGAATTGTTCGGATTCAACAGCTTTAAGTCAAGTTTTATGAGATGTTTCTCTCATTTCTTGGGTTGTTCATTCCCTATGATAGATATTTATAGGGCATGTACGCAACCACTAGCTGCATATACTCTATTTAATGAGATATTCAATCCATTATAACGCTTAATATTCTGCTTACTGCAGCAGTTAGGGCAAAGATATATCACTATGGAATACCGCTGCTAAAATACTAAGACCTAGAGTATTGCAGCACACAAGCCGCGTACTTAAAGCTACACAGGCAGGTGTTTAATGCAGCTTATGTGAGGCAACAACCGTATTGTCTATATCTTTTAAATAGCTCAGCAAGTCTGCCACTCGATCTGTCTGCTCCCGATAAACCACCTCGGCCATTGCATAAATACCGCACTGACGGGGTAGCGCATGATCAGCTATCAGAATACTGCGCATACGCGGTATAAACACCCACTGCAGCCACTGCGCAAACTCTAAAGTGTCCACGCAAAAAGGCTGCTGGCTTTGTAAAGCTTGTGCGCACGACTCACCCTGCTCCCACCAACCCAGCTGGCGTAACTCCTGCTCCAGCCCAGACAGCAAACTAGCTAGACGTAATTTAGCCATTACAAGTGAACCCTGGCACGACGCTGAGCCTCTTTAGCACCGGCTGTATCACCTTGCTGAGTCCGGGCTCGTTCAATTAAGTCCCACAGCCCTGCCTGCAATGTGGGACGACCATCGCTATACCGGAGTCCTTGCTGAGCCAGCTGCTCAGCCTGAGCTGCATCGCCTTGCTCTAAACGAACCTCGGCAAGACGGTACAACACTTGCGGCTCACGTGGCGCAATGCGTTGTGCTCGCTCAAGACTTGAGGCTGCACCATTAAAGTCACCGTCACCCTGCTGCTGCTTGGCCGTGGTCAATAAGGCCAACACAGGTCCGTCAAGCTGCTCATCTGCTGCAAGTCGCGCTTGACCACCAATCGGAGCGGCAGGTGCGGTACTTGCTGCAGGTGCACTGTTTGCTGCACTTCCAACTGTGCTAGCAACTTTATCCGCCACATCTACGCTATTAACCTTAATGCCGCCAATTGGCGCGCTCGGCACGGCAAAGGTTTGCACGGTTTCGGTCTCCGATTGCGACGCGGTACTTGCCACTTTTTTCTCTGTTTGGTCAGTACCACTCGCTTGGCGCGCGCGACTATCACGCATCACTCCAGGAGTAATTGAGCTGCCACTCTCGACCACAGGTATTGCTCGGTGTTGAGTCCCCGCACAACCGGTTAGCACCACTGCCAGCGCGATTAAAGCAATTACTTGTTTACTCACATTGAATCCTCAAAAATTAATTTAGCCAACTACGAATCCAGCTTTTTACTGATTCAACAGGCTCAGTTAGCTCCATAGGTTTATTACAAGACTCGCCCGCTACAGGCTCGCTACCGCGAATATAGGGCATTTGCACAGCACCTGGACAGCCTTGCGCACTGCCTAAACCGGAATAAGCATCTACCCAAGCCATGGTCACATTACTGGGTGGTGTCATATTCAAAGATCTTGGTGCGGCTGTCTGCATAAAGCTCGCCCACACCTGCAGTGCACCACTGGCTCCAGTAAGCGGTGTTTGCCCATTATCATCACGCCCCATCCAGACGACTGCCAGCAAATCCTGGCCAAAGCCAGCAAACCAGCTGTCGCGTAAATCATTACTGGTACCCGTTTTACCTGCTAACACCACAGACCTAGGTATTCGATTATACGCAGATCGCCCAGTCCCTTCAGTCATCACCCGGCGCATCGCTTCCTGGGTCAAATAAATCGCGCCAGCATCGAATCGCTGCTCAAGCGCATAGGGATAGCGGCCCAACGGCTCATCATCGGCAGTTAAGACATTGCGAATGGCCCGCAGCGGCGTATTAAAACCACCATTGGCAATGGTTTGGTACATATCTGCCACTTCTATAGGGGTCAAACTTCCCGCTCCCAATAACATCGAAGGATAAGCCGGCCAACCATGCTCTACACCCAGTTTACGTACCGTCTGTAAGACCCGTGGCACCCCCATTTCCATACCTAATTTAGCCGTTGCTAGGTTATAGGATTGGGCCAAGCCTTGGTAGAGAAACACAGTGCCATGCTCTTTGCGATCATAGTTCTGCGGCGTCCAAATTTGACCACCTTGATTTTTAACAGAAAATGATGCGTCTTGAAGATAATGGGTCAAAGAGTACTGCTTCGGCTGCTCTAAAGCGGTTAAGTAAACAGCTGGCTTGACCAATGAGCCAATTGGCCGCACCGCATCCAAAGCACGGTTAAACCCAGCGTAACGCGGCAAACGACTGCCCAACAAAGCCAACACCTCACCGCTTTCTGGGTTGCTGACAACAACAGCAGACTCCACTTGATCGATACCTTTGCGTCCAGCCAACTGCTTATAGGTTTGTGCCTGAGCCTCTTCCGCCTTGCGCTGCAAGATGGGATCAAAACTGGTGAAAATGCGCAAACCTTCTTCGGTTAAATCCTCATCACGATAGTCTTCACGTAACTGACGCTTGACCAGATCAAGAAAAGCAGGATAGGTGGTATTGGCTAAGGTACCCCGTTTAGTCACGCCTAAAGGCTGCTGCTTAGCGTGCTCGGCTTGCTCTAACTCAACCACACCCTGTTCAACTAATAAGTCGATAACCAGATTACGACGCAGCACAGCACGCTCTGGCTGGCGGCGCGGATTGTAGTAAGACGGTCCTTTGACCATGCCCACCAGCAGAGCCACTTGATGCAACTGCAGTTCAGCTAGCGGCTGACTGAAAAAGTATTGACTGGCCAAACCAAAGCCATGGATTGCGCGCTGTCCATCTTGACCTAAGAACACCTCGTTCAGGTAAGCCTCTAAAATCTCATCCTTGCTGTAATGCAACTCAATCAGCAACGACATCAGTGCCTCAGTAACCTTGCGGGTTAAAGTGCGTTCATTGGTGAGGAAGAAATTTTTCACCAGTTGTTGCGTTAAGGTGCTGCCGCCTTGACGCACCGAGCCTGACGAAGTGTTCACCCACAAGGCGCGGGCAATCGATTTTGGCGAAACACCATGGTGCGAGTAAAACTCACGGTCCTCTACTGCAAGCAGTGCTTGCGGTAATAGCTCTGGCACTTGATCCAAGCGAATTAAAATACGATCTTCTTGGTGTGCAGGGTAGAGTCCACCGATTAATAACGGCTCAAGCCGCGCTACAGCTAAAGGATTACCGTCGGCACGGGCCAAGCTGGTTAGACTGTTACCGGAGAAGCCTAGGCGTAATACTTGCGCTGGTTCTGTCCCTTCATAAAACTGAAAGCCACGGGTGTGCAACTCTACGCTATTACCGTTAACCGACACGCTTCCGGTACGATTTGCCGAACGCTCAGTGCGATAACCTAACGCATTGAGCTCAGCAAGAAAGTCTTCTTTATTGAGCTTCTGCCCAGCAAACAGTTCTAAAGGCCTTGCATACACCTTCGCCGGAACTGTCCAGCGTTTGCCGGAAAACTTATCTTGCACTACAGCATCAAGATAAATAAGCACGCCAACCAGTAGCACAACAGCAATGATAGATAGCTTAATAAATAAACTAAACCAGCGGCCTGAAGCGCTTGTTTTACGCTGCTTGGCAGCCTTTTTAGCTGGCCTAGAGTTTCGTTTTTGAGTCATGCGATTAATTATACCTGTTTTGTTTCAGTTCAAAATGCATGCGGATATAGTTTGCACAGCCGCCAACAGTTGCCATAATGCAGTGATTACTTTATTACTCTCAAGGATTATCTGTGACTCAAGCCCTGATTGCTGCCCTACAAAACCCTGCGATCTTTCCGCATCCAGTCGAAGATTTCCAGGTCATCGAAACACATATTTCCTGGGTTATCTTAACTGGCCCTTATGCGTATAAAATCAAAAAAGCCGTTAATTTTGGCTTTCTAGACTTCACTGATGTTGCTGCCCGCAAACATTTCTGCAGCGAGGAGGTCCGTCTTAACCAGCGTTTAACTGATGGTTTATACCTCGAAGTTGTAGCTATTACCGGTACAGTCGATGAACCACAATTCAATGGCGACAGCCCAGCAATTGAATACGCGGTTAAGATGCGCCAGTTCCCACAAACCCAATTGTTAGGTGATTTACAAAAGCGCGGCGAACTCTGCGAGACACACATTGACGCTCTAGCTAAGCAAATTGCACGTTTTCATGATGAAGCGCCTGCTGTACCGGCCGAACATCCGCTGGGCGATCCCCACGCAATTATGGCACCAATACGGCAAAACTTTGAGCAAATCCGTCCGCTACTCAGCGAGCCTGCCGATATAAAACAGCTCGACGCTTTAGAAGCTTGGGCAGAAGACGAGTTTACCCGTTTACTACCTCTATTAGAGCAACGTCGCCACAATGGTTCAATTCGTGAGTGCCATGGCGATATTCACCTGGGCAACGCGACCATTTTGGACAATGAAGTTGTGCTGTTCGACTGCATTGAATTCAATGAAGCTTTCCGCTTAATTGATGTGGCATCTGACGCTGCATTTCTAGCGATGGATCTCGAAGATCGCGGCCTAAAACCTTTATCCCGTCGCTTTACTAACGCATGGTTAGAGCTCACCGGTGATTATCAAGCCATGCCTTTGCTTAATTTTTACAAAGCCTATCGGGCGATGGTACGCGGCAAAGTCAATTTATTCCGTTTAGAGCAAGAATCAGACTCGGTACAGCGCGCAGTTATTGTGCGCCAGTACCGCAGCTACGCCAATCTCGCCGAAAGCTATTGTGCAATTCCATCACGCCTGCTGGCCATTACTCATGGTATTTCCGCGGTGGGGAAAAGCTCGGTAGCCATGCGTTTAGTGGAAGCCTTAGGTGCATTGCGTTTGCGCTCTGATTTTGAACGTAAGCGTTTATTTGGCGAGCAAGATAGCGAGCAGCAGAACACCCTTGGTGGCGGGATTTACAACCCTAATGCCAGCGCAGCAACCTATCAGCGTCTACACGCCCTCGCCGCCGAAGCATTGCAAGCCGGCTTCCCAGTGGTGATTGATGCAACCTATCTAAAAAATGAACAGCGCGCTGATGCCTGGCAGATTGCCGAAAGCACCGGCACACCTTTTATAATCCTTGATTGCCAAGCACCGGATGAAGTGGTTGCCGCATGGCTAAAGCAGCGCCAAGAGCAAGGTTTAGACCCCTCCGACGCCACTGCTGAAGTGATCTTAGCGCAACGTCAAAATCTTGAGCCTCTCACAGCTGCTGAAACAGCGCAGAGCTACCGCGTTGACACCCATGACGCAGCAACTTTAGATAACTTAATCAAACAAATTCGCAAGCGTTTACCCGGCCTATAAGCCATCACCTTTGGCTGTACTCTTCTTGAGTACAGCCAAAGGGCTACTTACTACGCCAACCACTGCGCCCTAACCTGGGCTTTATTTAATGCTAGCCACTGCAGCGCAATAATACTGGCGGCATTATCAATCCGCCCATCCTCTACTGCTTTTAATGCTTCGGCTAACGGCCAAACATGGGCACGAATATCTTCGCCCTCTTCAGGCAGACCAAAGATCCCACCCACCCCTGCTGTGGAGCAATGACCCACATACAGATACACCCGCTCATCGGACCCGCCTGGTGATGGGTAATAAGTCATTATGGGTAACAGCTCCTGCAAGGCTAAATCAGCTTCTTCAATGGCCTCACGCCGCGCCACATCCTGCGGCTGCTCACCGCTATCAATTAAACCGGCAATAATTTCCAGCAACCAAGGCTCGGGGCTTTTATCCAAAGCACCAATACGAAACTGTTCAATTAAAACCACTGAATCGGTCTGCGGATCATAGGGCAACACGCATACAGCATCTGGCCGCACAAACAACTCACGACTAATCGTCGGCCCCATACCTCCAGCAAATAAACGATGCTTTAACTGCACTCGATCAAGACGATAAAACCCTTGAAAACAGCGCTCACGCTGCTCAACCACCACATCATTCTTACCCGTCATTGCGCGCTCAGTCATTTATAGCTCCCATACAAAAAGCGACCATTATGGCCGCCTTTTATACCACTGCGAGCTTAAACCTGCTTGTAGATAATCAGGCCTTGTCGCGGAAAATCTCAGTTACTGTTTAAAACCAGCCGCGCTGGCCTGTTGCTCGTCGGCTAACGCCTACGCCTCACACAGCAAGACACAAGACACAAGACACAAGAACATCTTGGTGCGTGTCTGACACACAAGCCTTACGAGAACTTGCCAAGAGCTGAGTCAACTGAAGCAGTTTCACTGAAGCTTTTACTTATGTTATGACGCCCCTAAAAGCACGAAAAAGTACCGGGGACGCAAGAGATAACGGCAAGCGTACCTTACCTCTTGTTCCCCCAGGCTAGCATTGATTCGATCCCGCTCAACGGGATTTGGTTTAATCGAGCTCAGCCCTATTCAAGAGCACTCCGACCAGAAGCAATCAGCAGCCTGTGCGCTACGCAATCCAAGCTGCAAGCACCCATGAACAAACACTAAGCTGTACAATGTCTGCAACAATGCATAAGCACGCTTGACCGCCTCCATTATCGGCCGTAGCCTTAATGCTATTTTCTTTGTAAAACCTAGGGTATTAACGATGCGAGTACTGTCGCTTACTTTTGCAATAGCTACAGTTTTGGGATCGATGGCCTATGCAGCGCCTATGACTCAAAACAAAGTTAACCTGCTTGAGGTCTATCAGCTTGCGGTTGATAACAACGCAGATTTAGCCGCAGCCCACGCGGACTACCAAGCGCAAAGTGAGCGCGTGCCCCAAGCCCGTGCTGGCTTACTGCCACAAATTGGTGCAGGCGCCAGCAATTCAGACAGCCGCAGCAAGGTGGATGCAAGATATCCAGGTAGCTCGAGCAGTAACTCCACAACCACCTCGCGCAGTGCTTTAGTTTATCAAGCCAACCTCAGCCAGCCATTATTTCGCTTAGACCGCTGGTACCAATTACAAGCTGCGCAATCCAGCAATGAACAATCTGCTTTAGAATTATCCGCCATCGAGCAAAACCTAATTTTGCAAAGCTCTGATGTGTATTTTTCTGTGCTGCGCGCACAAGACAATTTAGCTGCAAGTCGTGCTGAAGAAGAAGCCTTTAAACGCCAATTCGATCTTGCCAGCGAGCGTTTTGATGTGGGTTTATCGGATAAAACCGATGTCTTGCAAGCGCAAGCGGCTTATGATGCTGCGCGCGCGAATCGCCTCGTCGCTGAGCGCATGGTCAGCGATGCCTTCCAAGCGGTTAGCACCCTGACGAATGTTAACTTAGTGGCGCTGGAAGGCGTTAAGCACAGTCTGCCGATTCTGGCGCCAACACCCAATGATGCGACGGCTTGGGTGAACACTGCTATTGAGCAAAATCTGAGCTTACAAGCGATTAACTATGCGGTACAAGCCGCTCAAGACAATGTTAAACAACGCAAATCCGGGCACGCACCAACTGTGGATGCCATTGCTCAATACCAAAAAGGCGATAATGATGGCATGGGCTTTATTAATAGCAACATGCCAGGTATGCCAAGATATGATGGGAGAGCTGAACAAAGCAGCATTGGTATACAACTCAATATCCCACTCTACACTGGCGGCATGACCAGCTCGCAAGTGCGCGAAGGCGTGTATCGCTTGGATCAAACCGAGCAGATGCGTGAAAGCTTACGCCGGAAAACAGTGCAAGATGCACGTAATTTCCACCGTGCGGTCAATACCGATGTGGAACAGGTGCAAGCACTTAATCAAGCGATTATCTCCAGCCAAAGTGCAGTAGAAGCCACGCAGATTGGCTACGAGGTGGGGACGCGAAATATTGTTGATGTATTGGATGCACAGCGCTTACTCTATGCCGCAGTGCGCAACTACAACAATGCGCGCTACGACTATATTTTAAACAACCTACGTTTACAGCAAACCGCAGGCACGCTAAGCCCTGACAACTTGCGAGCACTATCGGTTTATTTAAACCCTAACTACGATCCAGACAGCGACTTTTTACCGCCTGATTTAGATCAGGCAATCGAAGAAAATCTACGTCGTCGCTAAGTTTTATCAGGCTGACTGAATCCATAGACAGTCAGCCTGGCAACACCTCAACCCGGTATTTACAGGCTTAAACGCATGGATAAATCCACAGCTTTAACATCTTTGGTCAAAGTACCCAGCGAAATATAATCCACTCCAGTTTCAGCAATGGCGCGAATGGTCTGCTCATTCACATTACCCGATGCTTCTAACTTGGCCTGTGAGGCATTGAGTTCCACCGCAGTGCGCATATCCGCCAAACTCAATTCATCCAGCATAATAATATCTGCCCCTGCCGCCAGTGCCTCACGCAGTTCCCCAAGGTTTTCCACTTCAACCTCAACCGGTTTGCCCGGTGCAATACGGTGTGCTGCTGCTACCGTGGCCGCCACACCACCACAGGCAGCTATATGGTTTTCTTTAATTAAAAACGCATCGTATAAACCTAAGCGATGGTTATGACAGCCGCCACAAGTGACGGCATATTTTTGCGCAAGGCGCAGACCGGGCAAGGTTTTGCGTGTATCCAGCAGCTTAACCTCAGTGCCAGCAACCATATCGGCAAAAAACTGGCTGCGAGTGGCCACCGCCGATAGACTTTGTAAGAAGTTTAATGCCGCGCGCTCACCGGTCAACAGTGCACGAGCCTTACCCTCCAACTCAAACAGCACGTCATTGGCTTGCACCCGCTGACCATCCGCCACCAACCAGCGTACTTCTACGCTGCTATCCACTTGGCGAAACACTTCATTGACCCAAGCAACACCACTGATCACTGCAGCCTCACGGGTAATCACCCGCGCTTGAGCTTGCTGCTCAGCTGGAATTAACTGTGCGGTAATATCCCCCGACCCCACATCCTCTGCCAACGCGGTACGCACATTGGCCTCAATTTCTGCAGTTAACTGCTCAAGTAAAAGGTTCGCCATAGTCTGTTCCTCGATAAATGATCGCTATTATAAAGCCTTAGCTGGGCATTAGTAGCACGGGGATGTACTTGCAGCCACTGCGGCTACTTTCGAGCCACTTTAACATCCGCGCTTATATGCTGCGCAGGCACGCAGTAGTGCCCTATGCTGTTTCGAGAGCACAAGCACAACATCGCTGCGCTATTTAAGCAGTTATTCCACTTAACAATTACTTCTGTTTAGGTTGCCTCTCAAGCAACAATTCCCATGTAGAATTGCTCTTTACTCCACTGCTAGGATCAAGCATGTTCCACGTCATTCTTTTTGAGCCGGAAATCCCACCCAACACCGGTAATATTATTCGTTTATGCGCTAATGTGGGCTGCAGCTTACATTTAATTGAGCCGCTGGGCTTTGTCTTTGACGATAAGCGCTTGCGCCGCGCTGGCCTGGATTATCAAGAGTTTGCTCAAGTGCAACGTCATGCGAACTTGCAAGAGTGCTTAAGCGTTTTACAGCAGCCGCGCTTATTTGCTTTTAGCACCAAAGGTTCGCGCAATTATGCGCAGGTGCAATATCAAGATGGCGATGCCTTTATTTTTGGCCCCGAAACCCGCGGTCTGCCTGAAGAAGTGCGCAATAGCATACCGGCAGAACAGCTGGTGAAATTACCCATGCGTGAAGGTTCGCGCAGCTTAAACCTAGCCAACACCGTCGCCATTGCGGTTTATGAGGCTTGGCGCCAGCTGGATTTCGCCAAGCAGTAATAAAAACCCCGCACAGTTCAATTACCTCTGTGCGGGGTTTTGTCTGCGTCTAATCAGCAACTTATAAAAGCAAGCTGCGGATCTCGGCTAACAACTCACTGAGTCGGCGAGTAAAGTGCGCTGCGGCAACGCCGTTGATCACCCGATGATCGTAGGATAACGACAAGGGCAAGATTAAGCGCGGAGCAAAATCCTCACCATTCCAAACCGGCTGCATAGTGGCTCGCGACACACCTAAAATAGCCACCTCTGGGGTATTTACAATCGGGGTAAAACCAACACCACCAATATGCCCTAGGCTAGAAATGGTAAAGCAGGCACCCTGCATCTCCTCGGCGCGCAGCTTTTTAGTGCGGGCTTTTTCAGCCAGCTCTGCAGCTTCTTCGGCCAATTGCAGCAAGCTCTTCTGATCCACATCACGAATTACCGGCACTAACAGCCCTTCCGGCGTGTCCACGGCAAAGCCTAAGTGCACATACTTCTTGCGAATCAGTGCCTTACCACTTGGCGCCAGTGAACTGTTAAAGTCTGGCATTTCTTTTAATAAGTGCGCACACACTTTCAATAAGAAGGGCAAGATTGTCAGTTTAACACCGGCCTTTTCTGCCACCGCTTTTTGGCTGACACGAAATGCTTCCAGTTCAGTGATATCTGATTCTTCAAATTGAGTGACATGGGGCACATTCAGCCAGCTACGATGCAAGTTCATGGCAGCCACTTGCTGTAAGCGGGTCATGGGCACTTCTTCGATCTCACCAAAGCGCGCAAAGTCCACTTCAGGCACTGCTGGAATACCACTTCCTTGTTCACTCGTTCCACTGGCTTGCTTATTCAGGGCAGACTGCACATAGGCGTGCACATCTTCTTTCATCACGCGTTTATGCGGCCCTGTGCCGGTCACTAAGCCTAAGTCCACCCCAAACTCGCGAGCCAACTTACGTACTGCTGGGCCCGCATGCACGGTGCTGGTTTTTTTACGCTTAGCACCCACAGGCGCAGTTTCAGGAGCCACTGATACTGCAGGGCTAGGTTTTCCTGGCGCAGGCTCTGATACTTCGGGAGCAGGCTCGGCATCCACAGTTGCTGAACTTTGCGCAATTTTCACTTTAAAGATTAAATCACCGGTACCCACCTCAGCATCCAATCGCACCAAGACTTCAACCACTTCACCACTGACTGGCGAAGGAATCTCCATACTGGCTTTATCAGACTCTAAAGTAATCAGTGATTGGTCTTCAGTGATTTCATCACCCACTGCAACCATTATCTCAATAACTCGGGCTTTGCCTGCAGAGCCAATATCAGGCACATGTATTTCTTCCACCACATTTTCTGCAGCGACTTCAGCAACACTGGGCACTGTCTCAACTTTGGCTGCAGGCGCTGCGGGTTCTGCGGCTGCCTCAGCCTCCGGTTCAGCACTCTCAGCAGGATCTTCATCCACTTCAAGTTCTAATAGATCATCACCTTCTTTCAGGCGATCACCGAGCTTGATCGCTAAACTTTTGATCACCCCAGCTTTCGGTGCTGGAATCTCCATACTGGCCTTATCCGACTCTAGGGTTAGCAGACTCTGCTCCGCCTCAATCCGATCACCAACCTTGACCAGTATTTCAATAACTTCACCCTCACCGCTGCCGATGTCAGGTACGCGAATTAATTCACTCATCGTCGCTCTCCTCAGCAGTCCAGTGGGTTAGGTTTATTGGCATCAATACCATATTTTTCCATGGCATCGATCATCACTTGTACATCCATCTGACCTTGGGCAACTAATCCCTCTAGGGCAGCTAACACAACCCAATAGCGATCCACTTCAAAGAAGTGACGCAGTTTTTTGCGTGAGTCACTGCGGCCAAAACCATCAGTACCCAGCACTTTATACTGCTCTTGCGGCACCCATTGGCGAACCTGATCGGCATACAATTTCATATAGTCAGTGGAGGCAACCACCGGCCCACGTCGACCTTGCAAACATTTCTCAATGTGGGATAAACGCACTTCTTCGCGAGGGTGCAAACGATTCCAGCGCTCCGCGTCTAAACAGTCACGGCGTAATTCGTTGAAGCTGGTGACACTCCAAATGTCTGCGCCAACACCATATTCATCACGGAGGATTTTTGCCGCCTCGCGCACTTCCAGTAAAATAGTACCGCTACCGAGCAGTTGCACATGTAAGTCGCTGCTGCGCTTATCTTCCTCCAACAAATACATACCGCGAACAATATCTTCTTCAATACCTTCGCGCTCCGGCATTGCTGGCTGCTCGTAGGTTTCGTTCATCATGGTGATGTAGTAATAACGGTCTTCTTGCAACTCCAGCATTTGATAAATGCCTTCGCGAATGATCACTGCCATTTCGTAACCGTAAGCCGGGTCATAGGCATGGCAATTCGGAATAGTGCCAGCAAGAATATGACTGTGACCGTCTTGGTGTTGCAAGCCTTCACCGTTCAACGTAGTGCGCCCAGCGGTACCGCCCATTAAGAAACCACGGGCATGAATATCACCTGCCGCCCAAGCCAAGTCACCAATACGCTGAAAACCAAACATGGAGTAAAACGCATAAAACGGCAACATCGGCTGGTTGTGATTACTGTAGGCTGTTGCTGCGGCAATCCAAGCTGACATAGCGCCAGCTTCAGTGATACCTTCTTCAAGGATCTGACCTTTCACATCCTCTTTGTAGTACATCACTTGGCCTTGGTCCACCGGCTGATACAACTGACCCACTGCCGAGTAAATACCCAACTGGCGGAACATACCTTCCATACCAAAGGTGCGCGCCTCATCCGGCACAATCGGCACAATGCGGCTACCAAGATCCTTATCTTTTAACAACTGTGCAAGAATCCGCACAAACACCATAGTGGTGGACACTTCACGCTCACCACTGCCATCGAGAATATTTTTTAAGGTTTCCAGTGATGGCGTGGGAATACTCATGGTTTTCATACGGCGCTGGGGGACAAAACCGCCGAGTTTTTCACGACTTTCTTTTAGATAGCGAATCTCTGGGCTGTTTTCTGCCGGACGATAAAACGGTAAGCTTTCGATATTCTCATCACTCACTGGAATATCGAAACGGTCTCTAAAGCTTTTTAGACTTTCTAGATCAACTTTTTTTACGTTGTGAGCAATATTTTGCGCTTCACCGGTTCCAGTACCATAGCCTTTAATGGTTTTCGCTAAGATCACCGTTGGCTGGCCAGTATGGTTCACCGCAGCATGATAAGCGGCATACACCTTAAAGGGATCATGACCACCGCGGTTCAGATTCCAGATTTCCGCATCCGAGAGATCTTCTACCATCTCGGCTAAACGCGGATCAGCACCAAAGAAGTCCTTACGCACAAAAGCCCCGTCTTGGGCTTTATAGTTTTGATAATCACCGTCCAGTGCTTCATCCATACGGCGTTGCATCACGCCTTCAGTGTCTTTGGCAAACAGTGGATCCCATAAGCGGCCCCACAACACTTTAATCACGTTCCACTCAGCACCGCGGAAGTTACCTTCCAGCTCTTGAATGATCTTGCCGTTACCGCGCACTGGGCCATCTAAACGCTGTAAGTTACAGTTAATTACAAAGATCAGGTTATCGAGTTTTTCACGACCCGCCAGTGAGATAGCTCCCAAAGATTCGGGCTCATCGGTTTCACCGTCACCTAAGAAACACCAGACTTTCTGCTTCCCGGGCTGAATAAAGCCGCGGTGCTCAAGGTATTTCATAAAGCGTGCTTGGTAAATCGCTTGGATTGGACCCAACCCCATCGACACTGTTGGGAACTGCCAGTAATCAGGCATCAGCCATGGGTGCGGGTAGGATGACAAACCTTTGCCATCGGTTTCACGGCGGAAGTTATCCAGTTGTTCTTCAGTGATACGTCCTTCTAAAAAAGAACGCGCGTAGATTCCCGGTGAGGCATGCCCTTGGTAATAAATTAAATCGCCACCGTGCTCTTCGGTCGGCGCCTTAAAGAAATAGTTAAAGCCAATATCGTACAGTGTGGCGCTTGAAGCAAAGGTGGCAATGTGCCCACCTAAATCTGGATCCGCCTGATTGGCGCGCATTACCATGGCCAAGGCGTTCCAGCGGACTAAGGAGCGAATCCGGCGCTCCATAAATAAGTCACCGGGCATCAGAGCCTCATGGGTGACGGGAATGGTGTTGCGATAGGGTGTGGTGATCGCATGGGGTAAACGTGTACCACTGCGACTGGCCAACTCGCCTAAGCGCGATAAAATATAATGGACGCGCTCCTCACCTCCGTGGGCGTGGACAGAGTCCAAAGCATCCAGCCATTCTTGTGTTTCTACCGGATCAAAATCTTGCATGTTTCGCTCCCAAA
>CAZEZR010000060.1:0-17765 GCA_964516465.1 uncultured Thiopseudomonas sp. | reverse complement strand
AAGCCTGAATACCGGTGATTTTAACTTCAGTAAACCACTGACGGTGGCCCTGACGTGTCACGCTGTGCTTACGGCGACGAAATTTAATAATGTTCACTTTATCGTGACGGCCTTGACCAATCACTTCAGCTGTCACTTTAGCACCATCAACAACAGGCGCACCAATCTGTACATCTTCGCCGTTGCCGATTAACAGAACGCGGTCAAAAGTTACGGCTTCGCCGGTTGCCACGTCCAGTTTTTCAATCTTCAAAAATTCGCCTTCGGCGACTTTGTATTGCTTACCACCAGTTACTATTACTGCGTACATCGCATTTCTCCGTTATTCCTGCTCACCCAACGCTTTATAAGAGTAGGTATCGGTTGGCATGGCTGCTGTGTGCTGGATTGAGACACACTGCAATTGCGTAAGGCAGGGAGTTGCCCAATTAAAGTTCAGGGGTGCGAATTGTACGCACAGATGCATTTAGACGCAAGCACTCTATGCACTTACCTTGACAGAATGGCCCGCGCCTCATAGCATGCCGCACAACCATATTAAAGTAGGCAGGGTCATGCAACCACAGGCTTTTTACCAAATCGTCGCGGAAGATTTTGCTGCAGTCGACAGCATCATTAAACAACAACTCACCTCTCGGATTTCTTTGGTAGAAAAAATCGGTGACTATATTGTCTCTGCCGGTGGCAAACGTTTGCGCCCTCTCTTAGTTTTACTGGCCGGCAATGCGCTGGGCAAGAATGATGAAGACTTACAGCTCCTCGCTGCAGTCATCGAATTTTTACACACCTCAACCTTATTGCATGACGATGTGGTGGATAAGTCTGACCTGCGCCGTGGCCGCTCAACGGCCAACGCGAAATGGGGCAACGCACCCAGCGTTTTGGTCGGTGACTTTTTATATGCCCGCTCCTTTGAAATGATGGTGCGCCTTGGTTCCTTGCCAGTTATGGATATTATCTCGCAAGCCACTCGGGTAATTGCTGAGGGTGAAGTGCTGCAGTTGACCAAAGTGCGTGATGCCAGCACCAGCGAAGCCACCTATATGGAAGTGATTCGCGGCAAAACCGCCATGTTATTTGAAGCTTCCACCCACAGCGCCGCAGTGTTAGCTGGCGCTCCAGCTAAACATGCAGAAGCACTGCGCACTTATGGTGACAACCTCGGGATAGCTTTCCAGCTGGTAGATGACTTGCTGGACTACCGCGGTGACGCCGAAACTTTGGGTAAAAACGTTGGCGATGACTTAGCCGAAGGCAAGCCCACCTTGCCACTGATTGTCACCATGCGTGACGGCACCCCGGAGCAAGCTGCGTTGGTACGCAAAGCCATTCAAAAAGGTGGTATTGAGAACCTAGAACAAATTAGCACTGCTGTCGAAGCCTCAGGTGCCCTAGATTACACTGCTAAACTGGCGCAAGAGTATGCACAACGGGCGATTACGTGCCTCGATAGCATCCCTGCCTCTGGTTACCGTGATGCTTTAATTGAATTGGCTGAGTTCGCCGTCGAACGTACGCAATAATTCCACTTAAATATTTCCGCGCGCACTTCCCCAGTGGGCGTTGCAAAGTACTGCTCATTGCCAGCTAATAAATTAAGCCCTTTTTAATCAGCCACGGTATAATCTTCAACCAGCTGCGGCATGCTGTCGCGTGCAATCAAATAACTTCATAATTTTGATAGGGAAGCCATGTCATGAGCATTCTTAAAGAGTTCAAAACATTTGCGGTAAAAGGCAACGTGGTTGATATGGCCGTTGGTATTATCATTGGTGCGGCCTTTGGTAAAATCGTTAGCTCATTTGTTGGCGATATTATTATGCCACCACTGGGTGTATTGATCGGCGGGGTTGATTTCAGTGACCTTGTTATCACTCTTAAAGCAGCCCAAGGTGATACTCCTGCCGTTGCTATAGCTTACGGGCAGTTTATTCAAACCGTTCTTGATTTTATAATTATTGCCTTTGCCATCTTTATGGGCATCAAAGGCATCAACCGTCTAAAGCGCGAAGAAGTGGCCGAAGAAGCACCAGCGGAACCTGCTGCACCCAGCAATGAAGAAGTTCTCCTCAGCGAAATCCGCGATTTGCTCAAGCAACAAACTAAAAACTAAAACGACACTGCCCAAGGCTGTGGCCAAAGTCACCGTCTTGGGCAGCCCGCCTTCTCTGACACTTCTACTTCTATCCAGTAAACATCCAACTGCTGCCGGCAGGACTACACAAACTGTTCTAGAGAAGATTAGACTTGTAAAAAACTCAGGCAAAGCAGACGTTTATAAAAGGCATGCGGCACCCCAACATGGGCTAAGACGTACCTTGCTGGTGATGCGACTAGCGTAGCCATGGCTGAGCAAGCTCTCTTATAACGCGCTCGATTTAAACAAAAGCTTCTCCAGCCCTTCACGCTGAGCAACCAAATCCGCCACAGTGTACTCATCTAAAGTTGTTAAAAAAGCCAATTGAGCTGTATGAAGAATATTCTTCAGCCGACACACTGGCTCAATTGGGCAAGATGAACCGGAACCAAAACACTCCACCAGCTGCAAGTTTTCCACTGCGCGCACCACCTGCCCCACACCTATCTTGGCAGCCGGTTGCGCCAGCACCAAGCCGCCGTAACGTCCGCGCACGCTTCTAACATAGCCAAACTGGGCTAAAGTTTGCGCCACCTTAGCAATATGATTGGCTGAAACACCGTAGTCCTCGGCAATTCTTTGCACGGTAACCGGCGCCGAGTCTTGCTGCAGTGACAGATACATCAAAACACGTAACGAATAATCAGTATGGGTAGACAGTCGCATAATTTGACCTATTTGAAAGAGGTATCTAAGATGCCACTTTCAATCAGGTATGTAAAACACCTCTTTAAGGAACTAACAATGCTCACAGCCTTGCAACTCGAAGCCATCAAACAAACCGTCCCCCTCCTCGATGCCGACGGCGAAGCCCTGACCCGTCACTTTTATGAGCGGATGTTTCGTGAAAATCCGGAAGTTAAATCATTTTTCAACCCAGCTCACCAAAACTCTGGCGGCCAGCAACGTGCCTTAGCCGCAGCTATTTGCGCCTATGCAAAACATATTGAAAACCCCGCTGTGCTGGCGGATGCAGTGGAGCTGATTGCGCAAAAACATGCGTCACTTGGCATTCAACCACAACATTATCCTATTGTGGGCAGTAACCTGCTGGCTTCGATTAAGGAGGTTTTAGGTGACATCGCCACAACAGAGATTATCGATGCCTGGGCAGCGGCCTATAATCAGCTCGCGGATCTCTTTATTGCCCGTGAACAACAAATTTATGCGGAGCAACAGGCTGAGTATGGCTGGACCGGCTTTAAGCGTTTTATTGTGACTCAGCGCCAGCCAGCCAGCGATAATATTGTCTCACTGTACTTTGCCGCTGAAGATGGCCAATCATTACCAGCACACCTTCCCGGCCAATACATCACGCTACGTGTTGCACCGGCAGGCAGTACACCGATTATGCGCAATTACAGCCTGTCGAATCGCGCCGGTGCAGACCACTACCGCATCAGTGTCAAACGAGAAGAAGCTTTAACCCCCGATACACCAGACGGCGTTTGCTCAAGCTATGTGCACGATCATCTGCAAGTGGGTGACGTTGTTGAACTGGCACCACCGTGCGGTGAATTCACTTTCAAAACGCCCCAGCATGCACAAGGCCCCCTGGTATTTATCGCCGGTGGCGTGGGAATTACACCGGTTTTATCCATGCTGCACACTGCTCTGGCCGAGCACAGTGAGCGCGAAGTTATCTTTATTCAATGTGCTTTAAACAGCAATGTGCAAGCATTTGCCGATGAGCTGAGTTTATTGCAAAAACAGCATCCGCAACTTAAAACTCATTTACGTTTTAGCGAACCAAGCGCTTATGACCGCGAGCATAACGTGCATCAAAGCGAAGGTTTTATTGACCAAGCACTGTTTGATCAATTAATTGGCGAACGTCCAAGTGAGTTTTATCTCTGTGGCCCCACTCCTATGCTGTCTCATACTTGGCGCCTACTTAAAGCGCGCAATATCGAAGACAGCGATATTCATTATGAGTTTTTCGGTCCTGCAGGTGATTTAGCTGCATAACACCCTGCTCGTGCAGGCGGCTATAGCAAAATCAGAGCAACCAATAACGTCTAGAACTTCGCCAACACAAGCAGGAATGCTAACAGTCAAGGATGACTCAAGTCGGGAAAACAACACCAGCACTTTGGCTAAAATATCGAGGTTAATGAACAACTAAGTGAGTTCGCCGCTGGAAAGAATATAAGAGTTTCATCACTGCATCCCACTCTACAAATCTATTCAGTCGGAAGTACATAATGCTGCAGCTTCGCCTAGTCCTTGACGGATGCGTGCCTCCAAGTCGTGCAGGTCTAAATTAAAACGCTCGGCGTAGCTATCTAGGGAAGACTTATGCATTCTTAAAGAGCGCTCATACATCAAGCAGCCTTTAGGCTCGTCACCTTCAATCACGGCATTATCCTCTAAGGCAAAATACGCGTTGGCATAGTTCACAAACGCATCCACATAGCAGGCCTCATAGGCTTGCTGCGCCTCATTATTTGTATCTTTTTTTGCAGTAAACATGCCAGCCGCAGTACCCACTACCCGGGCACACTCTTTCAGGGGCGGTTGACCCTGACTGCTGACCGCCCAAGCCTCTTTAAAATACCCTTGATAAGGTTTGCCTAACTCGAGCGGACTGCCAGCGTTAGACTCATTGCAACCTGTAATTAACCAGCTCGCAAACAATAGAAACAGTATTTTATTTTTCATGATAATCACCTGTATATTTATAAACGGTTGTCATTTACCTAAACACCTAATCTCGCTGCTTATGGTTTATTCATCATTTTCTAAAGCTGGTCTTGCGACATAACTGTTAATTTATCCACAACTGCTTACTAACACTGCTGCCGCAGCAAGGCCAATCACTCGAGACTTACTCTTCGCTAGCAAAAGTACAGCTGTTACCAAGCGCTTCATTCGCATCATTGCTTTACCTTGAAATAATCATTGCTTTACCTTGAAATAAACACCTGGCTCAGCTCAGGCTCCATCCCAGCGACCTGCACACGCTGCAGCCACACCTGAGCGATGGAATCATCGAGCACCATTGTTTGTAGGCCTGTGCCTAGACTCAGACTCTCTTGCCCAATGACATCCATAGAAACCACAAACATAAACTGCGGATTATTTTTGCTATACGGCAAAGGATCTGCTGACTTCAACTCAGCCCACAACTCTTCCAGCACCCGCGCCGGTCGGGCCACCCCTGCAGGATTGTTTGCACGATAAGTAGCCGGGGCCAATAATGCCGGAGCTAAGAGCTGCGACTGTCCTTGCGGTAGCTCGACTGCTTTTAAACTTAAGCAAGATTGAGCCAAACACACCGCTTGCTGCGCTGCTGCATCAGTGATTTCTTTACGTGCGGCATACATCACATGAGCTTGCATTCCCATCATCGGAGCCAGTGCAAAACGCCAGCTCACGTGCGGACCAACACCAAATTCAGCTGGACTGGCAATATGCTCTGCGTCCACATATTGTTGTAGATCAGCACGACGTATGGGGCCTAAGTTATAACGGGTAACCTCAATATACTCATGCTTTAACTCAGCCACTTCAGAGTCAGTATGACTGCTGTAGTTAATCTGATAACGCACATGGGGCAGTTCAGCTTCTTGCTCCTCAAGCAGCAAAATAGCGCGAGTGAGCCCATCAAGATCAGCATCAGGAAGAAAAACTGACGCCGCGTTTGAAGCCATACTCGGAAAGGTTTTCGCCGAGTAATAGTCCTCATCGGTCAATTCGTCAGCGGATTGCTCAATAAAGCCATTCTCAGCTATAAATTCCTGCGCAGCTTGATCCATTCGCCCTAACGCCTCTTGGTACAGGTCATTGGCCTGCACTGTCAGCGGTGCCAGCAAACCCATAACTACAGTAAAAAGAATCTGCGCTTGCATAAGACTGCCCCCGTGCCAAGCGCATCACGCAGATGCTTCAGGCTCTTGCTCAGTAGTGGCTTTAGCTGGCTGTACCCAGGTTTGTCCTTTGTTTTTAAGCTCAACAAATTTTTTCGACACTTGATCTAAGCGCATCTCCCATTCGGGGTTGGGCGTTTGACCTTCAATAGTTTTAAAATAAGCCTGCAACAAGCAAGCAATGGCAAAAGGCTCAATTACCGCCACTTTTATCGCCCAAGCAAAAAGTAAGGCAAAGACCATACCTCCGGCTGACCATGCACCAGGAATCAGGTACACCAAGGCCGCTGCAGGCGCCAGCATAATCAGAAAAACCAGCAGCGATAAGCCATAGGTAAACAGCGTTAACCAAGCCGCATTTTTCAGCATCACTTGCGCATTTTGCCCATACAGCACCAAGGCTGAACGCGATGCCAACCAAGGGTTATCACTGCTGCTACGCATGATATAAGCCAGCATCACCTCATCAATTAAACCAACCGCAACACGTAAAAAAGCTTTAACCAGGCCCATGAATTGTTGCAGCCCAGGTATGGGTAAAAAACTAGCAACGCCTTGCACTAAACCGGTGATAGCATTGACCACACCTTTAATCAGCAGATCCAGCGTAAACAATACATTGGTTTGGGCAAAGTTTTGCTTAACCATTTGGCTGGCATAGGCAATTTGTGAGCGCCCTTGCGGCAGCTCTTCGCCATCAATCAAGCGCACTAATACGGCAATATGACCGGCTTTAACGGTGTACAACAGATACTCTCGAATAAAGAACAGCACAGCGCCAACGATGCCAAAACCAGCAACGCCACCCCAGATTGCTGCGGACGTTTGAAAGCTTTCATCACCAAAACCACCAATGCCGTAGCCAACCCCAGCACCCACACCGGTCATTAAAATATATGCCAACGTAATGCCAAAATACACAGCACAGCGCAACAAGATAAAAGGCATCGTACGCGCTAATAAGTTAACTGAACGCCCTAAGCTGAAATCCCACATGACTGCCTCCTTACGGTCTAACCTCAAGCAAATAGCACTTCTCTGACATACAGATAGGAGGTTAGTGATGCAGGTTAGCGACTTTACTGTTTAGATAAACCGTACAAACAGACAGGCTCAACATGCCAGTCACGCTGAATAAATGGTTGTTTGCCACAGCAGCGCAAAGTGCCCTGGGCATTTAACTAACAGTGACTCACAGAACTGTGGTCGGGAGGGTTAACAGCAAAGCAACTAAATCAGCTTGCCGATTGGTTTGGGTTTTCTGAAAGATATTACGCTTATGGAAGGCCACTGTAGTAATCGAAATATTAAAGCTTTGAGCAATCTCTTCCGAACGCATGCCTTGCGCAAAGGCCCAGGCAACACGGCTCTCCATGGGTGTCAGCTGGAATAAAGCGGCAAGTGCTTTAAAAGGTACTAGCTCATTTTGCCCTCGGTGGCTGAAAAAAAGTGCCACAGCAGGTTCTTCATTTTGCTGCGCCGTCGCGTCTAAAGCGCAAATGGTCAGTACCACATCCCGTTGCCCTGTAGGTCCGAGCAGGGCTAAAAAATCAATATAATCCTCACCCTGCTTAGCCGCGCTGATGGCTTGCCGAATTGCCCCATGCTGCCATAGAGTCTGTTTATTCTGCTGTTTCACCATCGCATCGATACCAGGGCTCAGCGCTTTGTTAACCACAACTTTAGCAGTGTTATTCATAAATAAAGTCTGCGCATTGGCATCCAACAAAACAATGCCAGAGCTAATGAAGTCCAAGGTTTTTGCAAAGCGTTGAAAAACCTTATTGGCATTGCTATCAGCCGGCAAGGCAGAGACATCCGCTGCTGTGCTTTGGCTGTGCAGTTGTGTCTGCAGCCGCTGCACTTGCCGTAATCGGGCATCAATGGTTGCCAGCATAAGATCAAAATTGACCGGCTTAACTAAGTAGTCATCGGCCCCTGCATGCTTGCCATTAACGATTTGCTCAACCTGATCCTGCGCACTTAAAAAGATAAAAGGTACAGCGGCCAAATCTGGGTGATCTTCACGCAAGTGCTGCAACAACTGATAGCCGCCCATATGTGGCATCAAAATATCACATAGAATTAAATCCGGACGAGTACTGTGTAAAGCCAACAGTGCTTCTTTACCGTCTGCGGCCTCAATCACCTGATAGCCAGCATCGCGTATTTCCTCTGCTAAAACCTCACGCAAATCAGTCTCATCTTCGATACAAAGAATAACTGGTGCTGTGGGCAGCTGTATTTTTTCCATAACTTCAACCTGCTACTTATTAAAAGCCCGAGGTAAACATAAGCTAAATATTGAGCCTGCACCCTCTACCGAACTCACTGTGACCCGCCCTCCTTGCAGCTCTGCAAGCTCAGCGACCACATATAAACCTATCCCTGTTCCGGTGATATCAGCGACTGCATCGGCACGAAAATAACGCTGAAAAACATGCGCCAAATCTTGTTGAACAATGCCGCGACCTTGATCTTCAATATCGCAGCAGACACACTGCTGACGCTGATAAACATGGACTTTAATTACAGTATCCGCAGCTGAGTATTTATCTGCATTGGATAAAAGATTACTGACAATCTCACTGACCAGTACTGGATCACAGACCGCTTGCAGGTTTTGGTTATTGTCGGCAGAGAATTCCACCTGACGCTTAGGGCTGATAAAAACCTGCTCGTTAATCGCCCGCTCAACCAAATCAGCTAAAGCATACTCCTGCAACTGTAGCTCCACCTGCTCCAACAAACGATCAGCATGCAAGATCCTGTCAATCAGATAGGTTAAGCGCTCCGTAGCAGCTTTTACTTTAATCGAACGCTCAACCACTTGAGCCGGGGTCATGCGCTCAGCGGCACGGATCAGGCGCTGCATGCTGGCATCAATAATAGCCAAAGGCGTACGGAATTGGTGTGAAACCATCGCGCCAAAACTGCGATACAGCTCATTGACTTTACGCTCGTGCTCCAATTGTTTTTGCAACTCAAGCTGCTGCTGTTTAATGTGTTCATTTTGTCGACTGCGCTTAAGTGCGACCAATAACTGAGCAGAGACAAATAAACCGCACAACAAAATCGCCACCATAATAAACAGTATGGTTAACACCGCATTGCGATTCATATCCACACCGGCACCCAACTCTTCCCACTGCGCAGTCATCGCTCGTCCTGACACCCTCAACATAAAGGCACTGAACTCATTCAAAGTTTGCTGTAAGTATTTTAACTGCTCGGAGCTGAATGAGTGTGCGTTTAACACCTGCTCAACCTGCTCCAGCGCCAGCGCTTGCTTCTGTAACTCATCAAGCAAGCCAACCTTCTCCAGAAACCTTGCCTGGGGACCGTCACGCAGTAAATTCAAGCGGCTTAACAGCATTTGATAACGGAAAATCAGATCAACGTCTGCCTCAGGCTCAAGCGCTTGTGTTTGCACTGCGTCGGTTAAGCGTAAGCTTTCTAAGTGAGTGTAATAGACCACCCAGACCATATTAGCGTTGGAGTTATAATGCATCTGGCGTTGGATAACCGAGAGTCGAAACAGCGCCACGCCCAATAATGCCAACAACAATACAATCGTAATTAATGGCAGCACATAACGTATAAATAGTTTTTTAGTGCGCGTCATAACCACAGCACCTTAATGGATATGCAGATGCTTTAATTGCCACACCCAGCGATAATCATAACGAATATCTTGTAGTTTTCGGTGCTGATCGCGAGGGTACACAATCCAGAGCGGTCCTTTATCCGCTGGGGTTAACTGCTGACCATCCATATGTGTGGCCAATAAGACCTCGTAGGTATAAAAATCAGCTAAAGGTATATCTACTAGGTAATCATTCAGCGCAATGGCCTCCACTTGCCGCGCCTGGGTCGAAACACCCAACAGATCCAAAAGATCACGCAACAGGACACCGCTAAACTGTTTAATACCGTCAGTCACCACGGTGGTGGTATCAATCGTTGCCGCAGGCAAGTCTTGCAGCATGGCCAAATCAAATTGAGCCTGCCCATTGATATTGGTTTGACTAATAAGCCCATCGACACTGAGGATTACTGACCCTTTAGGCAATCCCAATGACTGCGCGACCGGCTCAACTGCCTGCACTGTAAAGCACAGAAGGATGCCAACAATCAGACTGATAGCTTGTCGCGTAAAGCATATATCCTTGTCCATAAGACTCACTCTTAAGATCGTTATTGTTATTGCTTGCCTTGAAGCAGTGTTTATATCGATACGGCCAATATAGCCCGATAGCGTTATATTTTTATTTGCTGAGGCGGGTAGATCTATGCCGTATGGCCTGCAAATAAGCATGCTGTCTGCCGTATTGCTCTGACGCTATTGAAGCCGCCGATAAACCCCTTGACTACCGCTGTAGGGGTGCTGACCGCAGCAGCGGCAGCACACATTACTCGGCGGTGCAATAAGTTCGGCTGGATATGCTGCGCGGAGTTGGAGCGGGATAACCTTTGGCCAATAAAGCGCCACTGGCAAGATCAGTCAATCCCCGCGCTTAATTGAACTTTGCTCTCTACCAATAGTTTTCCACTGCCACTGCACCGGGCTTGCGTGTCAGCGACAAGCGCATTTCGCGCTTTTGCAATAACATGCGGCAATCTTCGACCATCTCTGGGTTACCACACAACAAGACACGAGAATTTTCAGCCTCAATGGGCAGACCCACATGCTTTTCCAGTTCGCCCGTCTCCAGCAAATTGGTAATCCGCACGCCTAAACTATCTGGTACCTCTTCCCGGGTCACCACTGGCACAAAGGTAAATTTATGCGCATATTCGGCCACATACTCACGGGTTAAGATCTCATCAATTAACTCGCGATACGCCAGCTCGGCCTCTTCACGCACACTATAAACTAAAACAATGCGCTCAAAACGCTCCCACACTTCAAAGTCCTGCAACATCGATAAAAAGGGCGCCAAACCAGTTCCCGTGGCTAACATCCACAGGTGCTGACCATCAATAAAGCGATCCAAGGTCAAAAAACCATGGGCTTGCTTCTCAATTAAAATCTCATCACCGACCTCAAGTTGACTTAACTCACTGGTAAACTCACCACCTGGCACAACAATGGAGAAAAATTCCAGAAACTCATCAAAGGGGCTGGAAACCATTGAATAACCTCGCCACACAATCATGCCATTCGCCTTACGCACGCCCATCCGAGCAAACTGTCCCGCAGTAAAACGAAATCCCGCATCACGGGTACAGCGAAAACTAAACAGACTTGGCGTCCAAGTATGTAAATGGGTAATTGTTTCTCGGGTGAATTTTTCTTCCCTCTGGCTCATACTGCACCTCATTAACGAATAGTGACTACTATTTATACGCCATTTTTGGCCACACAAATACCTGCGATCTTTATGCCTATATTGAGTACGCCTTTTGCCCAGCTAGATTTACTGCGTTATCCCGAGCAACCTAACAGTCCACTGCAAGCCTTTGATGCAGCGGATGAATACGTGCTGAACAACCTCAGTGCACGGGGTCTCGACCCTAGCACACGCTGCTTGGTACTGAACGATAACTTCGGTGCACTGGCTGCCAGTTTGGCCACACAGATGACTGTGCACAGCAGCGGTGATTCTTTTTTAGCCCACCAAGCACTGCGTCATAATCTTGATAACAATCAACTCAAGCACGCCACGGTTAAAATTATTCAATCTGACCAAAACTTTAGCGGTCCTTATGATTGTGTGCTGATCCGGGTACCCAAAACCTTAGCGTTACTGGAAGAGCAGCTGATTCGCCTGCAAAGCCAGATCCATGCCAAGAGCATTATTATTGCCGCAGCTATGGTGAAGCATCTCCCCCGCTCTGCAGGTGATTTAATGGAGCGTTATATTGGCCCGGTGCAAGCCAGTCTGGCGGAGAAAAAAGCTCGCTTGTTATTTGTCACACCGGCAGACAAAACCCAGGCCAGCTCACCGTATCCCAGCAGCTATCAACTGGATCAACCTAAACTCACTTTACGTAACCATGCTGGGGTGTTTTGCCGTGAAGCCTTGGATATTGGCACCCGTTTTTTCCTGCCACACCTGCCTAAAAATTTAGGTCAGGCACAGGTTGCTGACCTGGGTTGCGGCAATGGTGTGATTGGCATTGTTTGCGCACTGAGCAACCCACAAGCGCAGTTGCGGATGATTGATGAGTCCTATATGGCGGTGCAATCAGCAACAGAAAACTGGCAACAGGCTTTGGGCCAGCGTCCAGTATCGATCTATGCCGGTGATGGTTTAGCTGCAGAGCAACACGATAGCTTGGATCTGGTGTTGTGCAATCCTCCTTTTCACCAACAGCAAGTGGTTGGGGATTTTCTTGCCAGACGCATGTTTCAACAAAGTCATCGGGCATTGAAAAAAGGCGGAGAATTGTGGATTGTTGGCAACCGGCATTTAGGTTATCACATCACTCTTCGGCGAATGTTTGCTCATGTCGAACAGATTGCGGCAAATCCCAAGTTTGTAATTTTTAAAGCCACAAAATAAAAAGCTGTGCCGCCAACACTTTAGCACAGCTTAAAAAAATCGCTGCCAGCCCGCTCACACAGCACTGGCAGGATCGGCCATCAACGTTGGCGCGCTTGCTCGTACAGCGGCATCACTTTAGGAATATTGGCTTGCAGAGTGGCGATACGCGTGGATGAGGATGGGTGGGTACTCATAAACTCAGCAGGGGCACCTTGACTGGCCTGCTCCATTTTACGCCATAAACTGATGGCGCCATTGGGGTTAAAACCGGCACGAGCGGCCAATTCGATACCCAGTAAGTCTGCTTCGGTTTCGGCACTACGGCTGTTGGGCAAGGTCATACCGTATTGCACCGCAGTATCTGCAATTGCCATGGTGTCTTGACCCAAACCTAATACCGCGCCTAAGCCAAGCTTAGCCATTTCAATGCCATAGGCTTTGGACATGGCCTCACGGCTGTGTTCGCGCAGTGCGTGAGCAATCTCATGACCCATCACCGCGGCGATTTCATCATCGGTCAACTGCAATTTAGTGATAATGCCGCTATAGAAGATGATTTTGCCGCCAGGCCCACAGCTGGCATTGAGTTCGGGGCTATTAATCAGGCTAACCTGCCAATCCCATTGCGCTGCATCGGGGCGGAAGTAAACCGCTTGGTTGACCAAGCGCTGGCCAATATTCTGTAAGCGTTTAGCATTATTACTGCTGGTGTCCAGCTTGCCTTGCGCTTTGGCTTGTCTCAAGGTGTCTTGATAGGCCTGCGCATAGGTTTGGTTGATTTCATTGGTGCTCAGCATGCTGAACATATACTGTTTACGATCAACACCCACCGCACTTGTACCTGTGGTGTTGACCGCCTGACAACCGGTTAATAACAGCACACCAGCCAGTGCGATACATTTATCTAAAGTAGCCAAATCCCACCTCGTTCCAATCAATAGACAGCAGTTCCATCGCTATGTCGACGGCTCTTATGTGCTGGAGTTTATTACACTTTAGAGCAAGCACCATGGATTTAGTTGCTCTACAGACTAAAAGTAATTCAAGTATAACCAAGCAAGCAGGATTATTGCAGTTTCAGACACATAGATTGATTCTTATACAGCGCCGATAAGATCAGTTCATGCCGTACTTCGGGGCAGGTGTTAATCCGTCGACGAACCCATCCAGGGTTCAACGCCGGCGCTGCGTCATCCCTGGCTGCGCTCACCACACCCACCCCGAAATACTCGTTGATCATTGATGCGGTCGGCACCAGCGAGGTGCGTCAGGCACAGACCTTGATTGATTCCATTTTATAAAGCGCAGATTAGCCTAGTGCATGCCGTACTTCGGGGCAGGTGTTAATCCGTCGACGAACCCATCCAGGGTTCAACGCCGGCGCTACGCCATCCATGGCTGCGCTCACCACACCCACCCCGAAATACTCATTGATCATTGATGCGGTCGGCACCAGCGAGGTGCGTCAGGCACAGACCTTGATAAGCAAAAACTTAACAGCCAGAAACAAATTAGCGAGGCACGTTTACACGTAACCTCGCTAATCAATTGCTACCAACTCAACAAGCCAGCTAGCGCTTACGCATTACCCACTAAAGTAATTTGCGCATCGCGGGTAAAGTCCAGCATCCGCTGCAACGGACGAACCGCCTTAGGAATAATCGCCGGATCCACAGTGATTTCATTGTCACCATTTTGCAAGCTCAACAGCAACGCCTCAAGGGTATTCATCGCCATCCACGGACAGTTGGCACAACTGCGGCAGGCAGCACCTTCACCGGCGGTTGGCGCGGCAATAAAGGTCTTATTGGGACTTAACTGCTGCATCTTGTAAAAAATGCCACGATCAGTCGCAACAATAAACTGCTGATTAGGCAACTCTTGTGTCGCCTTAATCAACTGCGTGGTTGAGCCAATCACATCCGCCAACTCCAATACCGCAGTGGGCGACTCAGGGTGAGCCAATACCGCAGCATCAGGATACAAGCCTTTCATAGACTCAAGCTGCTTGGCCTTAAACTCTTCATGAACAATACAAGCACCTTCCCATAGCAGCATATCCGCGCCAGTTTCACGCTGAATATAGCGGCCTAAATGCTCATCCGGTGCCCATAAAATCTTTTCGCCATTGTCCATCAAGCTTTCAACAATATCTAAAGCACAGCTGGACGTGACCACCCAATCAGCACGGGCTTTCACTGCCGCAGAGGTATTGGCATACACCACCACCGTCCGCTCAGGGTGCTGATCACAAAACTCAGAAAACTCTTTAATTGGACAACCCAAATCCAAAGAACAAGTCGCATCCAAAGTCGGCATTAAAATACGTTTTTCAGGATTGAGGATTTTCGCCGTCTCTCCCATAAAACGCACTCCAGCGACCACCAGAGTTTGCGCGCTATGCTCACTACCGAAGCGAGCCATCTCTAGAGAGTCAGCCACACGGCCGCCACTTCTCTCAGCGAGTTCTTGAATTACCGGGTCGCAATAATAATGTGCCACTAAAACAGCATTCTGGGCTTTAAGTTCAGCAATAATAAGCTCAGAATAATGCGCCTCTTGTTCAGGCGTCAGGGCTTCGACCTGCTTAGCTGCCAAGTGTGCTTGAACTAAAATACGTTCAGAAATTTGCGTCATTGATGCCAGTCCTCACAGCGCACACAGGCGCAATGTTAACAAGTGTAGTTCTTATTGATGTAAAAAAGATACAACACAATGTTGACAATAAACTGATGCATAAAGCGAAGTTGGTGGGTCGTGCGGGATTCGAACCTGCGACCAATTGGTTAAAAGCCAACTGCTCTACCACTGAGCTAACGACCCTAATCGGGGTGCGAATCATACGGACTTCCCAGCTCAGCGCAAGCATAAGTTTTATTATTGTCAAAAATATCGTGTTGGATCGTTAATAGCTGCGTTCAAAAAACCTTGTCTACGCAATTGACAGCTGTCACAGACTCCACATGCCCGCCCTTGATTATCAGCCTGATAACACGAGACAGTCAGCGCATAGTCTACCCCTAGCTGTGTGCCACTCTGAATGATAACAGCCTTACTCATACTTTGCAGGGGCGCTTGAATACGAAATTGACGGCCCTCTACGCCTTCACGGGTTGCTAGATTGGCTACGCGCTCGAATGCCTGAACAAACTCTGCCCGACAATCTGGATAACCAGAGTAGTCCACATCATTGACCCCAATAAAAATATCATAGGCCTGCAACACCTCAGCCCACCCCAACGCTAAGGATAAAAACACTGTGTTGCGTGCCGGCACATAAGTGGCTGGAATCTCAGCGGACTGGGTCGCTGCGGGCACCGCCAAACTGCTATCGGTCAGTACCGAGCCGCCAATACCATCCAGATTAATTCCGATCACCTTATGCTCAAGCGCACCTAATGCGCTAGACACCTGTTGCGCGGCCTGCAACTCACTACGATGGCGCTGGCCATAATCAAAGCTCATGGTGTAGCACTCATAGCCCTCTGCTTTGGCCATAGCCAATACTGTCGCCGAGTCTAACCCACCAGAAAGCAGTATCACTGCGCGCTTGCTCATAACGCTATTCACCTTAGAGACACCTTGCCGAACAACTGACCGCTCAGCATAAAGCGAGCGAGTCAAATTCCGGCAAAAATCAGATAAGTATTAAAATAAAGTCTGTTGCTGCCAATCTGTTACTGGGCAGCTGCTGCAGTGTAGCGAGTAAGATAAGCCTCTACTTTAGCGCTAACCTAAGCAGCATGATAGAGAGTATAGCTAGCACACTCACCGGACTGACTAAGGCAAGCACAGAAGGCCGGAGCACTCTAAATGCTGAGTCAACAGTGCAATTAAAGCTTAGCTAAATCTCTTTGCGCCAACTGCGCTGCAGAGCTATTGGGGTACTGCTTCAGCACTTGCTGCAAAATCCCGCGCGCTCGATCGGTTCGCCCTAAGCGCCGCTCGACATCGGCCAATTTATATAAAGAATCAGGCACTTTATTATGTTCAGGATAGTTTTCAGTCACCTTAGCAAAGGCATTACCCGCAGCATCCATATCACCTTGGACTAAATGCACTTCACCTAACCAGTACTGCGCATTACCTGCGTACTGGCTATTCGGGTATTTGCGCAAAAAAGCAGTAAAAGCTTTTTCTGCATTATCAAAGTCGCGCGCTTTAATTAAATCAAACGACGCATCGTAATAGACTTTTTCTGTCTCAGGATCCGACTCAGCTGCTGCTGATGGCTTTGATTTTGATTGAGCGGTGGATGCCGCTTGTTGCTCAGACGCGGCAGATTGGCTTGGTGCTTGTGCACTGCCAGCCTGATTGATGCGACTGTCTAATGTCTGGTAACGCTCAAGACTTTCTTGGCGTAATTGGCGTAACTCATACTGCTGCTCTTCAAACATACCACGCAGCGTGGTTATCTCTTGTTGCATCTGTTGTAACTGCATGAACAATTGACCTTGAGCGGAAAGTGGCGCCGCAGCACCACCTCCAGTTCGGGTTCCGTTCATGCCCTGACCTGAGTCAGCATATGCATCGGCATAGGCTGAACGATCAGCGATCGGGATCGCAGCAACTGCCAAAGTTGGCAGGCTGAGGGCCAAAGCTATCAGGGTTGGACGGATTATTTTCATTGTCGATTACTTACGCAGTTCAACGCGACGGTTTTGTGCCCATGCGCTTTCGTTATGACCAGTCGCCACAGGGCTTTCTTCACCATAGGACACGAGCTCGAGCTGTGCAGGTGAAACACCTTGCAGTACTAAATAACGTTGTACTGCTTGAGCACGACGCTCACCCAAAGCCATATTGTATTCACGGGTACCGCGCTCATCAGTGTGGCCTTCTAGAACAACACGGTTGCCATTGCTTTGTAAGTCACGGGCGTGGACATCCAGTGCGCGCATTGCTTCATGCTTTAAATCTGAACTATCAAATTCAAAGTAGAACGTAGTGATTGCACGCAGTGCCGCTTCTTGACTTGCTGCACTGTCATAGCTGCTGTCATAGCTCCCATCAATCGCACCTGCACCTGCGCCGTAACCGGCATTCGGATCCATTGCACCCTCACCGCTAGCGTCGCCGCCTTTGGAAGAACAACCTACAGCGACCGCTAAGGCCAATGATAAAGCAGCAAGTTTACCGAATTTCAGCATTTGCATATTTCAAGCTCCAAAAAACTACATTATAGATCAAGTTATAGGTAACCCATCATCAGTTTAAATAAGGGGACCATGAAGGCTCTCTGACTTCGCCTTGTATGCTAGGTAGTGG
>CAZEZR010000059.1:0-18158 GCA_964516465.1 uncultured Thiopseudomonas sp. | reverse complement strand
CTGGCGCCGCGAGGTGTGAGAGTTCGAGTCTCTCTGTCCGCACCATCTAAAGGCTCGATAAGCCTAAAGAATAAAAAAGCCCCTTAATTGGGGCTTTTTTGTACCTGTTTTTTATATTCTAATCACCCAATACCGGCACCCCTCCCTGTGTTGCATCTCTGCTTCTCTGTATTGTGTTCGCTTTAAGAGAATTTTCTATGCGCATTCCTTTGTGTGTTTTAAAAACTCTAAATGTAGATACCATCTCTCGCAATTAAGCTCAAGCATCTAAATCACGGTGCTTGAACCTGATATTCTGTTTGGTTTTTAATCACCCCAAAACACATTAACTCAGAAATACGCAGTGCAGTGGCTGCTATACAGGTTGAGTCAAGTGCTATGGAAATACAGCAGGTGCGTGTTCGCATGGGGCAGGATAGGCAAGCAGTGGCGGCTGGAGTGGACGGCAATATTCGCTTAGCTGCTGATCGTTATCCGCTTGCAGAGCAGGGCTGGCTGGTTGATGTAATTTATGATTCTTTAACAGCTGAGCCTTACACTGCTGTTTCCAAGTGAGCTGTTTGTGCCGTTGTTTATTGTTTTTTAAGTGGCAAGCTGCTCACAACCTATTAGCAATACTTCCATAACCTCAGAGTTCTTAAGCCTATTAACTGGCGGTGTCGCTGCTGCTTGCTTATCTGCAAGTGTAGCGACATACTCACTTAAGAATTGTATAAACTATTTCTGAGGGCGCGCTAGTGACGATAATTCGACAGGTGCTTTTTGTTGTTGTAGGTGCATTACTCAGCACATGCGCCATTGCTCAAGATCCGAAAACTGCGCAAGTCACGGGCGGATCTTTAGCCAACAGTGCGGCTTATGAAGGGCATATTGAAGCGGTAACTAAAACCTCGATTGCGGCGCAAGTGTCAGGTGTTATTCAACATATAGAGGTCAGCGCAGGGGACCAGGTACGCGCTGGGCAAGTGTTGTTGCAGATTGATGCCACCCATGCCAAGCAACAGCAAGCAGCGGTAACTGCGCAAGTGGATGCGTTGCGTGCTGAGTTGCATGCCTTGAACCAAGAGCTCAACCGCCAGCAGCAGCTGTTTGCCAGAAACTACATCAGTCAAGCCGCCTTAGAACGTGTACAAGCCCAGCAACAAGCTGCGGCAGCGCAACTTAAAGCGCAACAGGCCCAAGCACAAGCAGCGCAAGTCACCACTGATTTTTTTATTATTCGTGCGCCCTATGCTGGTGTAGTGATTGATGTGCCAGTGATGCAAGGGGATATGGCCATGCCCGGTATGCCGTTACTGTCTTTGTTTAATCCTAAGGCATTGCGGGTCAGTGTCTCGGTTCCAGTGGCTGCTGCTGAACAGGCGCGCTTAACTGAAAAAGATACAGCAGCGGTGCGTGTGCTGCATGGGCAACGGGCGCTAACAGTGCAAAGTGTGCAAGTGCTACCCACTGCTGATCGCGCTACCCACAGCATGCTGTTACGCATTGCTGTGGCCAATGAACAGGGTGATTTATTCCCTGGTCAGCATGTCAAAGTTCAGTTACTGCAACCTGCAGTGGCAGGACAAGCGCAGCGCTTATTTATTCCCAAAGCAGCGGTGATTCAACGCGCCGAGTTGACCGCTGTGTATGTGTTAAGCGAACAAGGCAAGCCACTGTTAAGGCAGGTGCGTTTGGGTGCATCTGACAATGATCAGGTTGAAGTGCGCAGTGGGCTGTCCCTTGGCGAACGGGTTTTACTGGATCGCCATGCGGTGAGTAAGGAGTAGGTATGCGTCCTGAACTGGGTTTGTCCGGTCGTATTGCCGCGGCGTTTCAGTCGGCACAAATCACTCCGTTATTGGCGCTGTTGGCATTATTGCTGGGTATTTTTGCCATTCTCGTCACCCCGCAAGAAGAAGAGCCGCAAATTAATGTCACCATGGCCAATGTGATTATTCCGTTTCCTGGTGCTGCAGTACGGGATGTGGAAAGCATGGTGGCCACACCAGCTGAACAAGTGCTCTCGCAAATGGCTGGGGTTGAGCATGTGATGTCGGTGTCGCAGCCAGGTATGGCGGTGCTCACGGTACAGTTTGAGGTCGGTGTGCCGCGCAATGATGCCTTGGTTAATTTGCACGATGCCTTGCGCTCCAATGAGCAGTGGTTACCCAGAGATTTAGGTGTGTTAACGCCCATTATTCGGCCTATGGGCATTGATGATGTGCCGATTGTCGCAGTAACTTTATATAGCACTGTTGCCGATACCGGTGCGTATGATTTGCAGCGCATTGCCAACAGTATCGAGATTGAGTTAAAGCGCGTACCTGGGACTCGCGAAGTGCGCAGTATTGGTGGCCCGGGTCGTGCAGTCCGGATTGATCTTGATCCGGGGCGTTTAAGTGCGCTGGGTTTAACCATGAATGATCTGCGTGCCACCCTGCAGTCGGCTAACTTGGGTTTACCAGTAGGCAATCTGGTGCAGGGCAATCAGCAAGTGCAGATTGATGCTGGACGGTTTTTAAGTGATGCGCAGGAAGTAGCCCAGCTGATTGTCGCAGTGCAAGAGGGGCGAGCAATTTACTTAAGCGATGTGGCCACAGTCAGTGATGGACCGCTGCAGCCCAGTAATTATGTGCGTTTTGGTACAGTGGGCGAAGCCGCGCAAGAGTATCCGGCGATCACTTTAACAGTGACAAAAAAGCCCGGTGAAAATGCTATTGATGTCTCCAATGCCGTGATGCAGCGCATGGCTGAGCTGGATAATACTTTAATTCCGCATGATATTAGCGTAGTAGAAACCCGTGACTATGGTGCTACGGCCAATGAAAAAGCGCGGCAGCTGATTCAGAAACTGATTTTTGCCACCTTGTCGGTGGTGGTCTTGGTGTTCTTTGCACTGGGTCGTCGTGAAGCGGCAATTCTCGGTGTGGCAGTGGGTTTAACCTTGGCGGCAACCCTGTTTGCCTCATGGGCTTGGGGTTTTACCTTGAACCGAGTGTCGCTATTTGCACTGATTTTCTCCATTGGGATTTTGGTCGATGATGCCATTGTGGTGGTGGAAAATATTCACCGCCATCAAATTTTGCACCCAGATAAAAAGCTCTTTGAAATTATTCCTTCCGCCGTCGATGAAGTGGGTGGGCCTACTATTCTTGCGACCTTTACCGTGATTGCGGCACTGCTGCCCATGGCCTTTGTCAGCGGTTTAATGGGACCTTATATGAGCCCGATTCCGATTAATGCCAGTATGGGGATGGTGTTGTCATTGGCGATTGCTTTTACCTTAACCCCTTGGCTCGCGCGCTTGTGGCTTAAGCACTCCACAGAAGAGCAGGCCGCACAGGAGGATAAAAAATCAGCACGTGTACCGGCATTTTTAAGCCGTTTATTTGAGGCAATCTTCAAACCCTTTTTAGACCCACAGCGCGGTAGCTTGAATCGTTTTTTCTTAGGTCTGGCAGTGATGGCACTGATTGGTTTATCCATACTGCTGCCTGTCTCTGGCTTAGTACTGTTGAAAATGCTGCCATTTGATAACAAATCAGAGTTCCAAGTGATCGTGGATATGCCAGCTGGCACACCTTTAGAGCAAACCTCCGCTGTGCTGGGCGAGTTGGGCGCTTATTTGGCCACAGTGCCTGAAGTCACCCACTATCAAAGCTATGCCGGTACTGCGGCGCCGATTAACTTCAATGGTTTGGTGCGGCAGTATTATTTGCGCAGCAACAGCGAAAGCGGTGATATTCAAGTCAATCTGGTGGGAAAATCCGAGCGTGCTGAACAAAGCCATGCCTTGGCTACCCGTTTGCGTCCGGCGCTGCAAGCGATCGGCCAGCGTTTTAATGCCAATGTAAAAGTGGTTGAAGTGCCACCAGGGCCGCCGGTGCTAGCGCCGGTGGTGGCTGAAATTTATGGGCCAACTGCTGAGGGGCGTCAGGCAGTGGGTGATGCGGTGCGTGCAGTATTTGCTGAAGTGGATGGCATGGTGGACATTGATGACAGTGCAATTGCTGATGCACCACGCAAACTGCTGCTGATTGATCGGCAGAAAGCCAGTCAGTTAGGTGTGAACCAAGCGGATATTGTCAGTACATTGCGCGCAGGCTTGCATGGCGAAGCAGCAACTTGGTTGCATGATGGCAGTAAGTATCCAGCGTCAGCCTATATTCAGCTCAATCCAGAGCTGCAGGGTGATCTAGCCACGTTGCTGCAGCTTAAAGTACGCACTGCAAACAATGATTTGGTGGCGATTGCCGAGCTGGTGACGATTACTGATACTTTGCAAGAGCAGCCCATTCACCACAAAGACTTGTTGCCGGTGCATTATGTGATGGCTGATATGGCGGGCGCGGTGGACAGCCCGTTGTACGGTATTTTTGCATCGCGCGCAGCGCTGGCTGAGATCATCACCCCAGCGGGTACAGCGATTGATGAGTACTTTATTAATCAGCCGCAAGACCCGTACCGCAACTACTCATTAAAGTGGGATGGCGAGTGGCAAATTACCTACGAAACTTTCCGTGATATGGGCGCAGCTTATGCGGTCGGCATCTTGCTGATTTACTTGTTGGTGGTGGCGCACTTTTCCTCCTATTTAACCCCGTTGGTAATTATGGCACCGATTCCATTGACCATTATTGGGGTGATGCCTGGTCATGCCTTGCTTGGCGCGCAGTTCACCGCAACCAGTATGATTGGGATGATTGCTTTAGCCGGCATTATTGTGCGCAACTCCATCTTGCTGGTGGACTTTATTAACCTAGAAGTAGCAGCCGGTCGCTCCCTTGAGCAAGCAGTGGTCAACTCAGCGATTACTCGTGCGCAACCCATTGTGTTGACAGGGTTGGCAGCCATGCTGGGGGCCTTGTTTATTCTTGATGACCCGATTTTTAACGGTCTGGCTATTTCACTGATCTTTGGTGTACTGGTTTCCACCTTACTGACCTTAGTGGTGATTCCATTGCTGTATTACGCTGCCTATCGCAACAAGCAGGATGTCCTTCATAAAACAGGAGAATCGTCATGACATCATGGCAAGTCGTGCGGATTGTCGCAGGTCTTTTTATTATTTTATCAGTCGCTTTAGGCGCGCCGTCCAGCCCGCTATTTATTAGCCAATGGTGGTTAGTATTTACCCTGTTTGTTGGGGCGAATGTTCTGCAAAGAGGCTTAACTAAATGGTGCTTGATGGAAACCCTATTGCGCAAAGTGGGTATTAAGCCCAGTTGTTAAGGAGTTGCCAGTGATGTCTCAATTGATTTGCAAAAGTAAGCGTTATGCACTTGGCAGCTTGTTACTCGGCCTGTTGTGGCACAGCGTAAGCAGCGCTCAGCCCATGGATTTACTGGATACTTGGCGTTTAGCGCAGGGCAATGATCCAGAGTATCAGGCTGAGCAGGCAGCAGTTGAGGCCGGTACTGAGCAGCGCAGTCAGGCGCGTAGCCTGTGGTTACCAAACATAGGGGCAACAGCCACTGCGGGGCGTGCAGGCCGTACCAGTAGTGTTGAAGGCGCACAGTTTATTATGCCCGGTACGCTGGATAACCCAGCAGGCATGACTTCGAAAGATGTGGAGTTTAATACCTCGGTGCGCGGCGGTGACTTGTACAGTTACGGTTTAGGGATTAAACAGCCAATCTTGGATCGAGCACGTTTGGCGCAAAGCCGCCAACTGCGACTGACTGCGGAAGTGGCGGAGTTAAAGTGGCAAGCGGCACAACAAAGCTTGTTGCTCAAAGTTGCTCAGCGCTATTTTGCGGTTTTACTGGCACGTGAAAAAGTCAGTCTGTTAACCGATCAGAAGAATCAGGTTGATTTGGTTCATAAAGAAAGCCAAGCGCGTTTTGCGCTGGGTGATCGTCCGGTGACAGACACCTATGAAACCCTAGCCCATGCGCAAGGCTTACAAGCACAGCTGCTAGCGGCGCAGATGCAAGCAGAGTTGGCCGCCGCTGACTTTACTGATTTAACCACCCAGACCCCACAGCACTTGCTGAGTTTGCCTTTGCAAACACCGGTGCAAGCACCACATTTAGATCCGCTTGCCGACTGGCTGACTGAGGTAGTGCAGCTCAATCCCATGCTGCAGATGCATGCTAAAGGCGTCACCATTGCCGCTGAGCAAGTGGCGCAATATTCCAGTTGGAGCAGTCCAACGCTGGATTTGCTTGGGCATGTGGGCTACGAAAAGTTGGACGGCAGCGGCCGCTATGGTTCAGCGTTGAATAAGGCTGACGAGTGGATGGTGGGCGTACAATTTAATGTGCCTATTTTTACCGGCGGTTACCGCAGCTCGAAACACCGCGAAGCTTTACACTTGCAGGAGCAAAACCTGGCTCAAGGTGAGGTGCTACGGCAACAAATTCAGCAACAAACCCGCGCAGCATGGCTTGGTATACAAGTGAATGGACAACAAATCAGTGCTTTGCAGCAAGGGGTCAAAGCCAGCCAAGAACGGCTTGCAGCAACACGTCTAGGCCATGAACTGGGTGATAACACCACTTTAGAGCGCTTAGATGCTGAAAACGCAGTGGCGCAGATGCAGTTAGAGTTGTTGGACGCTAAGGTGTCTTTGATTATTCATCAGATGCAACTGGCTGCGCTGGTTGGCGGGCTTGATGAGCAACATTTGCTGCAGGCCAATGGTTATTTGCAAAAGCCTTGAGTAGCTTACAGGGCATCGAGTTCAACCCGCTGTAGGCGGGTTTTGCTTATCTACAGAGCTATTTGCATCTTATGCTTTTAATCAAGTTTGTCCTGATGGTTAAGCTTTAAACTGATGCTAAAACCAGTATTGAGATGCTCTACAGTGCTGAGTTTTGCTGTGAAAGCGCAGAAAGTTATGGAGCGCAGCTGTTAAAGGAGAGGGCGCGATGTTTGCCGAACATTATTTGCTGGTTAAAAATATTCATATTGGCTTAGTGTTACTCAGCGGCAGTTTGTTTGTACTGCGCGGTTTGTGGGTTTTGTTGATGGGCAGTGGCAGTGGGCTACAGAAAAAAGTAAACCGCCTCAGCTATGTGATTGATACCTGTTTGCTGTTGGCTGCGTTGTTGCTGTTAATGATCTTAAACTATGCGCCTTTATCAGCGGCTTGGTTGCAAGCTAAATTGTTGCTGCTGGTGCTCTATGTAGTGTTTGGCGTGTTTGCTTTTCGTAATAAATACAGCATGGAGGTGCGTTGGTTAGCTTACAGTGCAGCATTACTGTGCTTTGCTGGAATGTATTATTCAGCACGTTTGCATCAACCTTTTGCCGGTTTGTTGAGCTGAGCGCGAAGCTTAAGCAGTTCCTGCGGCCGATAAGCAGACTCTTGCGTTATGTGCGTTGCTGGGAAGGCTTAGGATTTACCATGGGATAAAGTCAATAGAAATGGACTGATTCCGTCGAATTGAATACAGATGCAGCACAGTGGTGTAGTACCTAGAGAATGGCTGGTGGATGATATAGTATATCTTTTCCGTAAAAGCTGGCGTCACTTGCTGATAGCTGTCCTACGGGAGCTGGATCAGCCTAAATATTAGCTCAGCCCAACGAAACAGATCCTGAATGGGCAAGATGCTTGCAAGCTATTGTAAATGCTTTGTAAATGACTGCCGCGCTTTCTGCACAGCTGTGTATAATTGCCGCTGATTAAAGTGTCAGTAGAGTGGCGAAGCTGCTCGGTAGAATTGACTGGAATCTTCCCTCAAGGCGACTTGTTTGTGACCGATGCTTATCTTGAAACTGTTAATTTAACCTGTGAGCGCGATTGGCGACTGTTGTTTGAAAACCTCAGTGTCAGTGTTAAGCCCAAGGATATGCTGCAAATCGGTGGCCCCAACGGCAGTGGTAAAACCAGTTTATTGCGTCTGCTGTCAGGCCTGATGCAGCCCACTGCAGGTGAGGTGTTGATCAATGGGGTCAGTATTCAGAAACAGCGCCATGAGCTGGTCAGCAACTTATTATGGCTGGGGCATGCGCCAGGCATTAAAGGCTTGTTGACCGCAGAAGAGAATTTAATGTGGTTATCCGCCTTGCATCATGGTGCCAGTCGTGAACAGATTTGGCAGGCCTTGGCGGCTGTGGGTTTGGCTGGTTTTGAAGATGTGCCTTGTTATACGTTATCGGCCGGGCAACAACGGCGTGTGGGTTTAGCGCGTTTATACTTAAATGCACCGGCATTGTGGATTTTGGATGAGCCTTTTACCGCTCTGGATAAACAGGCGGTAACCCAGCTAGAGCTGCATTTAGCTGAGCACTGTAATAACGGTGGCATGGTAGTACTGACCACCCATCACCCATTACAAAATGTACCTGATACTTTTCGTGAAATTGATTTAGGGCAGGCAGCGCTATGAGTAATGTCTTTGCCTTGATGTTGCTGCGTGAGACGCGGATTGTGTTTCGCCGCCCAGCAGAACTGGTGAATCCACTGGTGTTTTTTGCCATTGTGATTGCGCTCTTTCCGTTGGCGGTGGGGCCAGAGTCACAATTGCTGCAAACTCTATCCCCAGGTTTGCTCTGGGTGGCTGCGTTGTTAGCAGTGTTATTATCATTGGATGGCTTATTTCGCAGTGACTTTGAAGATGGTTCGCTGGAGCAGTGGGTGGTGGCGCCGCACCCCTTAGTGGTTATGGTGCTGGCCAAAGTGCTGGCCCATTGGCTGTACTGCGGCTTAGCCTTGGTGTTGTTATCACCTTTGCTGGCGCTGATGTTGGGCTTGCCAGCTGAGCTGATGCCGGTTTTGTTATTGTCATTGTTGTTAGGCACGCCGGTGCTGAGTTTATTAGGCGCAGTTGGCGCTGCACTGACGGTTGGCTTGAAGCGGGGCGGAATATTATTGGCATTATTGATTTTACCGCTATACATTCCGGTACTGATTTTAGGCAGTGGGGTGATTCAAGCTGCTTTACACGGGTTGCCCACTGCCGGTTATTTTTTATGGATGGCCGCCTTAATGATGTTGACGCTAACCTTGGCGCCGTTTGCCATTGCCGCAGGTTTGCGCATCAGTGTTGGCGAATAACACTCGAATAACGAATAAATGTGTGACAATAAGCTGCACAAGTAACAACGCAAACTGTCATACACTTGCATAATTGATATTGAACAACTGTGAGTATCTCGATGAATTGGACGTGGTTTCATAAACTAGGCTCGCCCAAGTGGTTTTACGAAATAAGTGGCCGCTGGTTGCCTTGGCTCAGTGTCAGTGCTGCGTTGTTGATTTTAGCCGGTGCGGTACTGGGTTTAGCTTATGCACCGCCGGACTACCAACAAGGCAATAGCTTTCGCATTATTTATCTGCATGTGCCAGCAGCCTTTTTAGCCCAGTCCACCTATATATCACTGGCCATAGCCGGCATTGTTGGCTTGGTTTGGCGAATGAAAATTGCTGATGTGGCAATTCAGCAGGCGGCGCCAATTGGTGCGTGGATGACCGTGATCGCCCTGGCAACTGGCGCGATTTGGGGGAAACCCACTTGGGGTGCCTGGTGGGTTTGGGATGCACGCTTAACTGCCATGTTAATTCTGTTGTTTTTATATTTTGGGATTATTGCCTTAGGGCATGCCATCACTAACCGTGACAGTGCTGCTAAAGCTTGTGCTATTTTGGCCATTGTTGGTGTTGTTAATATTCCCATCATCAAGTACTCGGTAGACTGGTGGAATACGTTGCACCAGCCAGCTACTTTTACGATCACTGAGAAGCCAGCCATGCCCATGGAAATGTGGTTGCCGTTGTTGATTATGACGCTTGGCTTTTATTGTTTTTTCGCAGCTGTATTACTGGTGCGCATGCGTCTTGAAGTGTTACGTCGCGAGTCGCGGACCCGCTGGGCGCAAGCAGAAGTCGTACGGCAGATCGGGAGAGGTGTATGAATTTTAATTCGTTCGCTGAGTTCTTAGCTATGGGCAATCATGGAATTTACGTGTGGTCTGCCTACGGCATCGGATTTATAATTTTATTGTTGAATGTGGTTTTGCCGTTACTGGCCCGTCAACGTTACTTTAAGAATGAGGCGCGTCGTTTGCGCCGGGAGGCTCAACAGTGAACCCTATTCGTAAAAAACGTTTAATTATTATTGTTGCGATTCTGCTGGGTGTGGCTGCAACTGTGGGACTAGGTTTGGCGGCATTGCAGCAAAACATCAACCTATTCTATACACCAACGCAAATCATGAACGGTGAAGCGCCACAAGGTGCACGTATTCGAGCCGGTGGTTTGGTGAAAGAAGGCTCATTGAGCCGCAGTGAAGACTCCTTGACGGTTGATTTTGTGGTCACCGATGGTGATGCCGATACTAGGATCCAATACCGCGGTATTCTGCCTGACTTGTTCCGCGAAGGTCAGGGCATTGTGGCGTTAGGTCGTTTAAATGAAAATGGCTTATTAATTGCCGATGAAGTGTTGGCCAAGCATGATGAGAACTATATGCCGCCGGAAGTCAGTAGTGCCTTAGAAAAGACAGGCATGCTGCAACATTATGAAGATGCGCAAAAGGAATCAAAAAGATGAGTAATGCGGCGTTGTTTGTGCCGGAACTGGGTCAGTTAGCCATGATCCTAGCATTATGTTTTGCGGGTGTTTTGTCCTTTTTTCCAATGGTCGGTGCCTGGCGCGGTGACCACAAATGGATGAGTTTAGGCCAGCCTGCAGCGTGGGGGCAGTTCATCTTTTTAGTGATCGCCTTTGCCTGTTTGAGTTGGTCATTTATGGCCGATGACTTTTCGGTGCTCTATGTAGCATCTAACTCAAACAGTGCGCTGCCTTGGTTTTACAAGTTCAGTGCGCTGTGGGGGGCACACGAGGGTTCGCTCTTATTGTGGGCATTAACCCTCGGCGGTTGGACTTTTGCCGTGGCCATTTTCTCACGGCATCTGCCGGAGGAAATGCTGGCTCGAGTGCTCGCCGTGATGGGCATGGTCAGCGTGGGCTTCTTGCTGTTTATGATTGTCACCTCGAACCCATTTGAGCGCATCTTGCCGCAAATGCCGGCCGATGGTAATGACCTCAACCCATTGCTACAAGACCTCGGTTTAGTGGTTCACCCGCCGATGTTGTATATGGGCTATGTGGGCTTCTCAGTGGCTTTTGCGTTTGCCATTGCCGCGCTCATAGGCGGTAAGCTCGATGCGGCTTGGGCACGCTGGTCACGTCCATGGACTCTGGTGGCTTGGGCCTTTTTAGGCATAGGTATTGCGTTGGGTTCATGGTGGGCATACTACGAATTAGGTTGGGGCGGTTGGTGGTTCTGGGACCCAGTAGAAAACGCTTCCTTTATGCCATGGCTAGTGGGTACTGCCTTAATCCACTCATTGGCAGTGACTGAAAAACGTGGGGTGTTTAAAAACTGGACCGTACTCTTAGCCATTGCTGCCTTCTCCTTGAGTTTGCTGGGTGCCTTCTTAGTCCGTTCCGGTGTTCTCACCTCGGTGCATGCGTTTGCTGCGGATCCAGAGCGCGGCATATTTATTCTAGTGTTCTTGTTGGTGGTGGTACTGTCGTCACTGATTTTGTTTGTGATTCGCGCCCCCGAGGTGAAGAGTAAGGTGGGCTTTGGCTTCTGGTCTAAAGAGACCTTATTGCTGATCAACAACATCATCTTGGTGGTGGCTACCGCAACGGTGCTGCTGGGTACTTTGTATCCATTGATACTTGACTCATTAACCGGCGCTAAATTGTCGGTGGGGCCGCCGTACTTTAACGCACTGTTTGTGCCGTTGATGGGCATCTTGATGCTGGCCATGGGTGTGGGCATTATTACTCGCTGGAAAAACACCCCAGGTCAATGGCTGATTAAAATGCTTGGCCCGGTTCTACTGTTGAGCGCGGTCTTGGCAGGTATTGGCAGTGTGCTTTACCGCGACTTTAATATTGCTGTGTTGGCCTTGTTCTTTGTCTGTGCATGGGTGCTGTTGGCCAGTGCGCGGGATATCCTCGATAAAACCCGCAATAAAGGCTTATGGCGCGGTATGCGTTCGCTGACCCGCAGTTACTGGGGAATGCAGCTGGGTCACTTAGGTATGGTGTTTATGGCTGTGGGTGTGGTGTTATCCAGCCAGTACAGTGATGAGCGTGACCTGAAAATGGCCCCGGGCGATTCTTTAGAAATGGGCGGTTACCGTTTCCTGTTCGAGGGTGCTGAGCACTTCGAGGGACCCAACTTTATTTCCGATAAAGGCAATATCCGCATCTTTAAGGATGAGCGTGAGATTGCTTTGCTGCACCCAGAAAAGCGTTTATATGTGGTGCAACAAATGCCCATGACCGAAGCTGGGATTGATCCAGGCTTTACCCGCGACTTATATGTTGCCATGGGTGAGCCGCTGGAGAACGGTGCTTGGGCGATACGTGTACATATTAAACCCTTTGTCCGTTGGATCTGGATTGGCGGCTTCTTTACTGCACTTGGCGGTATTTTATCGGCCATGGATCGACGCTACCGGGTTAAGGTTAGAAAAAAAGTTAAAGACGCTTTAGGTGTCACTGATAAAGAGAAAACTGTGCATGTCTAGATCACGATTGATTGCCTTAATTGCTGTGTTGTTCGGTGTGGGACTGTTTGCCGCTATGGCGTGGTTTGGCATGCACAATGATCCAAGTAAATTGCCGTCTGCTTTAGTGGGTAAGCCATTTCCAGAGTTCACTACCAACTCGGTGGATGACCCTAATGAGGTGATCACCCAAGCCGATGTCATTGGCCGCCCAGCATTGGTTAACGTCTGGGCGACCTGGTGTGTTGAGTGCAAGATCGAGCACCCCGTGTTTAATGATTTAGCCGAGCAGGGGGTAGTGATCCATGGGATTAACTACAAAGACAACAACGCAGATGCACAGCGCTGGTTGCGTGACTTTTTAAACCCCTATCAGCTTAATATCAATGATCCGCAAGGCACTCTAGGCTTTGAATTAGGGGTTTATGGCGCGCCTGAAACCTTTATTATCGATAAAAATGGCTATATTGTGCACCGCCATACTGGCGTGATTGATGAGCGTATGTGGCGAGAAGAAATCGGGCCTATTTATCAGGAGTTACTCAGCCAATGAAGCGTTTTCTCTATGCTTTAGGCTTGAGTATTGCTTTTTTAAGCACTGCGCAAGCCTCCATTGATACCTATGAGTTTAACAGTCAAGCGGAGCGTGAGCGCTATCGCACTTTGGTTGAGCAGCTGCGTTGTCCTAAATGTCAAAACCAAAACATTGCTGACTCAGATGCACCCATTTCGATGGATATGCGCGATGAGATCTATAAGCAGCTTAAGCAAGGTCAGAGCAATGAAGAAATTGTTGGCTTTTTAGTCGACCGTTATGGCGACTTTGTCCGCTATAAGCCGCCAGTTAATAAAACCACGCTATTGCTCTGGTATGGGCCAGCCACTCTTTTAGGCTTAGGTTTTTTGGCAGTGGCCATCATCGTTATCCGACGTCGCCGCACAGTGCGTGCTGAGCAAGAAAAAGAGCAGCATTTATCTGGCGATGAGCAAGATCGCTTAGCAGATATTCTTAAGAAGTATAAGTAGGATACCCCTTCGTTATGACACAGTTTTGGATTTACGCAGTACTGCTATTGCTTATAGCATTACTTTTGTTGCTTTGGCCGGTACTCCGCGGCCGTAAAGATCAGACAGAAGAAGACCGTACCGCGCTAAACGTTGCTCTGTATGAGGAACATATTGCTGAGCTTGAAGAACAGCACGCCAGCGGCGCACTGACAGCAGCACAGCTGGAAGAAGGCCGCCTTGAAGCGGACCGCGAGCTGTTGGATGACACCGATGTGGGTCGTCCTAAGCAAAGCGCTAACCTCGGTAACGCCTTACCTTTGATTGCTGCGTTATTGCTGCCCATTGCTGGTTTAGGTTTGTACTTTGTTTGGGGCTCCAGCGATAAAGTGGCTTTAACTCTGAGCCTTGCTGAAGAGCCGAAGAGCACTGCAGAAATGATTGAGCGTCTGGAAGAGACCGTACGTATTCAGCCACAATCTGTGGATGCTTGGTACTTTCTGGGCCGCACCTATATGGCGGAGCAGCGCCCTAAAGAAGCGGCACAGGCTTATGAGAAAACCATTGAGCTGGTGGGTCGCCAACCTGACTTGTTAGGCCAGTGGGCGCAGGCGTTGTACTTTGCCAATGGCAGCCAGTGGAATGATCAACTGCAAAGTTTAGTGGATGAAGCATTACGCCAAGACCCCAATGAAGCCACCAGCTTAGGCTTGGTGGGGATTGCCGCCTATGAAGCAGGGCGCTACCAAGATGCGATTGATGCCTGGACCCAGCTCTCCAAGGGTATTGATCCACAAGATCCATCCTACCAAGCTATTCTGACCGGGATTGAGCGCGCACGCAGTGCTTTAGCCAACAGCCCCCAGTCACAGGCCAGCAGCAGTGCGCAAGCAGACCAAACAAGCGATCAGCCAGCAGTTGCCAATGATTATCAAGTGGTTGTTGACGTTACATTAAGTGATGAGTTTGCTGAACAAGTTTCGCCCAGCGACACCGTGTATGTCTTTGCCCGTGCGCAAGGCGGTCCACCGATGCCACTCGCAGCGAAGCGCCTCACCGTTGCTGACCTGCCTGCGCGTATTACATTGACCGATGCCGACTCGCTGATGCCCAATTTAAAGCTGTCCAGTGTTGCCCGTCTTGAGCTTAAAGCCAGCGTTTCCAGCGAAGGCGATGCAATGAAGGCGCAGTGGACCAGTGATTCAGTGATGGTTGAGGCCAACGATAAAGATGCCAAGCATGTGCTATTGATCAATCAAAAGAACTGATCCAAGCTTAGCAATACAACTCAGCCGCTTATCTGCAACAGAGATAAGCGGCTGAGTTATTTTTGTAGCGTACCCATGTCACCCCAAACTTGAGCGTTAATTATGACTCGAAAACTTTTAACCGCTGAAGGCTATAAAAAGCTAAAAGACGAACTGGAATACCTGCACCGCACCTTGCGCCCGGAAATCACTGAAATCGTGTCTTGGGCCGCCAGCCTCGGCGATCGCTCGGAAAACGCCGATTACCAATACAATAAGCGTAAGTTGCGCGAAATTGATCGCAGAATACGTCACCTCACTAAGCTGTTTGAAGTGGCCGAAGAAATCGCCTACAACCCCGCTCAAGAAGGCAAAGTCTATTTTGGCGCTTGGTGCGAGCTGGAAAACGATGACGGCGAAACCCTACGTTTTCGCATTGTCGGTGATGAAGAAGTGTATGGCGAAAAAGACTACATCTCCCTCAGATCACCCATGGCCAAAGCCTGCCTAGGCAAAACCGTTGATGATGAAATCTCCGTAAAAACCCCCGCCGGTGATGCGCATTGGTACATCGTGAAAATTGAGTACAACGTAAGCACTCATTAACTCGCAGCCCGGCACCGTAGAGCAATGAAACAATAAAAACGCACGAACTTCATCAGCACCCATGTTTTGCGGGTGGCGTTTTTCATGAAATAAGATGAAGCGCTTAATCCAGTGCAGGTAGGTTTTTTCAGTTTTTAGTACATAGCCTTTTTGGCGCATGGCTTGGCTGATAGCACTAAGAAAAGGACTGCTAGACATTCTGATACTCCTTTATCAAAACTTGTTTTCTAGACTTCAATGTAGTTGTTAAAAAGCAAAGCGCACAGTTTCCTGCTACGGGATGCACGCTTTGCCTCCTTAGAAGCTTAAGAAGAGCCAGTAAAACCTAAGGATAGAGCTGTTAGCTGGATGAATAATACGCATTTTCGAAGAGGGAAATGAGCATGCACGGATTACCATAGACGGTTGCCTTGCTAAGGGCAGAAAAGCTGCGTATAAACAATGCTTTACGATTAAGTAAACTAAGTAGGTCTGGCAGCGAAACGCGCATGCTTACTAATATAATGTTAGCCCTTATCTGGAGTATTGGTGAAGTGGACTATTACAAAGAACAGTTCAGTAAAGCTGGATGGTTTGTTCCGCCCTACGTTCCAATGGAGTGCTTGAGTGTAATTGCATATGACATCTATAAAAATAATGATTCAAACTTAGAGTTGCTATTGAGCCGTGTATATACAAATGAATATTTAGCCAGGATGGTAATTTCTAGGTATCCAATTGTTCCGCATATATCTGATTATAAGACAATAATTTCAGAAGCAATTGATGCTCACTTTTTAGGTTTACATCATGTTGCTGCATCAGGCCTTATTCCAGTAATTGAGGGAGCTGCCCGAAAAGTGCTAGAGGCCAAAGGATTATCGGAGGAATACGTTAAAAATGTCTTTTCGTCATTAGCCGAGCATTGTAAAGAGGACGTGATTAAAAATAATATCGGAGCAGTAAATGAAATTGTAGGAGCGTTAGACTCGTTTGTTCACTTTACAAAAAATAGTTTATATGTCAAATCGTCTAATTATAGCTATGACGATAAAACTAACCGTCATGGCATATTGCATGGTGCATTTTCAGATCTAGATTATGGTTCACCGATTAACTTTTACAAGGCAATTGGTGCAGTAGACTTTCTTTGTTTTGTTGTCTCAATCCGAGCATCGATTTCATTTTTAGCGCCTAATACTAGTGAAGAATCGATACAAATGGCAAAGCAATATACACTGCTACAAAAGCTCAAACTCTGGCGAAATAATGGCTAACAAGGCCAATCACAACCGCCAGCAAGCTGGCTGGACTCGCTGCCGCTCGCCTGTGTTGGCGGCGTTATGCCTTGGGGGGGAAATCTAGAGCTGATGGAAAATCCAAAACTTTTTATATCTTATAGCTGGTCGAATCCTACTCATGAACAATGGGTGATTGATTTAGCTAGTGATCTAGCTGAGTCTGGCGTTCATGTCATCTTAGACAAATGGGATTTAAAGGAAGGCCACGACGCAGTGGCGTTCATGGAAAAAATGGTTACAGATTCAGAGATATCGAAAGTGGCGATAGTCTGTGATGAGGTGTACGCGGCCAAAGCAGATGGCCGTGCTGGTGGTGTAGGGACGGAAACACAGATCATCTCGCGCGAAGTTTATGAAGATCAAGAGCAAGATAAATTTGTAGCAGTAATCTCAGAGAAAGATGACCAAGGAAAAGCGTATCTACCTACTTATTACAAATCAAGAATCTATATAGACCTGAGTGAGCCTGATAATTACGCCGAAAACTTTGAGAAGCTTTTGCGATGGGTGTATGACAAACCGCTATATAGAAGACCAGAGATCGGGAAAAGACCTTCATTTTTAGAAGAACCAGAGGGAATATCATTAGGAACGACTGCCGCTTACAAAAGAGCCGTCTCTGCAGTCAAAGATAGCAAGCCATTTGCATCAGGTGCGCTGGACGAGTATCTAACGAGTTTTTCAGCCAACCTTGAGAAGTTCAGAATCACAGAAAAGGAAGGAGAGTTTGATGATCAAGTAATGGAAAATATTGATTATTTTCTTCCTTATCGAAATGAGGCTATATCCCTATTCGTGACAATTGCACAATATGCACCTATCGAAGAGAATGTTTTAAAGCTCCATCGATTTTTTGAGGGATTGATACCTTACACAAATAGGCCAGAGCATGTTAATCGCTGGAGTGAGTGGGATTTTGATAACTTTAAATTTATTGCTCATGAGTTGTTCCTTTATTTGGTGGCAATCTTAATAAAGCACGAGCGGTTTTCAGCGGTTAGTCTTCTGCTTTCTCAGCAATATTATATTTCAGGTCAGTCAGATTATGGCAAGGACGTAATGGTTGGTTATGATGTGTTTCGAGCATACTTAGGATCATTGGAACATAGAAATAATAGATTGAAATTGAATCGTTTATCTCTGCATGCTTACTTGCTTGAGCAGCGTAGCAAAAGTTCTGGACTTGAGTTTCGGTACTTAATGCAAGCGGACTTTGTACTATTTATGAGAGCTGAAATCCATCAGGCTGACATTTACTCGCACTGGTTTCCAGACACCTTGTTGTATGTCGGTCGGTTCCATAGTGCCTTTGAAGTGTTCGCAAGGTCATCATCAAAATCATATTTTGAAAAAGCTAAATGCGTTCTTGGTATCGATAAGCCATCAGATCTTGATGAGCTTATTTCAGGCTACAAAACTGACAGGCAAAGATTGCCTCGCTGGCAGTTTGAGTCTTTTAGCCCGTCAGTATTGCTCGGGTACGAGCAATTGGCTACAAAGGCATAATCGGGTAGCCGAGGGTTTTTAGCCCTCAGCCCCCACAACACCCTGCATGCGG
>CAZEZR010000058.1:0-18259 GCA_964516465.1 uncultured Thiopseudomonas sp. | reverse complement strand
GCCACGTAAAAAAGCACGTTCTAACGGATCACGCTTGAGTCTTCTCATTGGGTGTAGCCCTCAGTGTTTGACTTAAATTGTTCCCGTCGGCTTTGTAATAAAACCGTATACTGTACAGTTATGAAGTTCATATGCTGCAAATCAGTAAAGCGCATTGCAAGTAACGCAAGCACCTAGCAGTTCTAGCTAATGCAGGGCGCTGATGGAATGATTGTTTTGTTATATGCAGCGATTATTTTTGACCCAAAAAACATAAGAAACACTGTGTTTCAGCCCAATGCTCAGCTCAGCGAGGGTTTCGAGCGCTTTCTATTTATTATGCGGTTGCGCAAATGCGGCACGCTTTTAATAAAACAGAGTTGTCAGTCGGCTATAAACTGACAAAAGGTCATTGGTTTGACTGAGTAAATATACGTTACAGATAAAGATAGTTTGAATTAAGCACCTACTGGAATTTTTATGCCCGCCAATAAAGAAGTTGAACTGTATCTAACCTGCCCTAAGAGTCTGGAGGGTTTGCTGCTGGATGAAGCGCAAACGCTGGGCTTGACCGATGCCCGCGAACAACTCGCAGGAGTCTCTGGGCGCGGCACCATGCAGGCCGCTTATCGAATGTGCCTGTGGTCGCGTTTGGCTAACCGTGTGTTGCTGGTGCTGAAGCGCTTTAGCGTTAAAACAGTTGAAGATTTATACCACGGGGTCAATGACGTGGACTGGTCAGAGCATTTGCAGGCCAACGGCACCTTATCCGTAGAGTTCACTGGGCGTGGCTCGGGGATTGATAACACCCATTTTGGCGCACTCAAGGTTAAAGATGCCATTGTTGATGCGCTGCGTGACGCAGAAGGTAATCGCCCGTCAGTGGACAAAATCAGTCCTGATGTGCGCATCCACCTACACCTACGTCGTGGCGAAGCCACTTTGTCTTTGGATCTATCCGGTACCAGCTTGCATCAGCGTGGTTACCGTTTACAGCAGGGTGCGGCGCCGTTAAAAGAAAACCTAGCAGCAGCGATTTTATTACGCGCCGGCTGGCCAGCGTTGGCAGAGCAGGGCGCGGCACTCACTGACCCTATGTGTGGCGTGGGGACCTTTCTTGTGGAAGGCGCGATGATGGCGGCAGATATTGCACCCAACTTGCGCCGTGAGCGCTGGGGTTTTAGTAACTGGCTAGGGCATAACCCTGAGATTTGGCAGCCGTTGTATGCCGAGGCGCAACAGCGGGCGCAAGTGGGTTTAGCTAAGAAGCCTCTGTGGATTCGCGGTTATGAAGCCGATCCACGGCTGATTCAGCCGGCCCGTAATAATATCGAGCGCGCTGGTCTTGCCGGTTGGATCAATATTTACCAAGGTGAGCTGGCCACCTTTGCGCCTAAGCCAGACCAGGGGCAAACCGGTTTGGTGATAACCAACCCGCCTTATGGTGAGCGTTTAGGCGATGAAGCTAGTCTGTTATACCTGTATCAGTATTTAGGTGAGCGTTTACGTAGTGCCTGTTTGGGCTGGGAGGCCGCGGTATTTACTGGGTCACCGGAATTGGGCCGACGCATGGGCTTGCGCAGTCATAAACAATACTCACTATTCAATGGCGCATTGCCGTGCCGCTTGCTGTTATTTCAGGTCAAGCCAGAGCGTTTTGTTTTGTCTGAGCGCACCAGCAGCAATGCAGTTCAGGCACATGAACCGGCAGATGATGCAGCCCCACGTCTTACCGGTGAAGTGCCAACAGCACCTGCTGCACCCGCAGAACCAGCGCGCCTCAGTGAAGGTGGACAGATGTTTGCTAACCGCTTAAAGAAAAACCTTAAGCAGTTGGGCCGTTGGGTGCGTAAAGAGCAGGTGGAGTGTTACCGCCTGTATGATGCCGATATGCCTGAGTATGCTTTAGCCATTGATGTCTATGCCGATTGGTTGCATGTGCAAGAGTATGCGGCACCACGTACGGTGGATGCTGAGAAAGCGCAAGGACGTTTCCTCGATGCTTTAGCAGCGATTCCTACGGTGATGGATGTGCCGCCAGAGCGGATTGTGATTAAGCGTCGGGAACGTCAAACCGGTACCCGCCAGTATGAGCGCCAAGCTGAGCGCGGTCAGTTTATGACGGTGAGTGAAAGTGGCGTGAAGCTGCTGGTCAACCTGACCGATTATTTGGATACGGGGTTGTTTCTTGATCACCGCCCCATGCGCAGACGTATACAGCAAGAAGCCGCCGGCAAGCGCTTTTTAAATCTGTTTTGCTACACTGCAGTCGCCACTTTACATGCTGCAGTCGGCGGCGCTCGCAGCACCACCAGTGTTGACTTGTCGAAAACCTATTTGGATTGGGCGAAGCGCAATTTGGCGCTCAATGGTTTTTCAGATAAACACAACTTAGTCCACGCAGATGTCATGGTGTGGTTGGAAAATGACCGTGAAATGTATGATTTAATCTTTGTTGATCCACCCACATTCTCTAACTCGAAACGCATGGAGGAAGTGTTTGATATTCAGCGTGACCATGTGCTGCTGTTAGATCGCGCCATGGCGCGTTTGGCGCCAGGTGGTAGCCTGTATTTTTCCAACAATTTCCGCCGTTTTGTTATGGATGAAAGTGTTGAGGCGCGCTATCAGGTGACTGATATCACTGCGCAAACCTTTGATCCAGACTTTGCAAGAAATAAGAGAATTCATCACGCATGGCATTTAACTCAGCGTACGGACTGATTTTTATCGTCTATTGCGTGTGCTGTGCGTATAATAGCCAGCTTGCAAAAATTGCAAGCTTATAATTGAAAAGTAACCCACCGGGAGGTGCTTAGATGAACGATAAAACCAAACAAGCTACTGTTGCGCCAGTAGGCGAGAAACTGCAAAAAGTATTAGCACGGATGGGCGTTGGCTCACGCCGTGAAATGGAGCGTTGGATCAGTGATGGGCGTATTCAGGTCAATTCACGGGTGGCCAAGTTAGGTACGCGGGTTGATTCTTTGGATGCAATTGCCGTGGATGGCCGCCCGCTGAATAATCAAGCGGCGGATTACGCACAACGACGAGTGCTGATTTATAACAAGCCCGAGGGTGAGGTGTGCACCCGCAATGATCCAGAAGGGCGTCCCACCATCTTTGATCGGATCCCCAACCCCCATGCCGGTCGTTGGATCAATATTGGTCGTTTAGATATCAACACCACAGGTTTGCTGATGTTTACCACTGATGGTGAACTGGCTAACCGTTTGATGCATCCCTCGTATCAGATGGATCGGGAGTACGCGGTGCGCGTGCGCGGTGAAGTGACTGAAGAGATGATCGACAACCTCAAGCGTGGCGTGATGCTTGAGGATGGTCCAGCAAAGTTTACTGATATCCAAGCAGCCCCCGGTGGTGAAGGCTTTAACCGCTGGTTCCATTGTGTGGTGATGGAAGGTCGCAACCGTGAAGTCCGTCGTTTGTGGGAATCACAGGATGTGGTGGTCAGTCGCCTCAAGCGTGTGCGTTTTGGGCCAGTATTCTTGACCTCTGAGTTGCGTATGGGTCGTTGGCGTGAAATGAGCCAGGCTGAAGTGGATATTCTTAGTAAGGAAGTTGGTTTAGAACCAATCGCTTTACCCGAGATGAGCTTAAAGTCGAAAGAAAAACTTGAGCGTCAACAGCGGAAAAAAACCAAACCAGTAGGGCCAGGTCGCGGCAATCGTCGCGGGGCCGATAGAACGGTTTACAGCACCAGTAAAGAACAGCCGGATGAGTTTGCTCAAGACTCCAGAAAGCCTCGTAACACAGGCGCTTCTACCCAGAAAAAGACGCCAGTGCGTCGTTTGCGTCCAGAGTAAAACAGCCCAGCTATCACTAAATAGTTCAGTTAACGTGCTTTTCTAGGGCGTTAGCTGAACTGTTTTAAACACCTTTAGTTGCAGCCCTGCAGCTAAGAATTAAATCTACCCGCCAAAAGGCCGCAACTGTTGATCTCGGCTGTCAGTGTGTTTGTGTTGTCTTGAGCGTAAAGCAAGATAGGCAAGCGCCAAACTGAACAGCTTTGGCGCAATAGGGTGCTTAATTAAAACAGTTTATTGGCGGGCATCCATGGCTTGGCCAGTCACACCTTTACTGTCTGGACCCATTAAATACAGATACAACGGCATAATTTCTGCTGGGGTTGGATTGTTGAGCGGGTTTTCACCGGGGTAGGCGTGGGCGCGCATATTGGTGCGTGTTGCACCTGGGTTGATGCTGTTGGCACGAATGTTAGTATCGTCCATTTCGTCGGCCATCACTTGCATTAAACCTTCAGTGGCAAACTTAGAAACAGCATAGGCGCCCCAGTAAGCACGGCCTTTGCGACCGACACTGCTGGAGGTAAAGATCACTGACGCGTCTTTAGATAAGCGCAAAAGTGGCAGCATAGCGCTGGTCAGCATAAACATTGCATTAACGTTGATTTGCATAACTTTGGCAAAGTTCTCAGCCGATAACTGCTCAAGGAGGGTGCGCGGCCCCAAGATAGACGCATTGTGCAATAAGCCATCCAGGTGCCCGAACTCATCTTCAACCATTGCAGCAAGTTCTTGGTACGCCTCGGCACTGGCTTGTTCTAAATCTAAAGGGATCACTACCGGTTGAGGATGGCCGGCAGCAACAATTTCATCATAAACTGCATTAAGGTTTTTTTCCGTTTTACCCAGCAGCAAAACTGTGGCCCCGTGAGCTGCGTAGGTGCGTGCTGCTTCTGCACCAATGCCACGTCCAGCACCAGTCACAAGAATAACACGGCCTTTCAATAATTCCGCAGGCGCAGTATAATCAAACATAGCTTTCCCTTTTAAAACAATAAGTTAAGACGACAAGCTCATGCTATTAATATATAGCTCAGAACTTACTTGAAGATGATTAGCAGCTGCGTTGTAGCTCTAATAGAGTGACTAATTCAGTGATGGATTCAAGCACCGCATCAGCGCCCCAATTTGCTGGGTTGTCATCAGCTGAGTTATAGCCATAGCGAACAGCTGCAGTGCGCATATTAGCAGCGCGACCTGCATCGATATCACGCTGATCATCACCGACATAAATAACTTGGCGCGGATCAAGCTGCAATTGTTCACAAGCAGCTAAGAGCATATCTGGTGCTGGCTTGCTGTTGGCCACGTGATCTGGGCAGAGCAATACCGCGCTGCGTGCAGATAAATTCAGCGCAGCCATAATAGGTTCGGCAAAACGCAGCGGTTTATTGGTCGCAACACCCCAGCGCATGCCAGCATCATCAAGTTGTTGCAAGACCTGCAAAACACCGGGGAAGGGCACAGTGAACTTCGTATACTGAACGTCATAGCGGGCCAGAAACTCATTGCACAGCGCTTCCAGCTCCGGATTGCTAGCCTCTAAAGAGAAAGCATAGGCGACCATGGCTTGCGCACCGCGAGAAGCATATTGACGAAACTCCTCTTCACTGCTCAGTGCCGGTAAATCGCGCTCAGCCAGCATACTTTGCAAAATGGCGTAAAAATCTTTCGCGGTATCAAGCAGGGTACCGTCCATATCAAAAAGTACTGCTTCAATACGCATCAGGCATCCTTAGTGGTGTGCAGCATATAGTTCACATCAACATCCGCTGCCAATTTGTAGCGTTTGCTCAGTGGATTATAGGTTAAGCCAATAATATCCTGCACCTGCAGACCGGCCGCGCGACTCCATGCGCCCAACTCTGATGGACGGATAAACTTTTTGAAGTCATGGGTGCCGCGCGGCAACAAACCCATAATGTATTCAGCGCCAACTATGGCAAATAAATAGGCTTTTGGGTTGCGGTTAATGGTGGAAAAAAACACATGCCCGCCAGGCTTTACCAGGGTAGAGCAGGCTTGAATAATTGAAGCAGGGTCGGGAACATGTTCGAGCATTTCCAAGCAGGTGACGACATCAAACTGCCCAGGCATTTCCTCTGCTAAGGCTTCAGCAGTGATTTGACGGTAAGTAACATCAACACCTGTTTCTAGCTGATGTAAGCGCGCTACGGCAAGTGGCGCTTCACCCATATCAATACCGGTTACGTGCGCGCCACGCTGAGCCATTGCCTCGCTTAAAATACCGCCGCCACAACCGACGTCTAAGACGTTTTTTTCAGCCAAGGTAGCGCGCTCATTAATCCAGTTGACCCGCAGTGGGTTAATGTCATGCAGGGGTTTAAATTCGCTTTCACGATCCCACCAACGGTGTGCTAAGGCTTCGAATTTCGCAATTTCAGCATGGTCTACATTACTCATAACCCAATCCTATACGATATGTGTTGCACTTAATTTGCCTATAATGCCAGCTTCTTCTAGCTTTTGCTTTAATGTTGCTGAGGATTACTTGCCTCATCCTAGTTCTAGCTTGACATTGTTGCTCTAAGTGCTTGATTTTGCTGTTATCCTTCTAGCCCAAAGTTGACTTTTTGCAATGATTCTTTGCTCATCCATACGCAACAACTGGCGGCTTTTTAACAGTTGTTTACCGCCTACCCAGACATGTTCAACACAGTGGCGTGCAGCAGCATAAATCAATTGCGAGACCGGATCATAAACCGGCTGCACTGATAGATCATTAAAATTAAATGCAGTGATATCGGCCAGCTTACCCACTTCCAGTGAGCCGGTTTGCGTTTCAAGACCTAATGCCCGCGCACCATTTAAAGTGGCCATGCGCAATGCACGATGCGCATCCATAGCGCTGGCAGATTGGGCAACTGCTTTGGCCAGTAAAGCAGCAGTGCGGGTCTCATCGAGTAAGTCGAGGTTATTATTACTGGCGGCGCCATCGGTACCAATAGCAACGTTAACCCCTGCATTCCACAGACGCTCAATAGGGCAAAAGCCGCTGGCGAGCTTTAAGTTGGATTTTGGACAGTGGATGACGCTGGTATTGCTCTGCACTAAAAGAGCAATATCCTCATCGTTGATTTGCGTCATATGTACGGTTTGGAAACGCGGCCCAAGCAAGCCCAAGCGCGCAAGACGGGCTAAGGGGCGCTCACCGTATTTCTCGAGACTCAACTGTACTTCCTTAGCGGTTTCATGCACATGCATCTGCATTGGCGCATTGAGTTGTGCGGCGAGCATCACCACTTCACTCAACCCTTGATCAGCAACAGTGTAGGGGGCATGGGGGCCAAAGCCGATGGTCAGGCGCGGGTGGTGTTTAAAATCATCGAACAACTGTAAAGCATTGCGCAGTGCTTCGGCTCGGTCACGGGCACCTGGTACAGGAAAATCAAGGATGGGTACGGTGATTTGCGCACGGATGCCGCTGTTATGCACTTGTTGGCAGACGATATCTGGATAAAAATACATATCAGAGAAGCAGGTGATGCCACTTTTCAGTTGTTCGGCAATGGCCAAATCTGTGCCATCGCGAATAAATTCTTCGTTAACCCAGCGCAATTCAGCCGGCCAGATACGCTCATGCAGCCAGGTGTGCAAGGGCAGATCGTCGGCCATACCGCGAAACAAGGTCATGCCCCCGTGACCGTGGGCGTTGATCAACCCTGGAGCCAGTAAGGTATTTGGCAGTTCGCGAATATCTGCGCACGGCAGTTTGAGCGCTTGCTCACGGGGTGCGATTAAGGCAATGCGGTCACCGCGAATGCCGAGCGCATAATTTTTTAACACTATGCCAGCCGGCTCAACCGGCACCAACCATTCTGGTAATAACAGGCAATCTAATGGCAAATGTGACATGCACGGCTTCCTGAATTTAAGTTAACTGGTTTTTATCTCAGGCAAATGCCTTGAATGATGCGTGGTGAATTTGCTTGCAGCAGTCACTCAGAGGGTGCAGGGCGAATGCAGCTTTAGTTGCAGGGTCGGTTATAATTGCTTATTTATCAAGGGGTGAGCTAATGATACGAGAACAGATGCTGGCAGCTGAAAAAATAAAGGCGCTGGAGTGGCGCGACAATGCTTTGTATCTGCTCGATCAGCGTGCGCTGCCACAACACGGGCTGTGGCAGCGTTATGACACTGCTGCAGAGGTCGCCCAAGCCATTAGCGAGATGCGCGTGCGCGGCGCGCCCGCTATTGGAGTAGCGGCGGCATTTGCTGTGGTTTTAGCCGCTCGGCAGCATGCTCACCGACCGGTCAACCAGTGGTCAGCGGCGTTAGAAGCTGATTTTGCCTTGTTAGCAGAGTCGCGGCCCACTGCGGTTAATTTATTTTGGGCACTGGATAAAATGCGCGCCAGCCTTGCAGTGGCTGAGCAGCAGGAGCAACCTTTGCAGTTTATAGAAGCACAGGCTGTAGCCATTTTAAACGCTGATCGCGCAGCCAATCTGCGTACCGCTGAGTTGGGTTTACAAGTGATTCGTGAGGCCAGTGGCGCTAAGCAACATGTGATGACGCATTGTAATGCAGGGGCTTTGGCAACCGCCGGTTTTGGTACTGCCTTAGGGGTGATTCGCGCAGCGTATTTAGCCGGTTTGCTTGATTGTGTGCATGTCAATGAAACCCGTCCTTGGCTACAAGGCGCGCGCCTGACAGCTTGGGAGCTGGTGGCTGAGGGTATCCCCAGTCTGCTTAATGTGGACTCCAGCGCTGGGCATTTAATGAGTCAAGGTAAGATCACATGGGTGATTGTGGGTGCTGACCGCATTACTGCCAATGGTGATGTGGCCAATAAAATTGGTACCTATCAACTGGCCGTGCTGGCTCGCTATCATCAGGTTAAGTTTATGGTGGTTGCGCCAAGCTCCACTATTGATCTGCAGCTTGCCCATGGCGCAGAGATCCCCATTGAGCAGCGTGATGGTAAAGAAATTCTTGATCAGGGTGGTCAGCGTGTGGCTGCTGATATTGCCGCCTACAATCCAGTGTTTGATGTAACGCCAGCAGAGCTTATTGATGTGATTGTCACTGAGCGTGGCATAGTAAAACATCCCAATGCAGACACAATGCACGCCTTGATGCAAAGCGCGTCCTAGACTTTTGTGCTGGCGGACAATGCTTTGTATTTATGCAGAAGTGCTCGGGAATGCGGCTAAAATTGCTTGTACGGGCTAAACTAAGAAAAAGCCATAGTTGAAGGTTGAGCGCGTTAGCAGCGCATGTGTTAACATAGGCGGCTTGAATTGGGCATGATGAATTATTAAGGAACCGAGCTTCCATGGGTGAATTGGCCAAAGAAATCCTTCCGATCAGTATCGAAGATGAAATGCGACAGTCGTACCTTGATTATGCAATGAGCGTAATTGTTGGGCGAGCGTTGCCGGATGCGCGTGACGGTTTAAAACCTGTGCATCGGCGTGTGTTATTTGCGATGCGTGAATTGGGTAATGACTGGAACAAACCCTATAAGAAATCGGCGCGGGTCGTCGGTGACGTTATCGGTAAATACCACCCCCACGGTGATATTGCTGTGTACGACACCATTGTTCGTATGGCACAACCGTTTTCTTTACGTTACCTGCTGGTCGATGGCCAGGGTAACTTCGGTTCCGTAGACGGTGATAACGCCGCAGCCATGCGTTATACCGAAGTACGCATGACTAAGTTAGCCCACGAACTATTGGCTGACTTAGAGAAAGAAACAGTGGACTGGGTGGCCAACTACGACGGCACGGAAATGATCCCGGCGGTACTGCCAACCAAAGTCCCAAATTTATTAGTTAACGGTTCTTCCGGTATTGCAGTAGGTATGGCGACCAATATTCCGCCACACAACCTGCGTGAAGTGATTGATGGCTGCTTAGCGTTAATCGATAACCCTGAAATTGATGTGGATGAACTGATGCAGTTTATCCCTGGGCCGGACTTTCCAACGGCGGGAATTATTAACGGTCGCGCCGGTATTATTGAGGCCTACCGCACCGGTCGTGGCCGCATTTATATGCGTGCACGCACTGAAATTGAAGATATTGATCGAGTTGGCGGACGTCAGCAAATTGTGATCAATGAGCTGCCGTATCAACTGAACAAAGCGCGCTTAATTGAAAGAATTGCTGAGCTGGTGAAAGAGAAAAAACTCGAAGGCATCAGCGAGCTGCGTGATGAGTCCGATAAAGACGGTATGCGCGTAGTGATTGAACTGCGTCGCGGTGAAGTGCCTGAAGTGGTGCTGAATAACCTCTATGCGCAAACCCAGATGCAAAGTGTGTTTGGTATCAACGTGGTGGCCTTAGTCGATGGTCAGCCGCGACTACTGAACCTCAAAGACATGCTGGAAGTCTTTGTCCGTCACCGCCGTGAAGTGGTGACCCGCCGTACGGTATTTGAACTGCGTCGCGCCCGTGAGCGGGGTCATATCCTCGAAGGACAAGCGGTCGCACTGTCGAACATTGATCCTGTAATTGCCCTGATTAAGGACTCGCCAACCCCAGCTGAAGCAAAAGAGCGTTTGATTGCCACCGCTTGGGAGTCCAGCGCAGTGTCGGCTATGGTGGAGCGCTCCGGTGCAGAGTCCAGTCGTCCTGATGACTTGGACGAACAATACGGCATGCATGATGGTTTCTACCATCTTTCACCGGAACAAGCGCAAGCAATTCTTGATTTACGCCTGCACCGCTTAACTGGTCTTGAGCATGAAAAACTGTTGGCTGAGTACCAAGAAATTCTCGCGCAAATCAGTGAGCTATTGGACATTCTTGGCAGCTCTGAGCGTTTGCTTGAAGTGATTCGTGAAGAATTAGAGAAAATCAAAGCCGACTACGGTGATGAGCGTCGCACCGAAATCACCGCATCGCACATTGACTTAACCATTGCCGACTTAATCCCCGAAGAAGAGCGCGTAGTAACAATCTCACGCTCAGGCTACGCCAAGAGCCAGCCTCTCGATGCATATGACGCCCAGCGTCGTGGCGGCCGTGGTAAAGCAGCCACTGGGGTAAAAGATGAAGACTTTGTTGAGCACCTGCTAGTGGCTAACAGCCATACCACGCTGCTGCTGTTCTCCAGCAAAGGTAAAGTCTACTGGAAGCGTACATTTGAGATTCCAGAAGCCTCACGGGCTTCCCGTGGTCGACCTATCGTTAACTTACTGCCGCTAGAAGATGGTGAAAATATCACCGCGATGCTGCCAGTGGACGAGTACACCGAAGGCTACTTTGTCTTTATGGCCACCGCCAACGGTACGGTAAAGAAAACTCCATTGGAGCAATTTAGCCGTCCAAGAACCTCAGGTTTAATTGCTTTAGCCCTAGATGACGAGGACACCCTGATCTCAGCGGCGCTGACCGATGGTAGTCACGATGTGATGCTGTTCTCTGATGGCGGTAAAGTGACACGCTTTGCTGAAAGCGATGTGCGCGCCATGGGCCGTACCGCCCGTGGTGTACGTGGCATGCGTTTGCCAGAAGGTGACAAGCTGATTTCCATGTTGATCCCCGAAGACGGTAGCCAAATCCTTACAGCATCCGAGCGCGGTTATGGTAAGCGTACGGCGATTACTGAATTCCCCAGCTACCGTCGTGGTGGTCAGGGTGTTATTGCCATGGTGTCTAATGAGCGCAACGGTAAATTAGTCGGCGCTATTCAAGTCTTGGATGGTGAAGAAATTATGCTGATTTCTGACCAAGGCACCTTAGTGCGAACCCGTGTCGATGAGGTTTCCTCACTGTCGAGAAACACCCAAGGGGTGATGCTGATCCGTTTAGCCGCAGATGAAACATTAGTTGGGCTTGAGCGTGTCCAAGAACCGACGCTTATCGATGATGAGGAAGATGAAGCACTAGAGGGCAGCAGCGCAGCAACAGATGCGGCATCTGAGCCTGACACTACTTCAGACATCGAGCAGGAGAGCGTGCTAGGCGAGGATGAACAACAGCTTAGTGATGAATCAAGCAACCCAGAAGAGTGAGAGTGCAGTGAGTAGAGTTTATAATTTTTGCGCAGGTCCTGCTGCGCTCCCTGAAGCGGTGTTGCTACAAGCACAAAGCGAGCTATTGGATTGGCAAGGTAAAGGCCTCTCAGTGATGGAAATGAGTCATCGCGGTGATGATTTCACCTCCATCGCTACAACAGCTGAGCAGGATTTACGCGACTTATTGAATATCCCCAACAACTATAAAGTGTTGTTTATGCAAGGCGGTGCTAGCCAGCAGTTTGCGCAAATACCATTAAATTTTTTAGCCGACGGTGGCTGTGCTGACTATATTGATACCGGTATTTGGTCGCGCAAAAGCATTGATGAAGCCCGTCGTTTTGGCAATATCAATGTTGCCGCCAGCGCTAAAGAGTATGACTATTTTGCCATTCCTGGGCAGAACCAGTGGAAACTCAGTAAAGATGCGGCCTATGTTCATTACGCCAGTAACGAAACCATTGGCGGTCTGCAGTTTGACTGGGTGCCACAAACCGGCGATACCCCGCTGGTGGTGGATATGTCTTCAGATATCTTATCCAAACCATTAGACGTTTGCCGTTACGGTATGATTTATGCCGGTGCGCAGAAAAATATTGGTCCAAGTGGTTTGGTTGTCGCGATTATTCGCGAAGACTTATTGGGCCGTGCCCGCGCCAGCTGCCCAACCATGCTCAATTATCAGGTGGCCGCGGACAATGGTTCGATGTACAACACGCCACCAACCTTCTCGTGGTACCTGTCAGGTTTAGTCTTTAAATGGCTTAAACAACAGGGCGGCTTAGAGGCAATGGCAAAGGTGAACCGCGCCAAGCAAGCATTGTTATATAAAGCTATTGATGACAGCGATTTCTACAGCAACCCTGTGGCGAGCAATGCGCGTTCTTGGATGAATGTACCTTTCCGCTTGGCTGATGCTAAGTTGGATAAGGCGTTCTTAGCCGGTGCTGATGAGCGCGGCTTATTGAATTTGAAGGGACACCGTTCTGTTGGCGGGATGCGCGCATCCATTTATAACGCCGTGACCTTAGAGGCTGTTGAAGCACTGGTTGCCTATATGCAGACGTTCGAGAAGGAGCACGCATAAATGAGCGATCAAGCATTGCAAGCGTTACGGGTACGAATTGACTCTTTGGATGAAAAAATCCTCGACTTGATCAGTCAACGCGCCAGTTGCGCCCAAGAAGTCGGGCGCATTAAAATGGCAACGTTAGCGGAAGGCGAAGAAGCGGTTTTTTACCGTCCCGAGCGCGAAGCTCAAGTTCTTAAACGTATTATGGAACTGAACAAAGGCCCCCTTGGTAATGAGGAAATGGCCCGTTTATTCCGTGAGATTATGTCCACCTGTTTAGCCCTAGAGCAGCCGTTAAAAGTAGCCTACTTAGGCCCTGAAGGTACATTCTCACAGGCTGCAGCACTGAAGCATTTCGGCCATGCCGTAGTGAGCAAACCCATGGCGGCCATTGACGAGATTTTTCGTGAGGTGGTTGCCGGTGCTGTGAGCTTTGGTGTTGTGCCCGTGGAAAACTCCACAGAAGGCGTGATAAATCACACCCTCGATAGTTTTTTAGAGCATGATTTAGTGATCTGCGGCGAGGTTGAGTTACGCATTCACCACCACTTATTGGTTGCCGAAAACACTAAAACTGAGAAAATTTCGCGAATTTACTCCCATGCGCAGTCGTTGGCTCAGTGCCGTAAATGGCTTGATGCCCATTACCCTAACGTTGAGCGTGTCGCCGTTTCAAGCAATGCCGAAGCAGCTAAGCGGGTGAAAAGCGAGTGGAATAGCGCGGCAATAGCCGGAGATATGGCCGCACAGCTCTACGGACTGACAGTGTTAGCGGACAAGATTGAAGACCGTCCAGACAACTCAACACGTTTCTTGATTATTGGCAATCAAACGGTACCCGCCACCGGTGACGATAAAACTTCGATTATTGTTTCCATGAGCAATAAACCTGGTGCGCTGCATGAGTTATTGATTCCTTTTCACGCCAGCGGCATTGACCTGACTCGCATTGAAACACGGCCTTCACGCAGTGGTAAATGGACCTATGTGTTCTTTATTGATTTTTATGGTCATAAAGATGATCAGTTGGTCAAGAGCGCACTTGAGAAAATCGCTCAAGAGTCGGTTGCTTTGAAAGTTTTAGGTTCCTATCCCAACGCTGTTCTCTAATCATGTAAAAGGCTGCTGTGGAAAAACAGCAGCCGATTGTTTGAGGAAAGTAAATGAGTTCTGATTTTCTTAGCTTGGCCTTGCCCAGCGTGCAAGAGCTATCGCCTTATGTGCCAGGTAAGCCCGTAGATGAACTGGCGCGCGAGTTTGGTCTCAACGAGGCAGATATTGTAAAGCTGGCCAGTAATGAAAACCCGCTAGGACCCAGCGCCAAAGTCTCAGCGGCAATTGTTGCCGCGCTACCTGAGTTAACCCGCTATCCGGATGGCAGTGGTTTTGCTTTAAAAGAGAAACTAGCGGCGCAGTTTAATGTGGATCCCGCACAGATCACTTTAGGCAACGGCTCAAACGATATTTTAGAGCTGGTTGCCCGCGCTTGGTTAGCGCCTGGGCGCAATGCTATTTTCAGCGAGCACTCCTTTGCGGTGTATCCAATTTCCACCTTAGCCTCAGGCGCTGAGTGCCGCCAAGTGCCGGCCAAGGATTATGGTCACGACTTGGATGCTATGGCAGCAGCCATAGATAGCAATACGCGAGTGGTATTTATTGCTAACCCTAATAACCCAACAGGTACTTGGTTTAACCAAGCGGCGTTAAATGCATTTTTAAGACAAGTGCCGGACGATGTGTTGGTGGTGTTGGATGAAGCCTATATTGAATATGCAGTTGACAGCGATCTACCCGATGGAATGGATTACCTCAGTCGTTATCCGAACCTGTTAGTTTCCCGCACCTTCTCTAAAGCCTATGGCCTGGCTGCTTTACGCGTGGGCTATGCCATGTCTTCGGTCGAGGTTGCCAGTGTCCTGAACCGTGTCCGCCAGCCGTTTAATGTCAACAGTCTAGCCTTAGTCGCTGCTTGTGCGGCGCTGGATGACAATGCGTACTTGGAGCACAGTCGCACTGCCAATAGCCAAGGCATGCAGCAGTTGGAAGAGGGCTTTAAGCAGTTGGGGCTCAGCTGGTTGCCATCGCGCGGCAACTTTATTGCGGTGGACTTTAAACGCGACGCAGCGCCGATTAATCAGGAACTATTGGCTAAAGGCGTGATTGTACGACCTGTTGCAGGCTACGGCATGCCAACCTTTTTACGGGTATCAATTGGCACTCATGCTGAAAACCAACGCTTTTTAGATGCATTAACTCAGATATTGAATCAGGCTTAATATGCAGAAAACGCCTCTGTCGTCACCCATAATTAATCGCCTCGTTGTGATTGGATTGGGCTTAATTGGTGCTTCTTTCGCTAAAGGTGTGCGAGAAGCAGGCTTGGCGCGCGAGGTGATTGGTGTGGATCTCAACCTGCAAGCCTGTCAGCGCGCTCTCGAGTTAGGGGTGGCTGACCGCTGCACAACAGACTTGGCTGAGGCTTGTGTGGGTGCTGAGGTGATTATGCTGGCGGTTCCTGTTCTGGCATTGAAAGGCTTGCTGGCAAAAATCGCCGCGCTAAAACTTGAAGACAGCATTATCACCGATGCTGGCAGTGTAAAAGGACATGTATTGGCTGCAGCCACTGAGGTGTTTGGTCAGCTACCGCCGCGTTTGGTGCTGGGTCACCCCATAGCGGGATCAGAGCGCAGCGGGGTTGAGGCGGCCAATGCCGACCTATTTAAACACCATAAAGTGATCCTAACCCCCCATGAGCATACTGATCCCACTGCTTTAGCGTGCGTAGAAAAACTATGGCAGGGTTTGGGTGCTGATGTAGAAAGTATGAGTGTTGAACAGCACGACCGCGTGTTAGCAGCAACCAGCCACTTACCACACCTACTGGCATTTGGTTTAGTCGATTCATTGGCGAAAAGAAGTGAAAACCTAGAAATATTTCGCTATGCCGCGGGTGGTTTTCGTGACTTTACCCGCATTGCCGGCAGCGATCCTGTGATGTGGCATGATATTTTTCTAGCTAATCGTGAAGCGGTACTGCAGCAGTTAGATCAGTACCGTGATGACCTTGATGCACTGCGTAACGCTATTGCCGAAGAAGATGGACGCCACCTGCTTGGCGTGTTTACCCGAGCACGTGTCGCCCGCGAACATTTCAGTACAATTTTAGCCCAAAGGGCCTATGTGGAAACCATGCTTGATAATGATCTAGTTTTTTTAGCCAGCCCTGGTGGGAAAGTCAATGGCACCATTCGCGTCCCAGGTGATAAATCCATCTCACATCGGGCGATTATGCTTGGCTCTTTAGCCCAAGGTGTCACCGAAATTGAAGGCTTTCTTGAAGGCGAAGACGCGCTGGCCACCATCCAAGCATTTCGCGATATGGGCGTAGTGATTGAAGGACCAGAAAAAGGTCGTGTGGTGGTCCACGGCGTTGGCCTGCATGGTTTGCAAGCGCCTCCCGGACCTATATATGTCGGTAATTCGGGCACCACTATGCGCCTGCTGGCAGGTATTTTAGCTGCGCAGTCGTTTGACAGTGTTTTATCCGGTGACGCCTCGTTATCGAAGCGGCCAATGAATCGCATTGCTAAGCCTTTGCGCGAAATGGGTGCAGTGATTGAAACTGCTGCAGAAGGGCGACCGCCTTTGACATTGCGTGGTGGGCAGCGTCTCACCGGCATGCACTATGAAATGCCCATGGCCAGTGCGCAAGTTAAATCATGTTTACTGCTGGCCGGTATGTACGCCAGCGGCACCACCAAAGTAACTGAACCTGCGCCAACCCGTGATCATACCGAACGTATGTTAAGCGGTTTTGGCTACCCAGTTGAAGTCCATGGTGCCACCGTTAAGATTGAAAGTAATCATGAGTTGACTTGCACCCATATCGAGGTCCCTGCGGATATTTCATCAGCAGCGTTCTTTATGGTTGCTGCCAGTATCGCGCCTGACTCTGAACTGCTCTTGCAGCATGTAGGGATTAACCCCACCCGTACGGGTATTATCGATATTTTGACCCTGATGGGCGCTGATTTAAGCCTTGAGCGTGTACATGAAGTGGGCGGTGAGCTGGTTGCTGATATACGTGTGCGCAGTGCAGCGCTGAAAGGCATCGAAATTCCACTGGAGCTGGTGCCATTGGCCATTGATGAGTTTCCTGTGCTGTTTATTGCGGCAGCCTGTGCCGAAGGCCGTACAGTGCTGCGTGGCGCAGAAGAGTTGCGAGTGAAAGAGTCGGATCGCATCCAAGTGATGGTGGACGGTTTAACCACACTGGGAGTTAAGGCTGAAGGAACCCCAGATGGCATAATTATTGAGGGTGGACAGATGGGCGGTGGCGAAGTCTGGGCGCATGGCGACCACCGGATTGCCATGTCATTCAGTGTCGCCTCATTGCGCGCCAACGCACCAATTCGTATCCATGATAGCGTTCACGTTGCCACATCTTTCCCGAACTTTTTAGAATTGTGTGAGCAGGTTGGCATGCATGTGGCTGAAGAGGTTGAAGCATGACTTTGCCAGCGGTCATTACCATCGATGGACCCAGTGGCTCGGGTAAAGGCACAATTGCTGGCTTATTAGCAGCGCATCTGCAATGGCACTTACTGGACTCTGGCGCGATTTATCGGCTATTAGCTTTGGCAGCCATAGAAAATGCTGTGCCCCTGGATGATGAGGCGGCATTGGAAAAACTGGCGATGAATTTGGCTGTGCAGTTTGTCGTGGATAGCGATAATCAGCAGCGCATTATATTAGCCGGTGTTGATGTGACCGACAGCATTCGTACTGAAGCCATCGGAGCGACGGCATCGCAAATCGCTGCCTTGCCTGCAGTGCGGGCGGGACTGCTGCGTCGTCAGCAAGATTTTCGTCAAGCACCTGGCTTGATCGCCGATGGTCGCGATATGGGCACTGTGGTCTTTGCCGATGCTCCCTTAAAGGTATTTTTAACCGCAGGGGCAGAAGAACGTGCACGCCGTCGTTATTTTCAGTTGAAGGAGCAGGGCGAGGCTGTTACACTAGCGAGTCTTCTCGAAGAGATTCGTGCCCGCGATGAGCGTGACACCAATCGCAGTATTGCACCGTTGAAACCGGCAGAAGATGCAATCATCTTGGATTCAACAACAATGACCATCGAGCAAGTATTAGACAGAATTCTTAGTGAAGTTGCAGTACGCAGCTTGGCTGGGTTGCAGTACGCAGCTTGGCTGGGCAACCCGAGTAAGCCACACTAATGTGGTTAACTCACTCAGGAATGTTGTAGGGCTCCCAGGGTATTAGCTTGCAGCATTTCATTTTATAAATAAGACCACGTTATCTGGAATGTGGATTTGGGCAGATTTTGCCCTCGATCAGCAGGATTAAACATGAGCGAAAGCTTTGCAGACCTTTTTG
>CAZEZR010000057.1:0-18333 GCA_964516465.1 uncultured Thiopseudomonas sp. | reverse complement strand
CACCACCGACACCAACCCAGCCGCCTTCGGCATAGGTGTTGTAGGCTTCAATAAAACCTTTAGGTGTGGTTACAACGCCGTCATTCCAGGAGCAGCCCTCTTCGTCACCGCTGCGGTTGGTCGGTGCAATTGAACCTACGGCAACTTTGCCAGCTTCTTCTAAAATAGCATTAGCTGTTTCTTCATCAACGGTTTCTGCTAACTCAGGCAGTTGTGCCCACAGCTTTCCTGCTTCGAACACTTCGTTGAGTACAAAACTCATATCACGTAAAGGTGCTTGGTAATCGGCCATAGGGCACTCCTCTTTCTTATTATCTTGACGCTCATTAGGCTGTGGAACGGCACAACATTGGGCTGAATATTGCTAAGTAAGTGTTAGTTTCTTGAGTCTACATCAATAAACTTTTAAAACTAATAAGCTCTTTTTGTGACTGGTTAGTTTTTATTGTAGGAATAAAAAACCCGCTGTATGAAATGAGTCTACTGGGTAGGTCATATCATGCAGCGGGTTTAGAAAACCTTTATTGGCTAAGCTTTAGTAGCTCAAGTCAAAGTCTTCTGCAGCCATGTCCATTAAGTTGTCTGCACCTGAGAGCATTGCAGCAACGTGGGTACGAGTACGTGGCAGTAAACGCGCAAAGTAGAAACGTGCGGTTTGGATCTTCGCTTTGTAGAAGGCTTCTTCATCAGTACCTGCAGCTAGCTTCTCAGCAGCTACGCGAGCGATATCAGCCCAGAAGTAGGCCAAGCAGGCATAACCGCTGTACATCAAGTAATCCACAGATGCCGCGCCGACTTCTTCGCGATCTTTCATCGCCGCCATCCCCACTTTCATGGTGATCTCGCCCCACTCTTTGTTCAGTTCAGCCAGAGGCTTAACGAACTCTTGAATGGCTTCATTCTCGTCATTGGCTTTGCAGAAAGTGTGCACAACCTTAGTAAAGCCTTTGAGTGCTTCACCTTGGGTCATTAGTACTTTACGGCCCAACAAGTCGAGCGCTTGGATGCCCGTGGTGCCTTCGTACAACATAGAGATACGGCTGTCGCGAACGTTTTGCTCCATGCCCCACTCTGAGATATAACCGTGACCACCGTAAATTTGAATACCGTGGTTAGCTGCTTCAAAGCCCACTTCAGTCATAAAGGCTTTCGCAATGGGGGTTAAGAAAGCCAGCATGCCATCTGCTGCTTCACGTTCTTTTTCATCGGTGCTGCGCTGCATAATGTCAACTTGCTGTGCTGCGTAATACAGCATGGCGCGGTTGCCTTCAGTCAGTGCTTTGATGGTCAGCAACATGCGACGTACATCTGGGTGCACGATGATTGGGTCAGCTGCTTTTTCAGGGAACTTAGCGCCTGTTAGTGAACGCATTTGTAAACGATCACGGGCATATTCAATACCACCTTGGAAGGCAATTTCGGAGTGTGCTAAACCTTGCAGTGCAGTACCGATACGAGCAGTGTTCATAAAGGTGAACATGCAGTTCAGACCTTTGTTCTCTGGGCCAATTAGGAAACCTTTAGCACCGTCAAAGTTTATTACGCAGGTTGCGTTGCCGTGAATACCCATCTTGTGCTCGATAGAACCGCACTGCACAGCATTACGTTCGCCAACACCACCTTCTGCGTTGGGCAGGAACTTAGGTACGATAAACAGAGAGATGCCTTTGGTACCTTCGGGTGCGCCAGCAATACGGGCAATTACAATATGGACAATGTTATCTGCTAGATCATGCTCACCCGCAGAAATAAAGATTTTCGTTCCTGAGATACTGTAGCTGCCGTCTTCTTGCGGTTCAGCTTTAGTGCGCAGCATCCCTAAGTCAGTACCGCAGTGGGCTTCAGTTAAACACATGGTACCGGTCCACTCGCCTGATACCAGTTTGGTCAGATAGGTGGCTTGCTGTTCTTCAGTACCGTGGGCGTGCAAGGTGTTCATCGCACCGTGCGATAGGCCTGGGTACATCCCCCATGACCAGTTGGCTTGACCGACCATTTCACTGATAGAAATACCCAGTGACTCAGGTAGACCTTGGCCGCCATGCTCAGCATCGTGAGCCAGACTTGGCCAACCGCCTTCAACATACTGTCGGTAAGCTTCTTTAAATCCTGTAGGTGTTGTAACGCCATCAGCAGACCAAGTACAGCCTTCTGTATCGCCCACACGGTTTAGTGGACCAATAACCTGTTCACAGAATTTTGCGCCTTCTTCAAGAATCGCGCTGACCATATCTGGAGTGGCATCTTCGCAGCCAGGCAGATTTGCATAGTGTTCTGGGTACCCTAACAATTCATCACGAACAAAACGGATATCACGCAAGGGTGCTTTGTATTCAGCCATAGCTCTAAACCTCTACATTGGAGACTTTTTTATTAAGTTGACCTATACAGTTTGCCTAGGCCTGCTCTTAGCAGCGCAGCAATAAAGCGCGCATGCAGAATATTAATCAAACGACTGTTTGAAAGTTACGGCCCTATCCTATTCTTGTCAAGCGCTGCTGTCTGTCTTTAGTGGATTATTTATGGGCGGGCTTGGAATGTTAGCCCATGTAGTGAGCAGCTTGGCTGCATAACCTCAGTGTCTATGAACCAATCTGACCTATCTATTTGGCTTATTCAAGGACTAATAAATCAGCTGAAACACGGATCGGACTGGCCTGTAATATTTTTGCTTAATATGAGTATCGAGCTGTGGATAAGTATTGTGCAAGTGGTACTTCAGGCTAGGGGTTCATCGACGGCGCTCCACCATCCATGGTTGCGCTTGTCACCCCTACCCTGAAGCACTTCTGAACGATGTGTATGGCCTGCGCTATTGCAGCATTACTTACTCAGTATGCTGCATATGGGTGTAGTTCTGCGCTTGTGGATAACTATTCTCTGCGTTGTATTGAGCTCAGAGTTATAGAATAAAAAGAGATGTACTACAAAGCTGCAAACCATATCAATGGTTAAGACGTACCTCGTGGGTGACGCGGCTAGCGTAGCCATGGATGGCGCAGCGCCCGAGTTGGGTCAGGATGACCCGTTGAGGGAAAAGCGCCACACACGAGGTACGGCCGACATAAATATTGATAAGTGTGGTGCATTACTCTGTGGATAAGTCTGTGTACTAAAGGTTATCCACCAGCCATTGGGCTAACTGCTGTGCCCGCTGTTCATGCGGGTTCTTACGGGTTAGCAGCACCAGCTTGGCTGAAGTTTCAACAAAGCCCCAAGGCGCAATAAGACGCCCATTGGCAATATCACTACGCACTAAATGCTCCGGCGCAATGGCCACCCCTAAACCAGCTACTGCGGCTTCTAATAAATAGTAAAGATGCTCAAAGCCCTGTGCATAAGTTAAATCGGTAGCCGACAACTGCTGTGCCTTGGCCCACTCAGGCCAAGCTTGTGGGCGTGAACGGGTAAATAATAAGGGCTCCTTGAGTAACTGCGCAGGACTGGCTGTTTGGAGCATGGCAGCTTGTTGATACAACGGACTTAATACCGGACCAATGCGCTCATGATCTAAGGGGTAAGCATGCATAGTGTCCGGATAAGGCTCAGCTAAAAACACCAAACTAGCATCAGCGTCAGATTGTTGCAGGTTACTGTCATCCCCAGTATTGGTGATCACCTGCAAACGTAAGTCTGGCAAATCATGTTGTAATTGCTCAAGGCGTGGTATTAACCAGCGTGCCAATAAACTACCCGGACAGGCTAAAACAAACGGAGCCTGCTGAGTTTGTTGGCGAATGTCCAGACAGGCATTATGAATAAGCTTGAGTGCGGCATGACTCGCTTCATATAAATCAGAGCCAGCATCTGTGAGTTTAATGCCACGTCCGTGTTTCGCCAGCAAGGTTACAGTTAAGTGTTCTTCCAGCTGTTTCACCTGACGGCTCACTGCCCCGTGGGTCACATTTAACTCTTTAGCGGCTAAGCTAATGCTTTGTAACCGAGCGCTGGCTTCAAAGGCTTTTAAAGCATTCAGTGGCGGCAAGTTAAAATAATCAGACATGTGAGTTTTCCTAACCTATTGCTGCAATCATATCGCTTTTCGTCAAGAAGGCTATCAGGTAACTTAGACAGTATAGAAATATATCTAATTCAATTGTGGAGCGGGTAATGAGTGTATTTAGTGAGAGTCCCGATAAGCGTGGTCTATTTGGTGAGTTTGGCGGTCAATATGTTGCCGAAACATTGATGCCATTGATTCTTGATTTAGGCCGTGAGTACGAAAAAGCTAAAGACGATCCTGCTTTTCAACAAGAGCTGGCTTATTTTCAGCGTGACTATGTGGGTCGTCCCAGCCCACTGTATTTTGCCGAACGCTTAACTGAATACTGTGGTGGAGCAAAAATATACCTTAAGCGTGAAGAGCTCAATCACACCGGTGCGCATAAGATTAATAACTGTATTGGTCAGATCCTGCTGGCGCGGCGGATGGGTAAAAAACGTATTATTGCTGAGACTGGCGCTGGTATGCACGGTGTGGCGACAGCAACAGTGGCAGCCCGCTTTGGTTTGCAGTGTGTGATTTATATGGGCACCACTGATATCGATCGCCAAGAAGCCAACGTATTTCGCATGCGTTTACTGGGCGCAGAGGTACGCCCAGTGGTTGCTGGTACCGGTACCCTGAAAGATGCGATGAATGAAGCCTTGCGCGACTGGGTGACCAATGTGGCTGATACCTATTATTTAATTGGCACAGTGGCAGGTCCACACCCCTACCCAGCTATGGTGCGTGACTTCCAAGCGGTGATTGGGAAAGAAACTCGCACCCAGTTACAGGAACAAGAAGGTCGTCTACCCGATAGCCTAGTGGCCTGTATTGGTGGTGGTTCCAATGCCTTAGGTTTATTTCACCCATTCTTAGAAGAAGACACGGTAAAAATTATCGGCGTTGAAGCCGCCGGTCGCGGACTTAAAAGCGGTGAACATGCGGCCAGCTTACAAGGTGGCTCGCCTGGGGTACTACACGGTAACCGCACTTACCTGCTACAAGATGAAGATGGGCAAATTCTTGATGCGCACTCTATTTCTGCTGGACTGGATTATCCGGGGATTGGTCCTGAGCACTCGTGGCTGCATGATATTGGTCGAGTGGAATACACCTCCATTGAAGATGATGAAGCTATGGCAGCCTTTCAACTGTGCTGCAAGCTGGAAGGTATTATCCCGGCGCTGGAGTCATCTCATGCTTTAGCCGAGGTCTTTAAGCGCGCGCCACAGTTGCCTAAAGATCATTTAATGGTGGTGAACTTATCCGGTCGTGGCGACAAAGATATGCAAACGGTGATGCATCACCTTGATACACAGGAGCAGTCAGTATGAGCCGTATTAAAAACTGTTTTGCCGAGTTGAAAAAACAAAACCGCGCCGCACTAGTAACTTTTGTCACTGCCGGTGATCCAGATTACGCCACCGCGATGCGTATTTTTAAAGGTTTGCCCGCTGCTGGCGCAGATGTGATTGAGCTGGGTATGCCTTTTACCGATCCGATGGCTGATGGCCCGGCGATTCAGTTGGCTAATATTCGCTCGTTAAAAAATGGTCAAACGTTAACTAAGACGCTGCAGATGGTCAGTGAGTTTCGCCAAGATAACCAACACACGCCTGTGGTGTTAATGGGTTATTTTAATCCGATCCATCACTATGGTGTGCCGCGCTTTATTGAAGATGCTCTGACTGCTGGTGTGGATGGTTTGATTATTGTTGACTTGCCACCTGAGCATAACGATGCCTTCTGTGATCCGGCACAGGCTGCCGGTTTAGACTTTATCCGCTTAACCACGCCAACCACTGATGATGTCCGTTTACCGACGGTGCTCAATAACAGTTCTGGCTTTGTTTACTATGTGTCTATTGCTGGAGTCACCGGTGGTAAATCAGCAACCATGGAGCATATTGAAGAAGCTGTGGCACGTATGCGTCGCCATACCGAGTTGCCCGTGTGCATCGGTTTTGGCATTCGTACCCCAGAGCATGCCGCCAATATTGCCCGCTTGGCTGATGGTGCGGTGGTGGGGTCAGCTTTTGTTGATTTGATTGAACAAGCAAGCAGCGCTGATGAGGCAGTGGAAGGCGTATTAGCCCGTTGCCGTGCCATTGCCGACGGTGTTCACCATGCGCGTGAATAGCGCACAGTGAACATTGCTTAAGCTGTGAAAAGTGCTTAAGGACGTGGGCCGAACAGCTCAATGAGTTGTTCGCCCTGCGGCGCACCTGGATGCATTTGCATCATGCCAGTTGAGTCAAGGTACAAAATAGCTGGGGTACCGCTGGCGCCTAAGCTGGCCATTAACTGCTGGTTGTTATCCAATTCTTTGCGTTGCTTGGCTGCGATGGTTTTTGCTTCTTTGGCAGGTGTTTTACCACTTTCATTGCCTTTCAGTGCAGCCTCTTTATCTTTTGCGGCAAGTAATGTTGCGGCTTTCTTTTGGCTGCTTTCGCCCAGAGTACCGACGATGACATGGCGAATCTGTACTTTTCCAGCATCAACCCATGGCCGCGCATCGTTCCAAAAGCGTTTGCAATAGGGGCAGTTTGGATCGGTAAAAGCGTAAACGATTGTTTTAGCTTTGTCAGAACCGTCGGCAATCCAACTGCTTTCTTTAAGCTTGCCCCACATCACTTTGCTTTGTGGACGACTGACTTTTTCATCTAGCACAGCACCAGTTAAATCTTCCCCGGCGGCGTTAAGTAAGCTGCCAATTAGAGCGTGCTGTTGATCTTCGGTGACATACAGGGCTAACGGGCGACCATTGTAGAGCGCGGTATAACCGGTTAAGCCACTGGGTGCATCAAAACGCTCGAGTACTTCTATGCCACGGTCACGCATTGCTTCAATGGGCGCAGGGTAGTCGGCAGCTTGAGCCATTACCGGTAGGCTGAGTAATGCCAAAGCCGGTAAGATTTTCTTTAATGTCATGGTTGTTCCTCTAGTTCAACTTCGTGGTCTTTTGGGCTAATGTGGCGCAGCGCATGGGCTAAACTGGCCTGCGAGAGCTCACCTAAATGATTATTTTTTAACAGTCCATCGGCACTATAAAACAATGTGGTTGGTAAAGATAACGATCCCACAGCTTGGCCCAGACGTCCTCCGGTATCGAGTAAATTATTGTCTAAGCTGAGTTGTTGCTGGGCTAAAAACTTATCGACTAAGGCTTGCCCTTCTCCTTGGTTTACAAAAACAAAACGCAGATGCGGGTTGGCTTGTTGGGCGGCTGCCAAGACTGGCATTTCGCGGCGGCACGGTGGACACCAAGTGGCCCATAAGTTAATCACCAGCGGCTTACCGGCTAAATCTTTTAGCGCCACGGACTCACCGTTAATATCGCGCACTGAAATATCGGGTATTTGTTGGCTGCTTTGCAAGGCGCTCTGCACTGAAATACCAGCGCCCCACACGACCAGTCCAATAGCAACACCTGTGGCCAAGGGTATGCGCAGGGGTGCTTGACGCCATGCTTGGTAGATTCCCACTAAGACTGCCGCGATAACCCCTGGCAAGAGCAAAAAACCGCCATCGCGAATATCGATGATTTGCCAAATATTGCCCGCGTACTGCTGAAAGTATTGAATCACAAAGGCTGCGCGAGCCACTACAGCACCAATTAAAAGCATGCTGAATAAGGCAGATTCAGGGTTAGTACCGCGTTTTTTACCGATCAGCCAGCCACTGAGCCAAGCAATAAAAAACGCCCCATATAGCAGGGCTAAATTCATTGGAATGGCCAAGGGGCCTAAGTTTAAACTCAACATTAATTATCCTTTAGCGCGCTGTTTAAGTGGCGTAAAAATTCATTTGCCGACACTTCGCCAGTGATGCGCTGTGTTCGTTGTTCATCACCCTGTGGGTTAATAAACATAAAAGTTGGCGGCCCCATAATTTGCAGATCTTGCATCAGCTTTTTTTGCTCTGCGGTGTTTAAGGTGACGTCGACTTGCAGTAAGCGGAAATCAGCCAAAGCATCTTGCACAGTGGTTTTGCCAAACACGGTTTTTTCCATCACTTTGCAAGACACACACCAGTCCGCATAGAAATCCAATAACACCCATTTGCCATCTTGCTCAGCTTGCTTAAGCTGCGCTTGCAACTGTTGTACATCGGCAGTGCGTTGCATCGTAAAGCCACTGCTGGCTGCTACACTGGATTGGCTGCTGAAGTTCTCCAATGGGCGTAATGGGTCGCTTCCGCCGGTTGCTGAACCGAGCAGCATAATGCCGGCCCAAAGGCCTAAGAGCAGACCAAGGTAGCGGCTGAGGAAGCGCCAGTTGGGTCGCTCCATGCTGCCCACTTGCAACGCAATGGCCAGCAGTAATGCCGCCGATAAACCTAACAGCAATGGGCCGCTGAGCACGGGACGCAGAATGAAAATTGCCGTCGCTAAGAGTGCATAACCAAAGACGCGGTTAATGCTTTGCATCCAGTTACCGGGCTTGGGTAACCAACGCATGCCGATAGTGATAGCCAGTAACAGCGGTATCCCGCTGCCTAAGCCGAGAGAAAAGAGTGCTAAACCACCACGGACGCCATCACCGCTTTGGGCGATATACAGCAGTGCCCCGGCCAGTGGCGCAGTCATACAGGGGCCAACCAATAAGGCTGATAATGCACCTAAGCTGGCGGCACCGATTAAGCTACCACCTTGAATATTTTGGTCGGCACCCTGCAAGCGTTCGCGGATAAAGGCAGGCAGCTGTAAGGTAAAGAGCCCAAACTGGGCTAAAGCCAATAGGATAAAAATCCCCGCAAAAGGAATTAATAGCCAAGGTTGTTGCAGTGCTGCGGCGAGGTTGCTGCCGAGACTGGCCGCCAACACACCCAAGCCGGCATAGACTAAGGCCATGGGTAAAATAAAGGCTACACCCAATTTAGCACCATGCCAGCCGCCACTTTTAGCACCACTGATAACACTGGTTAAGATGGGTATCATCGGCAGCATACAGGGGGTAAAGGCCAGCAAAAGACCCATCATAAAGAAGGCCGCTATATTCAGCAGCAGGCCAGAGTCGGCTAAACGTCCGGCAATGGACTGGTCTTCAGCTAAAGCAGGAGCTGAGCTAGAACTCGTTTGGCCAGCTGAGCCGCTGCTACTGGCTGCTTCGCCACCGACAGTGGACACTTGCGGTGGATAGCATAAGCCGGCATCCGCGCAACCCTGCCAAGTGACCTGTAAAGGTTGCTGAGCATTAGGGTCGATCGGTAATTGCAATAACTGACGATACACTTGGGTATCGCCAAAAAACTCATCGGAATGATCAATACCTTCCGGGTAGTCAATAGGCACAGTTTCGCCGTTAGCATCAGTGACCGCCAGTCTGTCACGGTACAGATAATGCTTGTCGGTAATTTGCCAAACCATCAGGTTGGGTTCAACATCCTCCATGACTTCAAAGCGGAAGGCTTCCTCAACGGGTAAGAAATCCTGCTGATTGCTTACAAAAGCGTGCGTTAAACTACTAAAAAATAGCAATAACGCAATAAACATATAGCGCATACGTATTTTTCCTATTGGGTTCGCCCACACTATGCGGTGGCTCCATTAAGACAACATTAACAGTTAAGCCATACCTAAAGCATTCTGAGCTGTATCTGGATAGACTGAGTCGCTGTGCTGCTGACATGGCGTATTATGCTGGTATTGTATTAAGAGTTGATTGATTTTATGCATGTTTTATTGGTTGAAGATGATTCTTTAATTGCCCAAGGCTTGTTAACGGGCTTGGAACTGCAAGGATTTACCCTAAACCATATGACCCACGCTGCCGCTGCTGAACACGCGCTACAGTTAGGCCATTTTGATGCGATGATTCTTGATCTGGGTTTACCTGATGAAGATGGTTTGCAGTTATTAACCCGTATTCGCAGTCAGGGAAAAGATCTGCCGGTGCTGATTTTAAGTGCGCGCGACTCCGTGGTGCAAAGGGTTGCGGGCTTACAAGCCGGTGCTGATGACTATTTGCTTAAGCCTTTTGATTTGCGCGAGTTGGCGGCACGTTTGCACAGCTTATTAAGGCGCAGCAGTGGCCGCAGTACCAATCTTATTGAGCACCATGGGTTGGCTTTTAACCCCAGCACTCGCGAAGTCACTTTACATGCCGAGCCTGTGACTTTATCGCGGCGTGAACAAGCTTTGCTGGGAGCTTTACTGCAAAATCCAGGGCATATTTTAAGTGCAGAGCAGTTGCAGGACAGCCTCTATGGCTTAGGTGATGGGGTTGAGAGCAATGCCATCAATGTGCATATTTATAATTTACGCCGCAAGTTAGGCAGTGAGGTGGTAAAAACTGTACGTGGCTTAGGCTATCGAATTGGAGTGCCCCGTGAGCCTGCGTAAGCGTTTACTGTTGATCTTAGGTGGCACCTTTATTGTCTTGTGGAGTTTAGCAGCAGCTTGGTTGCTCGGTGATTTGCGCCGCGAGGTCAGTAGCGCTCTAGATGAGCGCCTTGCTTCATCAGCGCGGATGGTGGCTGGATTATTAGAACAGTTGCCGCAACCTTTACCAGCTCATTACGCCAGCCCGCTCAGCGCTATGGAGTTGGGCTTGCAAGGTGGCTTGGTGTGCCAAGTGCGTTCTTTGCGTGGAGAGGTATTAGTGCGCACGCCCAATACACCATCGGCCACCTTGGCTGAGCACGGTGTGGGCTTTCATGAGATGAGTATTGATGGTGAGCGTTGGCGCAGTTTTACTTTAAAACGGCAAAACTTGTGGGTCACCACCGCTGACCGAATGGAGGAACGGGCGACCTTGCAGTCGGCGATTTTAATTGCCGCAGCCCTGCCCGTTGCTTTAGCTTTACTGGGCAGCTTGGTCTTAATTTGGTTTGGTATTGGTCGTGGTTTATTGCCACTGCAAAGTTTGCGTGCGTTGTTGGCCCAGCGTGATGCAGAGGATTTGCAGCCGGTTTATGTCAAACGTTTACCCAAAGACTTACAGCCTTTGGTGGCTACACTTAATCAGCTATTTGCTCGCATTGCTGCCGCTTTAGCCCGCGAACGACGCTTTACCAATGATGCCGCCCATGAGCTACGCACACCACTGACTGCAGTAAAAACCCATTTACAGATTGCGCAAATGGGTAGTGGTGAGGTTACAGAGCGTGCTTTGTTGCAAGCTGAAACAGCTGTGGAGCGTATGCAAAGTAGTTTAGAGCAGTTGTTGTTATTGGCCCGGGTTGAGAGCGCCCAAGACTTTGATAAGGATGGTCAAGTCAGTGCGCAAAACTTAGCCCGTCACGCCTTAGCTGACTTAATTGCTGTGCCCGGTTATCAGCGTATTGAAGTGGTCAATGAGCTGACTGAGGAAGTCTATGTTGCTGTACCAGAGTCATTGGCGGTGGCTTCGTTACGTAACTTACTGGATAACGCCCTACGCTACAGTCCAGCTGATAGCAGTGTAGAGTTGTATATTGGTCTAGAGCAGCAGCATGTGCTGCTACGAGTACGTGATTCCGGTGCGGGCTTAACTGATGAGCATCTCACACAAGCAAAGCAAAGGTTTTGGCGCACTGCAAGCACGCAAAGTGGCAGTGGCCTTGGTTTGGCGATTGTGCAAGCAGTGACTGAACGTTACGGTGGTGAGTTGCGTTTGCAAGCTGCGCCCGGCGGCGGTTTAGATGCACTGCTTTATCTACCTTTACGTCAGCCCTAAAAGCTTTACTGCTTGGCGATGGTCTGTTGCCGTTGTTGCTGCTTGGCTTTTTTGTAGCTGAGCGCAGCTGCTGGAACTGGAGTAACTGCCCCAGTTTCCAGCCATTTTTTTAGACGATTAGCGTCGGCCATATGGGTGTATTTACCAAAAGCATCCAACACCACAAAAGCCACTGGACGGTTATTCATTTCCGTACTCATTACTAAGCAGTGCCCTGCACTGTTGGTAAAGCCGGTTTTACTCAACTGAATATTCCAGTTGTCTTTGCGTACCAGCGCATTGGTATTGCGAAAGCCTAAGGTGTAGTTGGGTGAGCTGAAGGCGACAGTTTTTTCCTCCATGGTGCTGAACTTAGCAATCAGTGGGTACTGACGTGCTGCTTTAATCAGCAGAACCAAATCCTTGGCGCTGGAGGTGTTGTGCTCAGACAAGCCAGTGGGTTCAACAAAGTTGGAATTGTGCATACCCAGTGCTTGTGCTTTATCATTCATAGCTTGAATAAAAGCTTTATGCCCACCTGGGTGGTGGTGCGCTAAGCTGGCAGCGGCACGGTTTTCTGATGACATTAAAGTAATTAACAGCAAGTCATGACGACTCAGCTGACTGCCTAAACGTACCCGTGAAAATACCCCCTGCATTTCTTTGGTGTCTTTAATCACAATGGACAATTTTTCGTTTAACGGTTGTTGAGCATCAATGGCGACCATCGCCGTCATTAATTTAGTGACTGAGGCAATGGGTACTGTGAAATTTGGATTACTTGAGTAAAGCACTTCATTGGTTTCTAAATCCACTAATAAGGCACTGCCTGCGGCAAGATCTTGCTGAGGTGGGGTTGCATAGGCATAGACTTGGCTAACAAAAACGCAGGTTGCCAAGAGTCCTGCCTTGATCAGATTAAGTATTTTCAAAGGTGCTACTCAGTTTGGTTGGTTTGTATGGATAACTACTCGAAACAGTCAATAAATGTTAGACAGCATAATGACACACTGAGTTCACTTGCCCCATGGGCTGAAAGGGTGTTTTTCATTACAAGATATATATAGAGCGATTATTTCGCTGTGGGCAGCAGTTGCTGAGCAGGGAAAGTGTTGAGTTCAAGCACTTGTAGAGCTGGCAAGAGATTGACAGGTTGCAGTCAAAGAGGTCTCCGTGCCCATTGCAGGCACGGAAACACAGCAGACTTAGAAGTCCAAGTTGGAGACTGCTAAAGCATTTTCTTCAATAAAGGCACGGCGCGGTTCAACATGATCACCCATTAGGGTGTTAAAGATCTGATCCGCAGCAATGGCGTCATCGATGGTAACTTGCAGCATGCGTCGCTGACTTGGATCCATGGTGGTTTCCCACAGTTGCTCTGGGTTCATTTCCCCTAGACCTTTATAGCGTTGCACACTTAAGCGGCGGCTGCCTTCAGCCAGTAGCCAGTCTAGGGCATCCTTAAAGGTGCTGACATTTTGCTTACGCTCGCCGCGCATTACGTAGGCATCATCTTCCAGTAAATTATTGAGTTTATTACCCAACTCAGTGACTGTGCGGTAGTCATTACTGGAGTAGAAATCATGATTAAACAAAATATGGTTGGTTAAACCATGGGCTTTAATCTGGACTTCGGGCAACCAGTAATTTCTTTCGCTGTCATGACGCAAACCCACTGTATAGACTTCACCGGATGTTTCCGCAGCGGACATGCGCTCTTGTAAAGCATCCAGCCAGTCTTGCATGGCTGCCTTATCACTTAACTGCTCAGGCTCAACCCGCGGTAAGTAAATAAAGTTTTCGGTAATGTGTTTGGGGTAAATGCGTGAAAGACGATCGAGGGTTTTAAGCACAGTGTTGTATTCGCTCACCAGCTCTTCCAGTGCGCTACCGGTTAGACCTGGAGCATCAGCATTAACGTGCAAGCTGGCATTTTCGAGGGCGGCATTGGTTAAGTACTCATCCATTGCCTCATCGTCTTTAAGGTACTGCTCTTGTTTGCCGCGCTTTACTTTATACAATGGTGGCTGAGCAATATAGATATAGCCGCGCTCAACCAACTCAGGCAGCTGACGGAAGAAGAAGGTCAGCAGTAAGGTACGAATATGCGAACCATCCACGTCAGCATCCGTCATGATGATGATATTGTGATAACGCAGTTTATCGATATCGTACTCTTCACGACCAATACCACAGCCTAACGCAGTGATTAAAGTACCCACTTCTTGAGATGAAATCATCCGGTCAAAGCGTGCTTTCTCTACGTTTAGAATCTTACCTTTCAAAGGTAAGATGGCTTGGGTTTTACGGTTACGTCCCTGCTTGGCTGAACCGCCAGCAGAGTCCCCTTCCACAATATAGAGTTCTGATAAAGCTGGGTCTTTCTCTTGGCAGTCAGCCAGTTTGCCGGGTAAACCTGCAATATCCAACGCACCTTTACGGCGGGTCATTTCACGGGCTTTACGTGCGGCTTCGCGGGCACGGGCTGCATCAATCATCTTGGCAACAATAGCTTTTGCTTCAGCAGGGTTTTCCAGCAGATAGTCAGAAAGATATTTACCCATTTCCTGCTCAACTGCAGTCTTAACTTCAGAGGAAACCAGTTTCTCTTTAGTTTGCGAACTGAACTTAGGGTCAGGCACTTTAACCGAAACAATCGCAGTTAGACCTTCACGGGCATCATCGCCAGTGGTGTTAACCTTGTCTCTTTTACCTAGACCTTCAGCTTCAATGTAGTTATTTAGGTGACGTGTTAATGCAGTACGGAAGCCAATTAAGTGAGTTCCGCCATCTCTTTGTGGGATGTTGTTGGTATAGCACTGCAGGTTTTCATTAAAACCATCATTCCACTGCATGGCCACTTCTACGCCAATACCGTCGCTTTCACGGATAGTAGAAAAGTGGAAAATCTCATTAACTGTAGTTTTATTCATATTTAAGTACTCAACAAAGGCTTTAAGACCACCTTCATACTTAAATAACTCAGACTTACCGGTGCGCTCATCCTTTAAATTAATACCCACCCCAGAGTTTAGGAATGACAATTCACGTAAACGCTTGGCCAAGATATCCCAGCTAAACTGGATATTGGCAAAGGTCTCTGGAGAAGGTTTAAAGTGAATAAGTGTACCGGTTCGGTCGGTATCGCCAATCGCTGTCATGGGGCCTTGTGGCACGCCGTGGTGATAGGTTTGCTCCCAGACCTTACCCTGACGGCGAATGGTCATAACCAAGACGCGGGATAAAGCATTAACTACAGAAATACCGACACCGTGCAGTCCGCCGGATACTTTATAACTGTTTTCGTCAAATTTACCCCCTGCGTGCAGTACCGTCATAATCACTTCAGCTGCAGACACCCCTTCTTCTTCGTGGATATCTACCGGAATGCCGCGACCATTATCTTGGACGGTAATGGATTCGTCAGGGTGAATGGTGATAGTGATCTCATCGCAGTGGCCCGCTAAGGCTTCGTCGATGGAGTTATCTACGGCTTCGAAAACCATGTGATGTAGCCCAGTGCCGTCATCAGTGTCTCCGATATACATGCCGGGGCGTTTGCGTACTGCATCCAAGCCTCGAAGGACTTTAATACTACTGGAATCGTACGATTGTTCTTCGCTCATGCGGTCACTCCCGATGGTGTAATTTGGCCTTGTTCCACGTGGAACAAAGAGACTGGCGTGTCCTTTCGCCAACCTGAATTCATTAATTGTTTGTCGACGCAGGTGACAAACACCTGACATTCTAATTTATCTAATAGCTGACATAGTGCTTTACGGTGATGCTCATCTAACTCTGAAGGCAGGTCGTCTACAAGATAAATGCATTCATTGCGCCTAGCTTGAGAGAGTAAATAGCCTTGAGCTATCCTTAATGCGCAAATAACTAGCTTTTGCTGCCCTCTGGACAGAATATCAACAGCATTATTTTTCGCTATACGTACCCTAAGGTCAGCCCGTTGTGGGCCTACTTGGGTGTAGCCTAATGCTCTGTCGCGAATAAGGTTTCTATTGAGCACTTCCTGCAACTCGCTGTTTTTATCCCAACCACGAAAATAACTTAAGGTTAAACCTGGTAACTCCAGCAGCTTAGCCAGCGTTTCTTCAAAAACAGGTTTCAATTTAGTGATGTAAGCACGGCGCAGCTGATCTATTTCATTGCTGGCAATGCACAGCTCTCTATCCCATGCAGCAATTATGGATTCATCCATTATACCATGACGCAAGCATGAGTTTCTTTGTCTTAAGCTGGTTTGCAAGCGTTGCCAGGCAGAAATAAATTGATGTTCCACGTGGAACACGCCCCAGTCTAAGAACTGCCGACGCATTTTTGGCGCGCCTTCCAGCAAGCGGAAACTATCGGGGTTGATCAGTTGTAGTGGCAGTAGCTGGGCCAGCTGCGCCGTGCTGCGCGCGTTTTGGCCGTCAATGCGGATGCGCAGTTCAGATTGGCGGTCACGACTGACCCCTAGGTTACTTTGGCTGCCATCAGTGTGATCAATCTGAGCAAAGACCGTGCAGTTATTTTGCTCGTACTGAATCATCGGCTGTAGGCGTGTGCTGCGAAAAGAGCGGGCCATAGCCAGCAGATGAATTGCTTCAAGTACGCTGGTTTTCCCACTGCCGTTATCACCGTAAAGGATATTGATACGCGGTGAGGTGTGTAAGGTCACCGGCTGCAAGTTGCGCACACCGGTGATTTGCAGTTGGCTGATAGCCATATAATTAAGTGTCTATTACAGGCGCATTGGCATAACAACGTAAGAAGCACTGTCGTTGTCAGCTTCCTGTAGCAGTGCGCTGCTGTTTGAATCTGAGAGAGTAATGCTAATCTGCTCTGATGTGGTGGCGCTGAGGACATCAAGTAAGTAGGTCACATTAAAGCCGATTTCCAGCTCATCTCCGCTGTAATCCACCGAAACCTCATCTTCAGCAACTTCTTGCTCAGGGTTGTTGGCTTGTATTTTCAGCAGACCCGACTCCAACTGCCAACGAATACCACGGTACTTTTCATTGGACAAAATTGAGGCGCGGTTCAAGGCTTCACGTAAATTCTGACGGTCAGCTAACACTGTTTTATCGCCGCCCCGAGGTAAGACTCGCTGATAGTCAGGGAACTTGCCATCGACTAATTTAGAGATAAAAGTAAACTCATCAGTGGTTGCGCGAATATAGTTACTGCCGAACACCACTGTGACTGGTGCGCTATCTTCAGTCATTAGACGCGCGAGTTCTAAAACACCCTTACGTGGCACAATCACTTGGTGCTGCACACTTTCCATTATTTGCGCCGGCACCGAGCATAAGGCTAAGCGGTGTCCGTCCGTTGCAACAGCGCGCAGCAGGCCTTCTTGGGCCTCCAGGAGTAGACCGTTGAGGTAGTAGCGCACATCTTGTTGTGCCATGGCAAAGCTGGTGCGCTCGATTAAGCGGCGTACCTGCCCTTGTTCTAAGGTAAAAGTCAGTGAACCTGGGGTTTCTTCCGAAGAAGGGAAGTCTGCCGCCGGTAGCGTGGTTAAGGTAAAGCGGCTGCGACCAGCTCTAATCAAAACCTTTTGCTCATCAACCTTAAAGTCAATCAGTGCATCGGCGGGTAAGTTTCTGCAGATATCCATCAGCTTACGTGCTGGTACAGTGATTTCGCCGGACTGTGCAGGCTCTTCCAAAGTGATGCGGGCGACCAGTTCGACTTCAGTGTCTGTACCTGTCATAGATAGATTTTGATCTTCGATGACGAGCAGTACGTTGGATAACACAGGCATGGTTTGCTTGCGTTCAACAACACCCGCCACCAGTTGCAACGGTTTTAACAAAGCTTCGCGTTGGATGGTGAAGTGCATGGGGTTTAGATCCTTGCTTAAGTTCGTTGACACTGCTGTTAGGTAGTTAACGTGCGCAGTAGGTTTTTATAGTCTTCACGGATATCGGCATCAGTTTCGCTCAGTTCGGCAATTCTGCGACAGGCATGCAAAACGGTTGTGTGGTCGCGACCACCAAAAGCATCACCAATTTCAGGCAAACTGTGGTTGGTCACCTCTTTGGCTAGTGCCATGGCGACTTGGCGTGGCCGAGCGACCGAACGCGAGCGGCGTTTGGATAAGATATCGGAAATTTTAATTTTGTAATATTCAGCAACAGTGCGTTGGATATTATCAATACTGACCAGCTTATCTTGCAGAGCGAGCAAGTCTTTCAGCGACTCTTGGATCAGCTCAACAGTAATCGGCTCATTGGTAAAGTGCGAGTGCGCAATCACCCGTTTTAAAGCACCTTCCAATTCACGCACGTTGGAACGAATGCGTTGGGCAATAAAAAAGGCACAGTCATGGGACAGTTGTACCCTACTCTGCTCAGCTTTTTTCATTAAAATTGCCACACGGGTTTCCAGTTCTGGTGGTTCAACTGCAACAGTTAAACCCCAACCAAAACGGGATTTTAGCCGCTCTTCAAGACCGTCAATTTCTTTCGGGTAACGGTCACTGGTGAGAATAACTTGCTGGTTACCTTCCAGTAATGCGTTAAAGGTATGGAAAAACTCTTCCTGCGAACGTTCTTTTTTAGCAAAGAATTGAATATCGTCAATCAGCAGAGCATCCACCGAGCGGTAGTAGTTTTTAAACTCATTAATGGCGTTGTTTTGCAGAGCATGCACCATATCTGCAACAAATCGCTCAGAGTGCAAGTAAATCACTTTAGTGTTTGGGTT
>CAZEZR010000056.1:0-18416 GCA_964516465.1 uncultured Thiopseudomonas sp. | reverse complement strand
ATGGTTCCCTCACCCCATTCAAAAAGGTGTCTTATGTTTGCTCTATCCGGCTCACGGCAACGTGTGGCGGTGGCAACGCTGATTGCGTTCCACATCTTTATTGTTATCGCCAGTAACTATCTGGTGCAATTTCCCATGCAACTGTTTGGCTGGCAAACCACTTGGGGCGCCTTTAGCTTCCCTTTTATTTTCTTAGCCACCGACCTCACTGTGCGTTTACTGGGTAAGCACTCAGCACGGCGGGTGATTGCCTATGTGATGCTGCCAGCGCTGCTGGTGTCCTATGCGGTATCAGTATTGTTTCAGGAAGGAATATTTCGTGGAGCGGCGGCTCTGTTGGTCTTTAACAGCTTTATTTTGCGGATTTCTTTAGCCAGTTTTGCTGCTTATGCGGTAGGACAACTGGCAGATATTCAGGTCTTTGACCGTTTGCGCCAGCTCAAACAATGGTGGATCGCACCTACTGCCTCCACAGTATTGGGAAATATGCTGGATACTTTTGTATTTTTCTCTGTGGCGTTTTGGTACAGCAGCAACGCCTTTATGGCAGCCAACTGGGTGGAAATCGCCGTAGTAGACTACATCATCAAAATCTTGATTAGCTTGTTACTGTTTATTCCACTGTATGGCTTGCTGCTCAATATACTGCTGCGCTTTATGGGCGCACCAGCAACTGCAAGACCCACTGTTTGAGCAAAAACAACTTACCGAACATGGGTCCGCCTGCTTTAAAAGAGTCGTGCTACAGACTTGAAAACAGCATCAAAGGCCAATGAGTACCGTGCAGGTGTCGTGGCAAGCACAGCCATGGATGGCGCAGCACTCGAATTGAGGCAGGGTACCTCATTGAGGTAAAAGCGCCGCTCGCAGGTGCAATTGTAAATCGCCTCACACCCTCAATTATTCAGCTCACCACTAAACACATCATTCAAATCGGGGTCGCCGGGAATGGCGTGTTCTTCTGCCGCCCAAGCACCTAAATCAATCAATTTGCAACGCTCGCTGCAAAATGGCCGTGAAGGGCTTTGCTCGCCCCACTCCACCGGTGTGCCACATGTCGGACAGTCAACCTTTGTTACAGCTGTCATGTTTGACCTCCTCTTAAACTTAAATAGTATTCGTGCAAACGTGCCACTTCTCTGTGTAAGGCAGCTTTATCTGCAGCATTACAGAGTACATCATCAGCATGCTTTAAACGCTCATCACGGGTCAACTGCGCTTGCATAATCGCCCGTAACTGCGCCTCAGAAACTTGGTCACGCTGTAAAGCTCGGGCCATTTGCAGCTCGCTGGGTACATCCACCACCAGCACGCGCTGCACAGCCTTGTACTGTCCAGACTCAATTAATAGGGGCGACACCAAAATACTATAGGGTGATTGTGCAGCCTCTAGAAACCGCCTAATTTCTTCGCGAATTAAGGGGTGTAACAGGCCTTCGAGCCATTGCCGTTGTTCGGGTTCAGCAAAAATATGCTCACGCAAAGCGGCACGATTCAGTTGACCATCGGCGAGCAATACATCTTGCCCAAAACGGTCAACAATTTTTTCTAAAGCAGGACGGCCTGGTTCCACTACCCAACGCGCGGCATGGTCGGCATCAATGACCTCAACCCCCAGCTCAGCAAAAGCATCTGCAGCGGCACTTTTACCGCTCCCAATGCCACCAGTAAGCCCTAACACCCAAGGTTTACTCACACCACTGATCCTTTATTGATTCTAGAAGAGTCTCAATGCTGACAATCTCTAATGCGCAATACAAGCAACTCACAGACAGCACCAACTAAAAAACACGCTTATACAGCCCGGTTAATTACTTCGGAAAAAACAAACGTTTTAATTCAGCACCCGGATCATTGGCGCGCATAAAGGCTTCGCCCACCAAAAAGGCATGCACATTATTAATTTCCATCAGCTCCACATCAGTGCGCTGTAAAATCCCGCTTTCAGTAATCACCAAACGCTCTTGCGGAATGCGCGGCAACAACTCCAAAGTTGTTTCCAGTGATACCTCGAAATTATGCAGGTTACGGTTGTTAATACCCACCAGCGGTGTGTCTAAGTGAGTCAGTACGCGATCCAGCTCAGCAGCATCATGGACTTCAGCTAGCACATCTAAACCGACTTCTTTAGCTGCAGCTGCCAGCTCAAGCATTTGTCCGTCAGCTAAGCAGGCGGCAATCAACAGCACACAATCCGCACCTAAAGCGCGCGCTTCGATAATCTGATACGGATCCACCATAAAGTCTTTACGGATCACCGGCAACGAACAGGCATTGCGTGCTTCTTGTAAGTACCGGTCAGCACCTTGAAAGAAATCAATATCAGTTAACACTGACAAACAGGTGGCGCCGCCTTGTGCATAACTTTGTGCCAGCCATTCAGGCACAAAATCCTCACGCAGTACGCCCTTACTCGGCGAGGCTTTTTTAATTTCCGCAATCACTGCAGGCTTTTTCTTCTTCACCTGTTCTTGCAAAGCTCGGGCAAAACCACGGGGTGCAGAAGCCTGTGCCGCTTGCGTCTGTAACTCACTCAGACTGACCACTTGCTTACGCAATGCCACTTCTTCGTGCTTGCGCACAACAATTTTTTCTAAAACCGTTGGAATGCTCATAGGTTGGCAGCCTCCTGCTTAAACGCCGAAGTAAAGGATACAAGCTCTGTTAGTTTTTCTAAACCAAGGCCTGCATAGATCGTTTCATGGGCGCGCGTCACCCCTTCTTTTAAGGTGCTGCTCACACCTGCGGCATATAAGGCTGCACCAGCATTTAAAGCGATCATTTCTGCCGCTTTATGGGCATACGGCAACTTGCGCTGACCTAACGCATCATAAATCAGTTCATAAGATGCCACAGCACTATCAACTTCTAAACCAATTAACGACTGACTATTAATACCAAAATCTTCTGGCTGAATACGGTATTCAGTAATCTCGCCATCCTTTAACTCAGCGACAAAGGTCGGCGCACCTAAACTGATTTCATCCATACCATCTTGCGCATGCACCACCAACACATGGTTACTGCCTAAGCGCAGCAAGACTTCGGCTAAAGGGCGGCACAGCTGTTTACTGAACACACCGATCACTTGGTTTTTCACCTGCGCTGGATTACTCATTGGCCCGAGGATATTAAACAGGGTACGCAAGCCCAATTCACGCCGTGGACCACTGGCGTGACGCATCGCTCCGTGATGGGCAGGTGCGTACATAAAACCCACCCCTAAGGTTTCAATGCAGCGCGTTACTTGCTCATTGCTTAAGTCCATATAGACCCCAGCGGCTTCCAACAAGTCTGCACTGCCACTTTTACCAGAAACCGCACGGTTACCGTGCTTGGCGACTTGCCCACCGGCCGCTGCCACAACAAAAGCCGCCGCTGTGGACACATTAAAAATATTCATACCATCGCCACCGGTACCGCAGGTATCAACCAAATACTCCCCATTGATAACGACAGGGTCGGCCAATTCACGAAGCACTTGTACCGCGCCCACAATTTCATCAATACTTTCACTTTTCATGCGCATAGCCACTAAAAATGCGCCAATCTGTGCATCCGTACACTGTCCAGTCATGATTTGTCGCATCACCGACTGCATTTCTGCGGTGCTTAAATCTAAATGACTTACCACTCGATTCAGCGCTTGTTTAATGTCCATTAACGCTGTCCTCCTGTTTGTTGTAAAAAATTAGCCAACAAGGCATGGCCTTGTTCAGTCAAAATAGATTCAGGGTGAAACTGCACCCCTTCAATATTTAAGGTGCGGTGCTGCACGCTCATAATGGCTTCCAGTTCGCCCTGCTCGGTTTGGGTCCAAGCGGTTACCGCCAACTCGGCCGGCAAGCTATCAGGCTCGATTACCAAAGAATGATAACGGGTTGCTATTAATGGGTTATTTAAACCAGTAAATACCCCTTGATTGTGGTGATATACCGGACTGGTTTTACCGTGCATGGGCTGTTGCGCTCGCACTACCTGCCCGCCAAACGCCTGACCGATGCTTTGATGGCCTAAGCACACCCCTAAAATAGGCACTAAGCCAGCAAAGGCCTTAATTGCTGCTAACGACACCCCCGCTTCATTGGGCGTACAAGGCCCTGGAGAAATCACCAGGTGCTCAGGCTGCATGGCCAGTAGTTCATCCACTGTATATTCATCGTTACGCACCACCTTAACCTCAGCACCCAACTCAGCAAAATACTGCACCAAGTTCCAAGTAAAGGAGTCGTAATTGTCGATCATCAGCAGCATACGGGGTGATCCTTAGCTGATTAACAGCTGATTTTAACTGCCCTTACAGCAGTTCTTTACGCAGTTGGGCTGGACTTTTCGGTGATAACAAACCGGGAGCAATATCAAATACAGTTTTCGCCCCGATATCACTGACTCGAGCCAAACGATAGACTGCCCGTGCATAGGCAACCAACACACTGGCGGTAAACTCAGGATTGCTGCCCAGCGCCAAGGAGTACTCAATGGTTTGCGTGCTATCGGTGCCGGTATTACCACTGCGGATAACAAAGCCACCGTGAGGCATACTGCTGTGTTCTTCAGCAAAGGTGGCTTGATCAATAAAGTTCACCGTTGTATCAAAGTCAGCAAAGTAGTTGGGCATAGTGACAATGCTGTCACGGACAGTATCTGCATCAGCACCGTCTTCCAGCACTACATAGCACTCACGCTTATGCTTTTCACGGGTGCTCAGCTCTGGCTTCTCGCCGCTGCGCACGCGAGCAATGGCGTCTTCAGAGGGCAAGGTGTATTGCACGCCAGACTTTACCCCGGCCACACCGCGTACCGCATCCGAATGGCCCTGACTTAAGCCTTTGCCCCAAAAGGTATAGGTTTCACCTTCGGGCAAAATCGCCTCACCAAATAAACGATTCAAAGAAAACAAACCTGGATCCCAACCCACCGACAACATCGCCACACGGCCATTATCACGGGCGGACTGGTCCAGTGCTGCGTAATACTCAGGTACTTTAGCGTGGGTATCAAAACTGTCCACGGTATTAAAAAACTTGGCCAAGTACGGGCCTTGCTCCGGTAGATCAGACTTAGAGCCGCCACAGAGAATCATCACATCCACTTGCTCTTGATACTGTTCAATATCCGCCATGGCATACACAGGGGTATTGCTATCTAACAGCTTTACACTGCTAGGATCCCGGCGGCTGAAGACACCGACCAAACGCATATCTGGATTCTGGCTCAGTGCTGCTTCAACGCCACGGCCTAAATTGCCATAACCGGCAATCGCTACTCTAATTTGACGAGTCATGCTCTCTACCTTTTACAATTAAAACAAAATACTACTGAATAGACTATCAACTGCTTGGCTTACTTTTTTCAGCCAGCGCTACTGCTTTAAACATGGCACGGCGTTTATTTAGGGTTTCTTCCCACTCCAGCTCAGGCTGTGAATCCGAGACAATCCCTGCGCCGGCCTGCACATGCAACTGACCGTTTTTAATCACCGCAGTACGAATCGCAATGGCGGTATCCATATTGCCGTTCCACGCCCAGTAACCCACTGCACCGCCATACACCCCGCGCTTGATTGGCTCCAGCTGATCAATAATTTCCATGGCCCGCACTTTGGGTGCGCCGGACAAAGTCCCTGCCGGTAGAATTGCACGCAGGGCATCCATCGAATTAAGCCCGCGACGCAGCTGTCCCGTAACATTGGAAACGATATGCATCACATTGGAATAACGCTCAATAATCATTTTCTCGGTGAGCTTCACGCTGCCCGTTTCAGCGATTTTACCCACATCATTACGACCCAGATCAATTAGCATCAAGTGCTCAGCCAGCTCTTTTTTATCGGCTAATAATTCTTGTTCCAGGGCGTTATCGTCTTCTTCAGTAACGCCGCGGGGACGGGTACCAGCAATCGGTCGCACAGTCACTAAGCCATCTTCAACCCGCACCAAAACCTCGGGAGAACTGCCCACCACATGGAATTCGGCAAAGTTAAAGAAGTACATATAGGGGGTTGGGTTAAAGCAGCGCAGCGCCCGATAAAGATCAATGGGTGCTGCGGTAAACGGCACTGACATACGCTGAGAAATCACCACCTGCATGCAATCACCGGCGGCAATATAGTCTTTGATCTGCAGAACAGCTTTTTGATAGTCTTCACGGCTGAAACTTGAGGTGAACTCGGGTTCAGGACCATCAAGGGCATTGAGATCAACCCCTAGCCGTGGCGTCAGCGGCTTGCGCAATTGCGCGGCAAGCAAGTCAAGCTCAAGCAAACCTTGCGCATAGGCATCTGGTTTACTGGGATCCGCTAAAACGATTAAATGCAGTTTGCCGGATAAATTATCAAACACCACTACCGCATCTGATACCAACAATAAGATATCGGGCGTACCCAACGGATCAGGATTTGGGCACTCGGCTAAGCGCTGCTCCACATAGCGCACGCTGTCATAACCAAAATAACCGACTAAACCGCCATTAAAGCGCGGCAAGCCTGGCAGAGTCGGCACCTGATAACGTGCTTTAAATTGCTCAACAAACGCAAGTGGATCCTCAACCTCAAGGTCTTCCACCACTCGCTCATTGGTAATCACCCGCACTCGCTGACCATCCACCCGCAAACGGGTGCTACTGGGTAAACCAATAATAGAAAAGCGCCCCCATTTCTCACCGCCTTGGACGGATTCCAAAAGGTATGAATAGGGGGCATCTGCTAGTTTTAAGTAAATGGATAACGGCGTATCAAAATCGCCCAGCGTCTCACGGGCCAAAGGAATACGGTTGTAGCCTTCAGCAGCTAAGCGCAAAAATTCTTCGTGGATCATATCAACCTCGTGGTAAGAGGGAACAAGGGAACACAAACAATGTCGCCCGAGTGGCGACCAATAATAATTAGACGCGCCAACGCCAACGGCCTGATGCCGCTGGTAATATGCCTATCAATAGTTTGTGATCAACAACCACGAGCGGGTCCCTTGGAGTGGACTGAAAATATTTAACAACACTAGCGCAGGGTATCATCACGCGCAAGCCGTAGATGCGAGTTTTTACTGTTTCAGTCCCCAACAATCCTCATTGATCAGATTTAGACCGTACTTTAACCACAAGCACTCAACGCGCAGCAATATACAATACACAACAAGTTAAACAGCTTATGGATGATTTTTAGGGTACCTAGGCTGATGCAGATAGATATTCACCAACTTCTGCTGCACTGCATCTGCACTCAATAAGCTCTTCCCGATGCAGCAGTTGATATGCATACATCGGATCGTAATACTCGCTTAAAATAATTTTAATCCATTCCCGATGCAGACTGCTATCACCTTGCTGGTGCTCAGCCAGTGCTTGTTGCAACAAGGCATTGGCTTGCTGATACAGAGCGCCACCTAAACGCTTTTGTATTTTCTGCAGTGAGTGACTTAAGTCCTCACTAAAAGCTATAAACCCAGCCTCGACACCCTCCGCCTGCTGCCACTCTTCTAGCTTTTGCAGAATATAATTACGAAAACTGTGCTCGACACGTTGCTCTAAAGTTGCTGTTACCACGACAATAGGCGCCACGGCCATCCGCTTGCGCAGGTTTAATGGAATAGCACAACGGCCGATAAGCTTACCTTCATCTTCAAGTAAAATACGTTGCTCAGGATGTGCATGATGTTGGCGTAATAAAGTAATTGCTAATTTGTTTTCAAAATCAATTTGCGAAGGTTGCCCCGCCGGCCGCTTACCAAAAGAGCTGCCGCGATGATGGGCCAGACCTTCTAAATCAATACTGCTATCAAGAGTGTTGAGTAGATCTGTTTTAGCACAACCTGTATGTCCGGCTAAAATACAAAAACGACTGGCCGCAACAATCTGCTCTTGTGTATCAATTAAAAAACGGCGCATGGCTTTATAGCCACCAACAATGCGCGGATAATCACAGCCCGCTTCTTTCATCCATTGCTGCACAATCTGACTGCGCAAGCCACCACGAAAGCAATATAAATAGCCGTCTGGATGTTTGCGGGCAAAAGCCAGCCACTGCTCTAATCGTTGCTGCTTAGTCTGACCCCCTACTAACTGATGACCCAGCGCAATAGCCGCTGCTTGGCCATGTTGTTTATAGCAGGTGCCAACTTGAGCACGCTCAGTATCAGTCATTAATGGCAGGCTCTCCGTGTGCGGAAATGCCCCTTTGTGAAACTCTAATGGCGCACGGGCATCCATCATTGGTGTAGCCGTTAAAAAAAGACGGGTAAAATCTCGCGTATCCGCTCGACTCACGACCGCACCTCAATACGGTAGTTATCGCGCGCTTCTATTAGCTCACCGATGGATTGCGCATAGACACCAGCCGCGCTGAGCACTTGCTCTAAATTCTGCGCATGCTCTGGTTGTACCGCAATTAATAAGCCACCACTGGTTTGTGGATCACAGAACAGCGCGCGCTGTTCATCGGTTAACGGTGCGAGTTTATCGCCATAGGATTCAAAATTACGTGTGGTGCCACCGGGCAGACAGCCTTGGGCAATGTAATCACGCACCGGAGGCAACAGTGGAATATGTTGCTCATACAAGACGGCATTAACACCACTGCCCTCACAGACTTCCAGTAAGTGGCCCATCAAACCAAAACCGGTGACATCGGTAATGGCCGCGACACCTGGTAAATGAGCTACCTCAGCGCCGATTTTATTCATCTGACACATCACATCACGGGCTAAGAACTCATGCTCGCTACGTAATTTTTTCTGCTTTTGCGCAGTGGTTAAAATACCAACCCCCAAAGGTTTGGTCAGATACAACTGACAACCCACAGTAGCTGTGTTGTTTTGTTTGAGCTGATCTTTATTAACAATACCAGTCACCGCCAAGCCAAAGATGGGCTCTGGAGAATCGATGCTGTGACCACCAGCCAACATAATGCCAGCATCGGCACAGGCTTGACGACCACCATCAATGACTTGCTGAGCGACTTCTGGCGGCAGGATATCAACCGGCCAGCCAAGGATGGCGATGGCCATAATGGGTTTACCACCCATGGCATAAATATCACTGATGGCGTTGGTGGCGGCGATGCGACCAAAATCAAATGGGTCATCGGCGATCGGCATAAAGAAGTCAGTGGTGCTGAGAATCACCTGACCGTTACCAATATCATACGCCGCCGCATCATCTTTACTGCTGTTACCCACCAGCAAATTGGCATCCGTGGGCAGGGTTAAGCTGGAGAGCAACATGCGATCGAGTATTTTAGGCGATATTTTACAGCCGCAGCCTGCACCGTGACTATACTCGGTTAAGCGTATTGTAGAAGCGGATGTCTGCTGACTCATCGGTTTGTTCATTAACGGCGTACCCCTAAATAAATACATGACTCAGTTCAAGGTGCTCACTATACAACCTTGCCAGAGCGCAATGAAAGCAGCAGCCGTTGCTTGGATATGTAGATTGCACTCTACTCAAGCCAGCGTATCGAACGTATGCTAGGCGGTAAAACCAGACTAAACAGACTCAGCTAAAACAGTTTGCAACGAGGGTTTACAAAAATAGCTCGCGTAAATCATCCACAACCAAGGCTGGGTTCTCACTGCTGATCGGCTCGCCATAATTATAACCATACGTCACAGCAACACAGGCCACTTGCGCCGCATGGGCAGCGTGCACATCATTCTTAGAGTCGCCAACAAACAGACACTCTTCAGCAGAAACACCAGCTTGCTGCATCACCCATAATAAACCGGCTGGATCAGGTTTTTTTTGCGGTAAAGTATCACCACCCACCACCCACTCGAAATACTGCGCCATATCGATTTCGGCCAGTAAATTAGGTAAAAACTCTTCTGGCTTATTGGTCACCATCCCTATTTTAATGCCTAATTTGTGTAACGAAGACAAGCACTCTAAAGCACCTGGATAGACTGTTGTTTGGCTATCAACTTTTCCGTACGCTTGCATAAAGATAGCCAATGCTTCAGCTTCTTGTTCAGCACTGATCGCTTGATGATCATAGCCATCGGCCAAGGCGCGACGCACCAATACCGGCGCGCCATTGCCGACCCAGTTACGCACTTTGTTCATACCAGCAGGAGCACGACCTAATTGCCGCAACATTTGATCAGTGGCATCGGCCAGCTCTGGTACTGAATCAATTAAAGTGCCATCCAAATCGAACATCACCAGCTTTGGTAGTTGCCCACCTAAAATACTCAGCAAGGCCTTCACTGTTTTACCTCTCCCAGTTCTGCGCGCATTGCCGAAATCACTTGTGCATAATCTGGCGCATGAAAAATCGCGGAACCTGCAACAAAAGTATCTGCACCTGCTTGAGCAACCTGTTTAATATTCTGCACATTAATACCGCCGTCCACTTGCAAGCGAATCGGTAAGCCACTGGCATCGATTAACTCACGGGCTTCACGCAGTTTATCCAAAGTGCCTGGAATAAAAGATTGCCCGCCAAAACCTGGGTTAACGCTCATTAGCAAAACCATATCGACCTTATCCAGCACATACTTCAACACATCCAATGGTGTGGCAGGGTTAAACACTAATCCTGCTTTACAGCCACCTTCTTTAATCAGCTGCAAAGAGCGATCAATATGCTCTGAAGCTTCAGGATGAAAGGTTATATAACTGGCACCTGCCTCAATAAAATCACCAATAATGCGATCCACTGGTTTAACCATTAAGTGCACATCAATCGGCGCGGTAATACCATACTTGCGCAATGCAGTGCAGACCATTGGCCCAATAGTGAGGTTGGGTACGTAATGGTTATCCATCACATCAAAGTGCACGGTATCCGCACCAGCTTCGAGCACTCGCTCAACTTCTTCCCCAAGGCGGGCAAAGTCGGCGGCTAAAATAGATGGAGCAATTACAAAAGGCTGCATAGCGTCCTCGCAGTGAAACAGCTCAAACAATAACTGAGCTGTACAAATTATATATGTAGGCCGATATTCTAGGCCAGTTCATCAGGGCACAGGAGCCTTAGACTACAAAAGCCCAAGTCTCCTATAAGCTTTACCGTCTCTGGCTATTCCAACCAAAGCTTGTATAGCCAATCAGCTTAATCCAGTGTTACGTATGTGCTACCAGCCAGCAGCATAAGCAATATGAGCGGCGCGCATCTGATTTAATTTTTACGCAAAGCTTCAACAATAAACAGTAAGACAACAGCGCCCACGACCGCCCCAATAAATCCAGCAGGCTGTCCCGCTTGATAAATACCTAAAGCTTGGCCACCGTAAGTTGCTACAACGGAACCGGCGACACCTAGAATAATGGTCATAATAATACCAAGACCACTTTTCCCCGGTTTTAACAGACGTGCAACGATACCCGCTAACAACCCAATAATTAATGTGCCTAAGATTCCCATATGTGTTCCTTTTGTATTAGTAAAGGTGCGTTTTTTAGACAGCTTTATGCTGCAGCAGTTCGCTGCGCGCTTAAACCTCTAGCAGTTTCTCCAGTGCAACAATCTGCGCCTGCAACTGCTCAGCGGTTTGACTGCGTAAGGTGGCATGACCCACTTTACGCCCAGGTTTAAAGGCTTTGCTATAGTCATGTAAGTGACAGTCAGCCACGGCTAACACATCAGCTGTCGCAGGGATGCTGCCGATAAAATTTAGCATAGCACTATGACCGACTTTCTCTACGGAGCCCAATGGCAAACCCGCAACGGCACGCAAGTGGTTTTCAAACTGACTGCACTCAGCACCTTCAATGGTCCAGTGTCCGGAGTTATGTACCCGCGGCGCGATTTCATTAGCTTTTAAGCCGCCATCGACTTCAAAGAACTCAAAGGCCAGCACGCCGACATAATCTAATTCTTGGAGCACACGCTCGGCATAATCTTGCGCCAGCCTCTGTAATGGATGCTGATCGCTGGCCACCGACAAGTGTAAAATACCGTCGTTATGCACGTTATGCACCAATGGGTAGCTCTGCACTTCACCGTCACGACCACGCACAGCGACCAATGACACTTCGCCACTAAAATCGACAAAACCTTCTAAAATACACGGCACACTGCCTAAGTAAGCAAAGGCATCAACCACATCGGTTGGCTCACGTAACACTTTCTGACCTTTGCCGTCATAACCTAACGTGCGGGTTTTCAGCACGGCCGGTAAGCCGATCTGCTCTACTGCTGCTTCTAAATCCGCTTGCGATAACACATCAGCAAACTCTGTGGTTGGAATACCCAGCTGTTTAAACATGGACTTTTCAAACCAGCGATCACGGGCAATGCGCAGCGCATTGGCGCTTGGATAGACAGGGACAAACTGCTCCAAAAACGCCACAGTTTCCGCAGGCACACTTTCAAACTCAAAGGTCACCATATCCACTGATTGGGCCAATTTATGCAGATACTCTTGGGAGTCGTAGTCCGCCAACAGGTGCTCACCCACGGCCGCGGCACAGGCATCAACCGCAGGGTCAAGAAAAGTGAACTGCATCCCTAAAGGGGTTCCAGCCAACGCCAACATGCGCCCTAGCTGCCCACCACCAATTACGCCAATTTTCATGACTTAAGCCTCCCGTGGATCTGGATTGTCTAAGACAGTTTGCGTTTGTTTCTCACGAAACGCATTCAATGCCGTATGAAACTCTGGGTGCTGATGACCAATAATACTGGCAGCCAATAAAGCCGCATTGATTGCGCCTGCTTTACCAATGGATAAGGTTGCTACCGGTACACCGGCGGGCATTTGCACAATAGAGAGCAAGGAATCCACACCTGATAACATGGAGGATTGCACGGGCACCCCCAGTACCGGCAAGTGGGTTTTTGCTGCACACATGCCGGGCAAGTGCGCAGCACCACCGGCACCGGCAATAATCACTTGCACGCCACGACCATGAGCTTGTTCCGCATAACTGAATAATAAGTCTGGGGTGCGGTGCGCAGAGACCACCTGCACCTCATAAGGAATGCCCAGAGTTTCTAGCATGTCTACGCTGTGACTCATTGTGCTCCAATCCGACTTGGACCCCATAATCACGCCTACCAGTGGACTCATATCAGTATTGCCTCTTCAAGTGTGGGCGCTCATTCGCGCTGCAAAAATAACAAACCACGCAACATGGCGTGGCTTAAAAAGTAAAACAATTAAGCTAAATTATAAACCGCAAATTATAGCGCACTTACAGTCAATTACTAAAACGGAGCAAACTACAGCCTCATTTATCATGGGCTTCACTTAGCGCCCACCTTGTACCGTCAAGCCAATACCCAACTCAACCGCCAGCGCCCAAGGCAACAACAAAGTATCCAACAGCGCACTAAAAGGCAGATCAAGTGCGGGGTACTTTGGCGCATAGGCACCAAAACGCTCCATCGGATAGCAACCGCCTTGCAAACTGTACCAATCCAAACGCGTGCCCGCATAAATCACTGGTGCACCAGCCTGCGCAGCATCTAGGGTGCGCACACTGGCACAGCCGGCACTACTGAGTAAGGCAGCAGCTAGCCAGACACGGAGAACCTTATTCATCCCAACCCGCTTGATGATGCTCGCCCCAGCGCGGCAACATATCTTGCGGGATTTGCAAAATATTCAGAATCCGCGCCACCACAAAATCCACTAAGTCATCAATGCTTTGTGGTTGATGATAAAAGCCGGGCGAAGCGGGCAAAATCACTGCGCCCATGTTCGACAGTTTCAACATATTTTCTAAGTGAATACTGGAATAAGGCGCTTCACGCGGCACAATCACCAACTGACGACGCTCTTTTAGCACCACATCCGCGGCACGCTCAATCAAACTATTACAAGCACCGGTGGCAATCGCTGACAAGGTTCCGGTCGAGCAAGGCACCACCACCATGGCGCTGGGCGCACCCGAACCCGACGCCACTGAAGACATCCAATCCTCTTTACCATAAACCCGCACCTGACCTGCAGCTGCACCAGTATACTCGGTTAAAAACTGTTGCATGGCTTGCGGTTTCGGCGGCAGCAACACATCTGTTTCAGTGGCCAAGACCAATTGCGCTGCCTTAGAGATCAAGAAGTGCACTTCACGGCCCTCTTGCACCAAGCAATCCAGTAAACGTAAGCCATACAGCGCACCGGACGCACCGGTCATGGCTAGGGTAACCCGTTGTGGACCCGTCATTGCATCGCCTCCAAAGCTTCCATGAGCTGCGTATGGATTCCGCCAAAACCACCATTACTCATAATCACCACCTGAGTATCGGCTTGTGCCAGCGCTAATACGCCAGTAATAATATCTTCCAGACTGTTGCACACTTGGGTCGGTATCGGCGCGTCAGCCACAGTGCTCGCTAGATCCCAGCCCAAATTGTCTGGCGCATACCAAAACACATGGTCTGCCAGCGCCGTAGACGGCGCTAAACCTTCTCGGTGCGCACCCAGTTTCATTGAATTGGAACGCGGCTCAATCACCGCAATAATCTGTTGCTTACCCACCTGCTTACGCAAGCCATCTAAGGTGCTGGCAATGGCGGTTGGGTGATGGGCGAAATCATCATATACCGTAACCCCGCGCACGCAGCCTAGGTTTTGCATACGACGTTTCACATTCTCAAACTCGCCCAAGGCTTGGGCGCCATGTTCTCCAGTCACGCCAACATGTCGGGCCGCCGCGAGAGCTGCCAGCGCATTGGCCACATTGTGTAAACCAGTCAACGGCCAGCGCACCACGCCTTGCTCCACACCGTCTAACGACACAGCAAATTCCGAACCATCGTCTTTAAGCAAGTGCGCTTGCCATTGCCCATTAGGACCTGTGGTTTGCAGCGGGGTCCAGCAGCCTTTGTCCAGTACTCGCTCAATGGCTTGCTCCTGTGCAGGATAAATAATCAAACCATTACTGGGCACGGTGCGGACTAAATGATGGAACTGCTGCTCAATCGCCGCTAAGTCAGGAAAAATATCCGCATGATCAAATTCTAAATTATTGAGTACTGCAGTGCGCGGTCGGTAATGAACAAACTTTGAGCGCTTATCAAAAAAAGCGCTGTCATATTCATCGGCCTCAACCACAAAGAAATCGGTTTCACCTAAGCGTGCGGACACGCCAAAGTTTTGCGGCACCCCACCGATTAAAAACCCCGGCTGCATTCCTGCGTACTCTAAAATCCACGCCAACATGCTGCTGGTAGTGGTTTTACCATGGGTGCCCGCCACCGCCATCACCCAACGACCCTGCAACACATGCTCTGCTAACCACTGTGGGCCTGACACATAGGGCAAACCTACATCTAACAAGTATTCGACCGCCGGGTTGCCACGGGATAAGGCATTGCCCACCACCACCACATCTGGTGCAGGCTGCAAGTGCTTTGGGTGGTAGCCTTGCAGCAACTCAATACCCTGTTCCTCAAGCTGGGTACTCATCGGCGGATACACATTGGCATCCGATCCCGTTACCCGATGACCTAGCTCTTTAGCCAACAATGCCAAAGAACCCATAAATGTGCCGCAAATACCTAAAATATGAATATGCATACTCACCTCAAATAACTGTCAGCCAGATTACCACAAGCCATCACCCACAACTGCCCCAAGCGAGCACAATGCATTTGCATCTCAACACTGCTTTAAGGCAGGATTGCTAATCTAGTGACGACAGTCCGCCATAAGAAGAGAATTGCCATGCGCATCATTTCCGCCGACCTAGACCATCTCGACCTGTTGATCCCGATGTTTGTTCATTACCGCGAGCTGTATGATGCGATGCCACAGTTACACGCCTCAAAAGAGTATTTAGCTGAGCGCCTTAATAAGCAAGAAGCGATTATCTTACTGGCCATGGAAAACGATACGCCTTTAGGATTCTGTCTCGCCTATCCAAGTTTTTCATCCATCTCTCTACGTCCAATTTGGATACTCAATGATCTGTATGTCATCGAAGATGCACGACGTAGACATATTGCCAAACAACTGCTCCAAGCAATTGCTAACAAGGCGCGCAGCAATAATGTGCTACGGATACGCGTCTCTATTAATGCTAGCAATGAAGTTGCCCAGCGACTGTATGAATCAGTGGATTTTGCCGAAGACCAGCACTTTAGAAACTATATTTTACTGCTCTGAGCAATCTACACAGGGCATCCAAGCAGATTCTTATGCCCAGCTCTCTAGCTATCGAGTACTGTGGCCGGATAACTCGCAGCAATATTTGGTATACCTCAACAAATACCCCTATAATTGCCACACTTTTTAAACTTCCCATTGGATAATTCTTATGAGCTTTAGCAACATCCCCGCTGGTAAAGATCTACCTAACGACATTTATGTGGCAATTGAAATCCCCGCCAACCATGCCCCGATCAAATATGAAATTGATATGGAAACTGACAACCTGATGGTTGACCGTTTTATGGCAACGCCAATGTTCTACCCTGCTAACTATGGTTTTATCCCTAACACTCTGGCTGATGATGGCGACGCACTGGATGTTTTAGTGGTAACCCCTTATCCAGTTGCTCCAGGTGCAGTGATCCGTGCCCGTCCAATTGGCGTGCTGCACATGACCGACGAAGCCGGTGGCGATGCCAAACTGATTGCCGTACCACACGAGAAAATCACTCAACTGTACAACGATGTACATGAGTACACGGATCTACCACCGCTACTGATTGAGCAGATCAAGCACTTCTTTGAAAATTACAAAGATCTTGAAGTCGGTAAGTGGGTTAAGGTTGAAGGCTGGGGCGATGCCGCTGCCGCACGTGAAGAAATCACTAAAGCGGTTGCTGCTTTTAAAAAGTAACACAATCCACATAGCGGTTAATTCGCATAATTGACCGCTATTTATCTAGACATACCCCCTGATTTTCTCAAGTCCATCACGCCCTTCCAGCTCCAGCATATCTCTTCGCTAAAACTGCATCTCAGTGCGTAACTCTGCCGAATGAAAATGACCGAGCTGCAATATCAAGCAAAAAGACGTTAACAATTTAGCTCGACTTGGAGTGCTGCTATACTTTGCAGCACATCATATAGAGTACAGTTGGCCTGATTGCAGATCAGCTGCGCCCTATACCCAACTTCTTAGTTTATGAGGGCTGTATGGCTCGCCAAAAGAAAGCACCCCTATTTGAAAAATCCCTAAGCGACCTACAAGCGCTGGTTGAGCGCCTTGAAAGTGGTGATTTATCCTTGGAAGAATCGCTGGCAACTTTCGAGCAAGGCATTGCGTTAACCCGTGAATGTCAAAGCGCATTGCAAGAAGCAGAACAACGTGTGCAAGTCTTGCTGGAGCAGAACGGCACGCTCACTGAAAAACCACACGACGGAAGCCTTTTGCCTTGATTTCAGATTACCAGAAGTTTTGCCAGCAACATGTCGACGCTGCTCTGGAAAAGCTTCTCCAGGCACCTTCAGCTGAGCTGCAACGCCTCTATGAAGCGATGCATTATAGCGTCATGAATGGCGGTAAGCGGGTTCGCCCCTTATTGGTTTTTGCCAGCTGCCAAGCCCTTGGCGGGAAAATTGAACACGCTTACGGCGCCGCCTGTGCAGTGGAACTAATTCATGCTTACTCACTGGTGCATGATGATTTACCGGCCATGGATGATGATGATTTGCGCCGTGGTCAGCCCACCACGCATAAAGCCTTTGATGAGGCCTACGCAATCCTCGCTGGCGATGCCCTGCAGTCCTTAGCTTTTTATGCTCTCGCAGATGAGGAGCTGTCCCCAGTGAGCTGCCAGCAACGCTTGGATATGCTTAAGGTGTTAGCAACAGCGTCTGGCGCTGCAGGCATGGTCGGCGGTCAAGCCATTGACCTCAGCGCGGTTGGCCAGATGATTAGCCTCGACACTCTAGAATTAATGCACCGTCATAAAACTGGCGCTCTAATTCAAGCCAGCGTGCGCTTAGGCGCTCTAGCCAGCAACCATGTCTCAGCGCCTGCGCTTGATGCTTTAGAGCGTTATGCGCAAGCCATAGGTTTAGCCTTTCAGGTTCAGGACGATATTTTAGATGTCACCAGCGATACCCTAACTTTAGGCAAGCAACAGGGCAGCGATATAGAGCACGATAAGCCAACCTACCCTGCATTGCTGGGTCTTGCAGAAGCACAAACCTATGCTTACACACTTAGGGATCAAGCGTTGGACGCTTTAAGTGAATTTGATCAACAGGCAGACTACCTGCGCCAATTGGCCAGCTATATTGTGTCACGGGCTAACTGAATCTATTGCAGCGATCATCCACCTACCTATGGGTGCTTTGTTTTAGTAAGGCACCCTCGGCGCATCAGTAAAACCATGCAGGCGACATCTAAGCTATATACAGCAACGCGCGCCAATCGCTTAGGCACTATAAATATAAACCTAGGCACAACAAAAAAAGCACCTAGCAGAAACTGCTAAGTGCTTAAAATGTGTATACCAAATACAATGGTGGGTCGTGTGGGATTCGAACCTACGACCAATTGGTTAAAAGCCAACTGCT
>CAZEZR010000055.1:6414-18532 GCA_964516465.1 uncultured Thiopseudomonas sp. | reverse complement strand
ACCACTGAAACGTACAAGAATTAATGAGTGATAAAAAGAAACTGCAGCAACAGCCTTGAAGTGAATAAAAAATTATCTCTTTATTGAGCGTGTGGTAATATACACGTGTACGGTATGATGCACTAATTTTTTTAAAACTAACAGATTTTGCACAAATCTTGTACGGTTTAAATATTTAAAAAAAATGCATGGTTAGATCATGCAGGGTGCATGGCCTATATGGTTTACGGTTGCTTGTCTTGCTGGGTAAATACGATGGTGACACACGGAGGGATAAAAATCACTGTACTGGCAGGGATTTTTTACTACGCATACTAAAAAACAGCCTGTCACTAAAGAACACTCTCATAGATTGATAATTTTTCTAAAAATAATTATTTTTAATTTTTTGCTTGCCCAGCGAATCTAGCAAACCCGTCAGGTTGCAAGAAACCTGAACCACCCAGACTAAGGGGAAGGTAACTTTAACAGCATGATGAGCAGTTGTTGATTTTTTTTGGTGGTACACAAATCGAATCGCTATCGAGGTCTTCCGACTGGGTCACTGCTGGAAAGCAGCGGCTAAGTCGAGAAACCATACAGGGGAGGAGGCCAGTCCACTGTAGCAGATTGCCAGGTGCTAGAACGCTACATGACGGGTTCGAAATAGCCCCACACCGGATAATCAAAGACTGAGTCCACATGCAACACAGTACACAAAGACAGATAAGGTGTTCAGCGTTTACGTTGGATAGAAGTTAACATGAGCCGTATACGAAACCCGTACGTACGGTTCTGTGAGAGGGATGAGGCGAAAGCCTCGCCTTACTTGATATTAATACGATTTTACTACAAAGCACATCTAAAATAATATTAAAAACCCAATCATTTCCTCACGGAAAAACTATTAAAAAGCCTCTAAAAAAAGATCAAAAAAGGAATTCAACTTGATCTCTCTAATTAAATCACTAGCAATACAAGCAATTAAAAACCCTAATTATTTACCTTATCATTTACTTCATAGAAAAGTAGCTTTAAGGGCATTAAAAGATATTGAAAAATAAAAAGGAAAGTTATCAAAAAATATAATAAATGAGTGCAATAATTATGCAATACAGCACTTAGGAAGTAAAAAGTATGCCCCATGGCTTTATGTTTATTCGGCTATACAGGGGGAATTTAAAAAAGGATGGATGCCAGACAACTATTATAATGAATTTATTGTCGATAAACTGGATCTTGAATTTTCCAACCCATCCACTTTAAAAGCTTTATCCAACAGACTTCTTAACACTAATAAACTACCTGATTTATTATACTGTAATAATGGGTTTTTTTTGAACCTAATGACTATAAGATAATACCAGCAAGCTGTGTTTCTGATGTATTATTTAACGAAAGAGACTCTGTTATATTTAAAAGTGATGCTTCTTCACAGGGAAGAGGGGTTCGTACTTACTCTAAATCAGAGTGGTCTAATGAAAACAAAACGTTGCCTAATGGAGTGTTTCAAAAAATCATCGAACAGCATAGTTTTTTTGATAAAATATTCCCTCACCTTAGAGCTACAATTAGAATAACAACCGTGCTTAACAATAAAGGTCAGATATCATCGAAAGCCGCTTATCTCAGACTGGGTAGAGATAACAATAAATCTGTATTGAAACATGTACAATGCTCTAATGAAATAAAAATTGCTATTGATCTAGATACTGGTGCCCTATTCAGTTACGGCTTTACAGCTGATTGGCAAAAAGTAAAATAACACCCTGACACAAATATACAATTTAAGAATTTAATTGTTCCTAATTTTAAAAAAGCATGCAAAGAAGTTGAAACACTACATAGCCACTATCCATTTATTAAATGTATTGGTTGAGATATTAGCATTAACAGTAACGAAGATATGGAAATTATGGAGTGGAATGCTGCACACAACGATATTAAGTTCAGTGAAGCGGTGCATGGCCCAAACTTTACAGATCTATTTTCCTATATTAATGAAAAGTCTTTATAACTAGATTTACAATTACAAATAAAATTTAGTTATAAAGCTGGGATGTTACTGAGGTTTAGCCAGAGTGTAGCCTTGGCCTCGACAACTTACAGGTTTTATGCGTTGTTTACGGCCGCCGTGGTGCTGAGTAATCACGGCGATGGCGCAGAGTGTGATGAAAGTGATGGCGTTGGCGGGGATTTGTAGATTGAAGTCGCTGAATGAATGAATCATTAGCGAGACAATACCTATGCTGATGCCCAGTCCTAAGCCATTTCTAAATAATGAACGGGTTTGCCAGAGTGCGGCCATCGCGAAATACAGTGTCCAGCCGACAAAGATGGCCAGTAATAGGCTGCCGATGGCGCCGTATTCAATAAAAAATTGTAAAAAGTCATTGTGTGCGTGGTCAAAGTGCAGGCGTACGCTTTCGTGGGCGTATTGTGGGTAAGTCGCTTCAAATGCTCCTGCGCCTTGGCCGATTATGGGGTTTTTCATCGCTAATGGTAGACCATCCATAATCACTTGGCCACGGATTTCATTGGCTTTTTGTACGATTTCTACCGGTACATGATTCACTTCAACCGTTGTTACGCTGTCTACTAGGCGTGTATTTACCAGGCGGTCTTTGAGGTTTTCCAGGCCGAAGTATTGGCTGATGATCAATGTATCGATCACGATCAAGCTGAGTAGAATTAACACATTACGGCGGCGATTTTCTTTATTGCGCACGATAAAGATAAAGCTCATCAGCAACATGGCACTAAAGAAGGCTGCGTTACCGCCCCGCGAACGGGTCATCACTAGGGCTATAACTAAAATTACTAAGGCCAAACGTAAGCGGGCTTTGGGGCCCATGATCAGTTCAATAGCTGAGTCCCAGCTCCATTTATCAGTGCTACGCAGCGCCATCATTAAACCAATGCCGCAGGCTAAGGTCAGTTCGATATAGCCGGCAAAGTGGTTACGATTAATAAAGGTGCCAGTGGCTACACCTCGACTGCTGATGGTTTCTCCCAGCAAGCTCCACTCAAAGCCCGACAGCGCCATAAAAGTGCCGTAGAAGGCTTGCAAGGTGCCGCTGACCACTAAGACCGCGAGCAACCAGAGTAAACGCTTACGCGTACCAAACAAGCTGATAATTAATAAAAACAGCAGGCTATAAGCAATACCTAGGATTAAATACAATGCGGTGGCGGCAGGGTCGGCGCTGATGCCAAACAGCCACTGCATCGCGACCCATAACTGTACGGCTAATAAGACAAAAAATAGCGGTAAACCGTGTTTAAGGGCTTTAGATGGTTTGATTTTACCCAACCACAGGCCAATACCCCAGGCTACACCGATTAAACCGGTGATAATGGCAATGCTGGCCATGGACCAGAGGCGGTTGGAGCCCAGGGGTAAAGGAATCACCACTAAAAAAATCAGCAATGCGCTAATTAAGCTGCGCTCGTAACGATTAGTATCCAAACCTGACATAAACATTCTTATTCTGCTGAAGTTGACTGAAGTGGTGAGGTGGCTGCATCGGGCAACGGCGCACAAGGTAGAATGCCGTCCTGCAAGTGTTGGCAGAGTAGCTCTACGCGGTTTACTTCTGTAGCTAAGTCAAACAGCTGCGCACGGCTTTGTAAGCTGTAGTGAGCTGTATAACTGGTTTGCTCTAAAGTCAGTTTACGCAATTCCTGGTCAAGCTTGGGCCAGCTGATTAAGCCAATTTCTGCTAAACGGCGGTTAACACCAATGCGGCTGGGGCCGTAATATGCTGCCTGTCGCATGGAGTGAATAAATTCTTGGTCGTGCTCGCCTGCGACTAACTTCGCATAGGCTAAGCCGCTCCAAGCATAGGGCCAGCTGGGGCGTATGTCTGTGGCTTGTCGAAATTGGTTGATGGCTTGCTGCTGATAGTCTTTAGTGCTGGCTTGCTCTGAATCTGCGCCATAGGCGCGCCATTGCCACATATATCCCAGTTGTTCAGCATAGCTGCCGTTCTTCGCCGGATAGCTGCCAATCGCACTGTGCATGGCTTGTGCGGCTACTTCCCACGCTTTATCGCTGGGAGCGTGGCGTTGTTGTTCCCAATGACTGAGAAAGCTGCCGGCTCGATACTGATTCAGACTGGCCAGCAATACGCGACTGCCCAGCACCAGGCTGCTAATGCTTAACACCAGTACCATTAATAAGAGACTGAGCTGCGTCGTTTCGCTTAACCCATAGCGGTGGGTGATATATTTCATAAATTAACTCAGTTTGCTTTGAGCGATTTGCCATGGATTATCTATAACTAAGCGCTGGGCAGCGGCTTCGCCAATAATTGCGGCGGCGGCATCGCGGCCTTGGCTTAAAATTGGTGGGCGATGCTCGATATTGTGTGCATCACTGGCTAAGATGGTAACAAGTTCTTCTTTAAGCAGTGTATGCGCCAACTGTTGTGCCGCTTCACCAAAGCGCCCCGTTACTGCTCCAGCGGTAACTTGTAATAAACAGCCTTGCTCAAGAAAGGGTTTGAGCTTTTCTGGAGCACGTAATAAACCTTTATTGCGTTCAGGGTGGGCGATCATCGGTTTAATACCTTGCTGCAGTAACCACGCGGTTAAACGCTCGGCACCAAAGGGAATTTCACCATGAGGAAATTCCAGCAGCAAAACAGGTTTGCCCTGCCATTCACCTAAAAAAGGAATGCTCTGTTGTTTCACGGCCACCATCAGTTCCATACCAAAGCGCACTTCGGCAGCGGCATTAATGGTTAAATTAATCTGCTGCTCAAACAAGCCCTGTTGCAGCTCAACTAAAGCCTGTTCAATGGTTTCAATGGTGTTCTCATAACGCCCTGGATGGATATGTGGGGTGCAGACCATATGGGTGATGCCATCATTGACGGCTATTTGCGCTAACTGTAAAGCAGTGGCTAAATCGGGAGCACCATCATCAATGCCGGGCAATAGGTGACTGTGCAGATCGATCATTCTAAATTCCTATAAATACAACAGCAGTAAAGCAACGCATTGTACAAAACTAATCGGCTAAGCTCTAGCCGTGCTAACTACTGTTCTGCTGGCTATACGACGTATTGTCTGTGTTTTCGAGCAATAAAAAAACCAGGGCAAATTCGCGCCTGGTTTCTTTATAAGTGTCACGTACTTAGTGCTGCAATGGTTTAGGCTTTGGTTTTGAGGTTGCTGTAACCGTAGTAGTCATAGTAACCACTGTAGTTATAGCCGTATTTTTTGGCTTTTTTCATATCCACTTGGTTAAGTACCACGCCTGTGACTGGCACATTACTTTGCAGCAACTGGCCAACACCTTTAATCGCCAATGGAATGGCAGTATCATCTGATTTAATCACATAAATCAGTTCATTCGCTAAGGTACCGAGCATTAACGCATCACTGACCGCCTGAGTCGGTGGTGAATCAATCACAATACGGTCGTATTTCTCTTTTAAGCCTTCGATTAACTCAACAAAACGCGATGAAGACAGCAGCTCTAATGGATTGGGTGGTACTGCACCGGCGTTTAACATATCCACGCCACAGGCATGCTGGACACTTTCTTCTAAAGTGGCGGTGCCGGCAAGCACGTTGGCGAGTCCCGGTGTACCCACTGGGAAGTCAAAGTTTTTCGACAAGGTTGGACGGCGCATATCCGCATCAATCAGGATCACTTTTTCCATCTGACCTAAGGCAATAGCTAAGTTGGCCGCGACAGTGGATTTACCTTCACCAGGTAGTGATGAGGTCACCACCATCACTTTATGCGGCTTATTTAAACCGGATAAGACCATACTGGTACGAATGGTACGGATGGATTCCGAGAAGGTTTTATCGGTATCACTTTCAAATAATTGGGCAATTTCTTTACGCTTCTTTTTCTTAATCAGCGGCAAGATACCGAGCACCGGCAGATTCAGTTTGTTTTCAACATCATCTGTGCTTTTAAAGGTGTTATTCAGCGTTGCCTGCAACAAGGTTAAGCCCACGCCCACTAGACCAGCAAGGAAAGTTGCTAATAATACAATGAGCGCTTTCCTCGGTTTAATTGGCGCCTTTGGTACAGTTGCAAGATCGACTACGCGCGCATTAACTGTTTCCAGATCACTGGTCGCAGCGGTTTCTCTTAAGCGGGTTAAGAAAGTATCATACAGCGCACGGTTGGTGTCCACTTCACGCTGGTATTCACGTAACTGGAACTCTTTGCGCGAGATATTTTGAATTTGCGCACGGTTTTCATCCACGGAACTGCGCAATGCTCTTTCATTGGCCACGGCTAAGCGGTAGTTACGCTCAATCGCTGCCACCACTTGTTCCACTTGACCGCGCAAGCTGGTCTCGGCGGCGGTTAATTCTGATTGTGCCGCCTCCATCGCCGGGTGACGGGCACCATAGCGCTTGGATAGCTCATCCACCTTGGACTTAGCCATGGCTTCATTGGCTTTAAACTGCTGAATTAATGGATCGCCCAGTACTGCAGACACAGTTGCTAGTTTACGCCAGCCGCCACCTTTCATGGATTGCACTTGCTCATAGAGGCTTTGTGCCTCAGCGCGGGCACTGCGCGCATCGACCATACGGTTACTGGTGGCAGCTAACTCGGCAGCACTGATGGTTGACACGCCACCAACATCCACCAAGTTTTCTTGTTCACGGAATTCTTGCAGCTGACCTTCAGCCACTTTTAACTTGGTGCGCAATTCGGCGAGGCGACTGTTCATCCAAGCACTGGCTGAAGCAGACATTTCCATACTGGCTTCCAGCTGGCTTTCAATAAAGCCTTGCGCGAGACGGTTGGCAGTATTGGCCGCCATACGTGGATCAGCCATATCCACTTGCACATTCACCATCTGGCTCTTGCCTTGCGGGGCCAGACTGATGCGCTTCATAAAGGCTTGTACCACAGAATCAAAAATATCTTCTTCGCTAGGGCCGAGATCTTCCTCCAAATCTTCTGGGAAGGCACCGGGAATCAGTTTATTAAGCTCTAAATTACCAATCCAACCTTTGATATCAATCAGCGGCGCTTCTTGCTGGCGCGGATCAAATTCGGGGTGGATGGTCAGTTGTAATTCATTAACCACACGCTCAGCCAGTGAACGGGATTTAAGCAGTTCAAACTGGGTTTGCAGATACTCAGTACCGCTGCCATCTAAGCCATAGACTTGGTCAATGGAAATAACGTTGGCTTTCTTCTGGTCAATCAGCAATGTGGCTGACGCACGGTAGATTGGCGTAACACTCAACACTATCAATACCGTCACCATGGCCACGACCAGTGTTAAAGCAATAATGCTCCACTTACGGCGCCAAATGGTGTTCCAGAGTTTTAATAAATCAATTTCGTCATCGTCATCACGCTGCGCAAGTATCGATTGCGGGCGATTGCTCGAAGATAAGGTGTTACTTTCCATGCGTGGGACACTCAAGTCAATATTTTAGGGCGCGGCTCTAAACCTTCGCCATATAGATAATTAGGTTGGGCAAACCCTAGAAAAAACCTTGATCGATATTAATCGTATCGCCAGGTAGTACCGGTGCATCTAAAGAGACGCGCTTAGGTTTACGATCTGGGTCTTGATCTCTTACTACGGTGATGCGTTTGGTTGAAGCGCGCTCAGTGAGCCCACCAGCTAAGGCAATGGCCCGACGCAGATTTAAACCTGGTTGGTACTTATAACCACCTGGCAGCTTCACTTCACCACTGATATAAAACTCACGGTACTCTAAAACGCTGACCGAGACACGTGGATCAACCAAGAAACTGCCTTGCAGCTCTTTGGTTAAAATACGTTCAAGCTCAACAGCCGTTTTACCCAAAGCACGCACTTCACCGACGAAGGGGTAAGAAAAGGTACCCGCATCCGTTAAGCGCGTTTCTTCCAAGCTCAGATCCGGCTCATTAAAGACCCTGATGCGAATAATATCGCCAGAGGCTAACTTATAAGTTGATTTACCTTGCATCTCTTGGGCTTGTGCACTGCCTTCAACATCTTGGGCTTGCACACTGAGAGTTACGCTTAGTAACGCCATCAAAGCAAATAGCGCGGTATATAAATAGCGAATTACCATGCAGTCCTTCTCTTTTTCTTTTCAAAATAACAAAGCTTGTGCAAAGCGAAGGAAAGGGAAAACCCTCAACTTTGCACACGCTGGATAACACTAGTATTTAGAGACTGGCTCTAAAGGATAATGCATAAACATTGCGCTTGTAGCTGTTGCTGTCTAAGTCAGAATCGTTTTCACGGCGCTTAAAGCCGATACCGATATCTAACCAACGACGCACTTCATAGGTTAAACCTATGCCGTACTGATCGATTTTATCATCACGATTGAGGTTCTGATATTTACGATCAATGCGACGGTATTCAGCTTCTGAGTACAAACGATCCATCCAATAGTGCTTCCAGCCCAATGAGCTGTCTACAGTTCTGATATTGCTGGTTACGTTATCCATTTCACCGGTGAGTTCATCAAACTCTGAGTAGAGACCATCATCATAACCACGGCGGGTTTTCAGTCTAAAGGTAGAGTAGGTCAATGGCGTCCAATCGATGCTTGCTTCCCACATGCCGGTACTTTTATCTTTGTAAGGCGTGCCGGACTTTGAATAGTCTTTCTTCTCACGACCAATTTTCACGGTACCTGTGGTTTTCGCAGTTGCTTCCCAAGTTACACCGGCCAATAGTGCTTTGTTTTTGCTATCACGATTGCTATCGCTCTTGTAATCGTAATCTGTGTAACGTCCTTCAAGTAACAACTTAGTTTTTGGTGCAATGGCGTAGTAACCCGTCAGGCGTGCAGATGCTGCATTACGCTCATTGTCTTTGTTAAGACGTACGCCAGCGCTATCTTTGTGGCTGTTGTCGTAGCGTAGCTCGTCGTAGTTCAAGCCAAAATCAACTTGAGTACGTGCTTCGCGAGCACCAAAGGTGTAAACACCACCAATGTTTTTGGTATTCCACTTGTCGTTTTTAGCGTCATTGCGCGAATAGTCGTGATCTGTCGTGGTGCTTTCCAGCTTATGGTAGCCAGCATTCAACAGCAGGCGGTTGCGTGAGTTAAACTCTAAACCGCTATCTGCTGTGATGTGGTGATTAATATGGCTGCTGTCATTACTCGAATGATAGTTGTTGCTGGTCATGCGGTATTTGAGCTGGTGCGCGCTTTTTGCACGATCAAGACTCAGATTAAAGGTTGGCTCAATAACACTAACCCATGAGGATTTACGCTGATTTTTGGTACCAAAAATGTTGCTGTCGTGTTGCTCTTCAAATTTTAGCGTTGGGGTAAATACCACACCATCGCTGACACGAACGCTTTGTGGATCTATTGCAAAAGCTGCGGTGCTGACCCCAGCCGTTGCTGCAATAACTACAGCAAGGCGAGTAAGTTGTGTACGCATTATTTCTATCGTCCTATTCAATCCAAGTAGGTCTTGTTAGTCCAAGCACTCGGTAAATGTAAAGTGGTTTGTGATTAATTAGGGCTCGCTAAGCTAGTGCTACCACCACCGCTACCACGAACGCTTGGTATACTTGAGTATGAGGTCGTTTGACCACCACTCATCACTCGGCTTCTAGTGTTTGCTGCTAGAACATCTCTGATAGCTTGTTCTTGAGTAGGCGCAGCTTGGATTGCTGCAGTAACAATAGCGTCAGTCAAACTTCGGTTGGTTTGGATTGCTGCTGCAACGATGCTTGCAGCCATGCTTGGCTGCGCTGCGACTAGACCAGCAATGGCGTTAACCAATTGTTGACCTTCTGCGTTAGCTATTGCTGAGATCTGTACGGCAGATAGTTGCACGCCATTGGCTTGTAGATTGTCTACAGTTGCTTGGTCTGCCATTGCTTGGCCGGTGAACAGTGCTGCGGCGACCGCTAATGTGGTTAGTGTTTTACGCATATCATTGCTCTCTGATTAAAGAATTTAGGGGCGTTCCTAAACTGGTAAATTAGAATGTTTTTCTGCTTACTTTACTAAGTCGGTAAGCATTGGCACGCACACGTTAAATGACCTAAGACCTTACCAAACACAGTATTAAATTTGAGTTACCGGCTGTAAACGTCAATGCTAGTGCCTATTTTGAAAGATAAACGGTACATATTGTATATCAGTTGCTTGCAAAGAGCAAAGTCAATACGCATGGAAGGGTTATTTAAATGTTGTTTTTTGTGGGCTGGAATGCTGAGGCTGATATACTACCTGATATATTACGTTGCGTCTAATCATTTAGGTATATACATAGTGTACCGTGTTTGGAGTGTTTTTGGCTTTAATCGGTACATAGTATACCGTATACCGCGCTCGGGGTGCCTATTGGCTTTGGTCGGCGATTGGCGCACCACGTTGCTGCGCTATTCCCTCAACGAGGCATCTTGGCTCAATTCGAGCGCTTCGCCATCCATGACTACGCTAACCGCGTCACCCTCGCGGTACTTATTGACCATCTGTGTTGTTGGCATGCTCAAGAGCGGAGGAATGATTGGTTGCTTGTGAATACTGCATAGAATTTAAAACTGCGGATCGGGAGTATACCTTGGTGCTTGCCGGTATAACACAGCATTAAACACCGCGGATCGAAGGTATGTCTCGGTATATGTCGGCATAACGAAGAATTAATCACCGCAGATCGGACGCAAAAAATGTGGAATGCACCCCTTTTCCTGGACACTTAAATTCTGCCAGCTTATACGCTTAGTTTAAAGTCCACAGATTGGAGGCATACAAGAACGAACCATGCTTTCGCTCACAAAGCTCTTAAATGATCCGCAACACGGCGCTCTTGTAGGAGCTGGCCATGCCTACGATTGCGGTTTTGCAGGCAACTTATGTGTTGAAGTTAAAGCCAGCAAATCGGACATGGCATCCTCTTGCAAAAAAGCATTTAGCCCGCACGCCAATGGGTGGTGCGGGCAGCTGTGCGTTGGTAATTAAGCTTTTTTGCTTTCTTTAAGCTCGGCAATCCATTCCAACATCACTTTGTGCATCATTGGGTTGGGTGCTTCTAGGAAGCTAATGGAAAAACGGTCATCCATTTCGCACACGCCAATGGAACGTGGACGCGCGGCCATGGCTAATGGGTTGGGTAATTTAATCCCAAAACAAAATATTAAATGCTTTGCTGCATGAATATCTGCCGCCACTTCACCGTCTTCAAGAGATTTGGTGTGTGCGTAATGGTCAAACTCGCTAATTACACAGGCACGTGGGTCGCTTTCTACTTTATTACGCAAGAACGCAATAATGTCATTTACAGAAGTGCAGCTGGTGTCTGTTTTAGCAATATCGGTGTGGTGTGTCGGGTACTTGTCCATAAATTGAGTAAATTGCATGTAATTTATTCTCCTAAAAATTAATTTTCTGACTTGGTAGCAGTATGTGATGCTTGCTGCTCAGGTAGGAGCTGGCCATGCTTGCGATTGCAATCCAACAGGCAACTTATGTGTCTAAGTTAAAGCCCGCAAATCGGAGGCATGGCCTCCTCCTACAAAACAAACAATTCCGACGGCAATAACAGCGTTTTAAATTAAAACCTGCGGATTAAAGGTGTCACCTTCTCCTACAAAAATCAGTCTTAAAATGTAAATACTTTACTATTTTTTGTGCGCATCATTTTTGCCATATCGGCCGGCTGGGCAATACGTATGCCTTCGCGCAAATCTTGCTCTTGATAAGCACTGTTGGGCAAATACAACGCACACACGGCTACGTCTGCTCCGGCCTCAATCAGCTGTAGCAATAGACCTTCTGGTCGCATGCCCTTAGGCGCTAAGGCCTGCGAGCTTTGATAACTGTTAATCGCCAGATCACCGGCTTTATCACAGAGCAAAATGCTGAGTTGCACACCCTGCTCTTGCATTGCGCGCGATAACACCATGGCCATGCCTTGGGTTTGCAACGCGGCACTGGTCAGAATCACCATAGCTTGCTCAGGCATCTTCGCGCACTCATCGTTCGATGCTTGAACAACATTTTCAACAACTTCAGCTGCACTCGTCGTTGGATTCATAACTGTATTCCTCATGTGATCGATCTGTAGAACGGTTTTAAAACCAACAAAATTTTCCAAATAATACCATTGCCACTTCTTTTAACACCGGTGCATCAGGGCGTTTACAACGCCCATGTCGGCCTAAAGGCGCGACCT
>CAZEZR010000055.1:0-6314 GCA_964516465.1 uncultured Thiopseudomonas sp. | reverse complement strand
CACTTTTATGCTCTGCAACACCGGTGCATCAGGGCGTTTACAACGCCCATGTCGGGCTAAAGGCGCGACCTACAATAGTATGAGTTATAAATACTTCTCTGCGCTGCTTGACCTTCACCTCGTGGTAAGCTTTATCGTAGAAGCTGACTTAAATAGCGATGGGTGATGATTATGGCAACCTTGCAAACTCTACAAATTCCAGTACGGGGAATGACCTGTGCCTCTTGCGCTGGGCGGGTTGAGCGTGGGCTGCTGAAAGTAGCGGGGGTTGAGCAGGCTGTGGTGAATTTGGTCACCAGCGAAGTGATTGTCAGCTTAGCGCAACCTGTAGCTTTGAAAACACTGATTGAAGCTGTGGAAGAAAGCGGTTATCAAGTGCCTTTGCACGGCTATGATTTTGCGGTGAGTGGCATGAATTGCGGCTCCTGCGTGGGCCGTATTGAAAAAGCCCTTGCCGAAAGCCCCATTGCCATCAGCTATCAAGTCAACTTGGCCACCAAGCAAGCCCATGTCCAATTATTAGCCGGCGAAGACCCTGAGCTGATCAGCCAGTGGCTCACTGAGCACAATTACCCAGCCGAAGTGCTGGCGGATAATCAGCGCAAAGCCGATGACCTCAATACCCGTCAAGAAGCCGAACAAGGCAAGCTTAAAAAACAACTTAAATACGCCTTCTTGTTTGCCACGCCACTGTTTATCTTAGAAATGGGTGCGCACTTTATTCCGCCCTTTCATGCTTTTTTAGAGCGCGCTTTTAACACCCAACACCTGTGGTATGTGCAAGCGATATTGGCCGCGCTGGTGATGTTTGGTCCCGGCCGTGAGATTTTAGTCATGGGTTGGCACGGCTTGCGTCGTCTTGCCCCTGATATGAACTCTCTCGTGGCGCTGGGTACCATGTCAGCCTTCGGCTATTCGATGATCGCCACCTTTGTGCCGCAAATCCTGCCGGCGGAAACGGTCAACGTCTATTTTGAAGCCTCAGCGGTGATTATTGCGCTGATTTTACTGGGCCGTTATCTGGAAGCGCGGGCTAAAGGCAATGCTTCAGATGCGATTAAACGCTTAATCAACCTGCAACCCCGTGAAGCTCGGGTGCTGGTGGGCGGTAAAAGCATTGATAAGCCAGTGGCAGAAATCCGCCCCGGTGAAATTTTAGAGATTCGCCCCGGCGAACGCGTTGCCCTTGATGGCGTAGTGATTTCGGGGAGCAGTTTTGTCGATGAGTCCATGCTCACCGGTGAGCCGATTCCGGTCGAGAAAGAAGTGGATGCTAAGGTGATTGGCGGCACCGTCAACCAAGCCGGTAGTTTACAAGTACAAGTGGAGCAAGTGGGCGCCAATACCGTATTAGCGCATATTATTCGTTTGGTTGAACAAGCTCAAGGCAGCAAGTTACCGATTCAAGATTTAGTGGATAGAGTCACCCTGTGGTTTGTGCCTGCGGTGATGGTGGCGGCGCTGCTAACCTTTATTGTGTGGATGATTTTCGCCCCTGCGCCGGCGCTGAGTTTGGCGTTAGTCAATGCGGTGGCGGTATTAATTATTGCTTGTCCATGCGCCATGGGTCTGGCCACACCCACCTCTATTATGGTGGGTACGGGTCGCGCCGCACAGCTGGGTATTCTGTTCCGCCAAGGTCAGGCGCTGCAAGAGCTAAGAGATGTACAAGTGGTGGCGGTGGATAAAACCGGTACCCTTACTGAAGGCAAGCCACAACTGACTGACTTTACCGTCACCGAGGGCCTGCAAGAGGATGCAGTGTTAGCTGTGGTGGCTGCCGTTGAGCAACAGTCCGAGCACCCCATTGCCCTTGCCATTGTCCAGGCCGCCGAACAGCGTGAACTGCAGATTCCAACCATCAGTGAGTTTCAGTCCATTACCGGCATGGGCGTACAAGCCACAGTAAACGGCAAATTGGTGCAAATTGGTGCCGACCGTTTTATGGACAGCTTGAATATCGCCACTGCAGACTTTTCTGCACAAGCCCAACAACTGGGCGAGCAAGGTAAATCACCCATGTATGCAGCCATTGATGGCCAACTCGCGGTAATGATGGCGGTCAGCGACCCAATTAAATCCAGCAGTAAAGCCGCCATTGATCACCTGCATCAACAAGGCCTACAAGTAGCGATGATTACCGGTGATAACCAACACACTGCCAATGCCATTGCCAAGCAGTTGGGCATCGACCACGTGGTGGCGCAAGTCTTACCAGAGGCGAAAGTTGAAGCGGTCAAAGAACTGCAAGAAAAGTACGGCAAAGTCGCCTATGTGGGCGACGGCATTAATGATGCGCCAGCACTGGCCGCCGCCGATGTGGGGATTGCCATTGGTACAGGTACCGATATTGCCATGGATGCTGCGGATGTGGTGTTGATGTCTGGCCACTTAACTGGGGTGATTAATGCGCTGGCCTTATCCAAAGCCACCTTGCGCAATATCAGCCAAAACCTGTTCTGGGCATTTGCTTACAATATTGCTTTAATTCCAGTGGCGGCAGGGATTCTTTACCCCTTCAATGGCATGTTACTGTCACCCATCTTAGCGGCAACCGCCATGGCATTATCCAGCGTCTTCGTGGTGACCAACGCCTTACGCTTACGTGGATTTAAGGCGCCCTTGGAGGCCATATAATGATGAATATTGGTGAGGCTGCTGCAGCCTCTGGCGTCAGCCGCAAAATGATTCGTTATTACGAAGAGACGGGGCTCATTGCTCCTGCCCCGCGCAGCAGTGCCGGCTACCGTTTGTATAATGATGACTGCGTGCAGCAATTGAGCTTTATTAAGCGGGCGCGGGATTTGGGTTTTTCTCTGGAGCGGATTAAAACTTTGTTGGATCTGTGGCAAAATACCGACCGACAAAGCGCAGATGTTAAAGCCTTAGCTGAACAATATATGGCCGAGCTGGATCAAGATATTATGCATTTACAAAGCATGCGCCAGCAGCTAGCGGAACTGGTCGACCAATGCCACGGCGATGGCCAGCCCGCTTGCCCCATCCTCGATGGTTTGGCGCAAAACCAGCCAGCGGCAGGGACGTAACACAGTATGCGCCCGCTGTCGGCACGGAAGTATCCAAGACTCTACGCAGTGCTGTTAGCGCTGGGTTTAATCTTGGCCGTGCTACAGCAAGCTTCAGCACATCCCTTCCCGACCCCGCAGCACACTGGCATGCCAGCAAATTTACACAGTCAACACCAGCCAAGTGCCAATGACAGCAGTAATTGTACCGCTGAGTACACCAGTACCCTGCAACACTGCTGTTTGTATGCTTTATCGCCCAATCAGTCGCTCAGCGTGTTTATCCCTAGCTCAGTACCTAGCAACGTGCTGACCTTCTTTTTCAATTCCCGCCCCATTACTCCACAAACACCACCGCCTAAAACGGTCTAGTGTTGTTAATAAATTATTTTTAATTTTTAGGAGTACCACCATGAAAAACTTACTCACGCGCGTGATCTCTGTGGGCGCATTAAGCCTATTTGCCAGTCAATTGCTTGCTGCACCTTTGGATGTAACCCTGCACAAAGACCCCAACTGTGGATGTTGTGTCGAATACGCCCACTACTTAGAAGAGAACGGCTTTAACGTCAAAATGATTGACCACGCCAATATCAACCAAGTGAAGCAGCGCTTAGGCACGGCACAAGCGGCCAGTTGCCATACGGTAGAGATTGAAGGCTATGTGGTTGAAGGTCATGTACCGGTGGCCGCGATCGAGAAAATGCTCAAAGAGCAGCCGGATATCAAAGGCCTAGCCTTACCCGGTATGCCTTATAACTCACCGGGCATGGGCCCAGAGAAAAAAGGCAGCTTGCAGGTGCTTGAGTTGGATAACCAAGGCAAGCCTACAGGGGTGTATATCATCCTGTAACAGCTGCACACTAGCGTACAAAGCCCATTGTCGGCCTAAAGGCGCGACCTACAAAAGCAAACCCAATCCAAATCCAGATCCAAATCCAGATCCAGATCCAGATCCAGATCCAAAATATAGACCGTTCTTTTAAGGGCAACAAATCTATCAGACCCACTCCATTTCGATCATCTAAAACACCGGCTTATCGGGGCGTTTACAACGCCTCTGTCGGGCAAAAGCCGCGACCTACAAAATAAGCGAAACCACAGCCTACTTCGCTACAAAGTGGTAAACAGTTTAGAAAATACCCGCATCTAAGCCGGCGGCCATGCCCATCCCCAACTCTTCGCACTGTTCTATAAAAGCATCATCCCACTTGCCTTTACAGAGCAAAGGTTCTTGCACTTGCTGCCAGCGCAAGCCGGTCAAAACGGTCTTTAGCGCACGCAAGGTACCGGTGCCATCATGCCCAGCACGCACCACTATGGCACAGGCTAGACCTTGTTTTTCTTCTAGAACCGGGTAGTAAGTCCGATCAAAAAAGTCCTTCATGGCACCGCTCATATAGGCCAGATTTTCTGGGGTCATTAGAATAATCGCATCCGCAGCTAACACATCGTCAGGCCCTGCTTCAAGCGGCGGCACCACACGCACTGCAACATTTTCGATATCCTCATGTTGCGCGCCACGGACAATAGCATCCAACATGCGCTGCAAGTTAGGCGATGGCGCATGAGCAACGATTAATAACTGTTTAGCGGCTGACCGAGTCATACTATTCTCCTTGAGCAATCACGGCTGTTGGATGGTTGATTCACTATACCTGAATATTCTGCGGCCTTGCTAGGCGCTGGCCATGCCCGCAATTGCTGCCTTACCAGCAACAACGGATAAAGCTGGTAGCCAACACTATCGCCAGCTAAGACCATTTTTCGCGCATTGTCGGGTGTGTTCTTGGAGCATTGCACGCCGAGTGTGATGCTGGTATTCACAACAGTCTTTAGCATACATGGCGTTGTGTGCTGGCAACTCGAGCATGAAGTAAGGGTGCGCAATGGAATATCTAAACTGGATCCAATGGCCAGCAATGCTGCGGCATGGATGGTGGGATCAAAAAAGTAGTCCGACGCAAGCGCGGCTTCTGGATTTTTAAAGCCAGTAATGTGCTGTGGATTATCTGGGGAGGGGGTACACCAACGCCTATGCGCTGATTGTTTTGCAATTAGGCTGAGCTGCGATGAATATTCGCGGCACTATTAAGAATTCGAACTGACCGACAACCTTAAAGATGGCTGTGGCTGTCGTTGTGTTGGATTGGATTGGATCGCAAGATCTGGCAACAGAGGCAAGCTTTGCACTTCCCTCTGTTGCTCGTGACGGCTTAAAACGGCTCACAATACATCAGATGTTACTTCTTCTTGCTTTCAATTTGACCCAGTCCTTCTAGAAGGTCGGCCATATCGTCGGCGTGCTCTTCCTCTTGGGCCAAAATATCTTCCATCATGCGGCGTGAAGTTGGGTCTTTATCACCCAAGTACGCGGCAATTTCACGGTAGCTATCAATAGCAATACGTTCGGCGATCAAGTTCTCCGTGATCATATCGCGCAGATCTTCACCTTCGGTGTATTCCGCATGCGAACGGGTGAGCAGACCTTCTGGGGAAAAGTTCGGCGCGCCGCCAAGTTGCACAATACGCTCCGCTAATAAATCTGCGTGCTCCTGCTCTTGCTGCGCGTGCTCCAGAAATTCGGCTTTGGCGATGCTCGCGCCCACGCCTTCAGCCATATAGTAGTGGCGCTTGTAACGAAGTACACAAACAATTTCCGTAGCTAAGGCTTCGTTGAGCAAGCTAATCACTTTTTCACGATCAGCTGTATAGCCGCCAGTGACAGCGCCCTGCTCAATATGCTTGCGAGCACGTTCGCGAATGGTTTTGATATCGGTAAGAAATGGCTGCTTCGACATGATCATATTCCTTTCTTTTAATACAAATGAACTGATTTTTCCGAGAAGCTTTATTGGATATTTACGGTACGCTCCTGGTCATGATCAATTTATGCCTCTGTGATAAAACATAGCACAATCAAGCCTCTCTTTAACCGGGTTTTTAAAAGATTTTACCTGGGATTGGATCAGCCTATCACTAGAAAGAAACACACCTTAGGTGTGCTGCTTATTAGCACGCCACACCAACACCTCTAATTAAAGGACGAAATCACAGTTTTGACATCCTCACCGCCCTAAAGGAGGCGGTGATTCCTACAGCTAGACGGCCATGCCCGACCGCGAGAATGTTCTTTGCCGCATTAACATCGCGGTCGTGAGTGACACCGCACTCACACGTCCACTCTCTTATTCCAAGTCCTGCGATACCTTTCGGTCTCGATTCGGGCAATGTGCCACAATTCGAACAGGTTTGGGTGGTGTATGCCTCGTTCACTTCCTTAAAAAC
>CAZEZR010000054.1:0-19011 GCA_964516465.1 uncultured Thiopseudomonas sp. | reverse complement strand
ACATGTAAGTTTTTTAGATTACGCGCAGCATCCAGTTCTTTAGGCATCCACGTGCGCAGGCTGCCGTAGGCCAGTACACTCAAACGCTCAGCACGGCGCGAACACCATTTCATCCGTTCGGCGCTGGGCTGCCCCACTTCAATCCAATGCACAATGCGCCCATCGAGGCTTTTCTCCCAGACTGCTGGCTCATCAACATTGGACAAACCACGACCAAACTCAATCTGTTCAGCGTGCCACAGTGCCCGCGCCAATAAGCGCGCCAGCAAACGTTCGGCCGTTTCCGAAGGGTGGCGGGCGATACTAAAGCGCAGCCCCTCGTATAGGTTGCGATCCAGATCGGTTAGATTCAGCTCAACTTTATAAGGTGTGGCTTGCAGAGCCATAACAGTACTCTTCTCTAGAATAACCAAGCTGCCAAGTCTAACCTGTTCTCGCCCGCTCTGCTGCTGCACTGCAATCAGCACAACAGCTGATCTGCTCAATCCAGATCCAGATAAAACTTACAGTTGTAGGCACAGTGGTAGTCTTTACCCGAGTATATACCGCATAATGCTTAGCATTACTTGCCCACAAGACCCTCTAGTCATTTACTTTCGTGTATGGAGCTCGATAACTACAATGATTCGCTTTAGCCGCTTAATGCTGCTCATCAGCTGGTGTATAGCTCCGCTCGTCTCTTACGCAGAAGATCTCCCGCTGATTGTCCCCACCACACAACAGTGCACCTTAGAGCGCATTGCCAGCGAACCTAAATTAGCTCTGGAAGAGTGTTTAACCTTGGCCCAACTTGGTTATGCCGACGCGCAATTTGTCCTCGGTGAGTACTGGTATCAAGGACAACTGGTACCCCGTGATTACCCACAGGCGCTGAAATGGTTTGAACAGGCTTCTGTGCAAGGCCATGCCGACGCACAGTTACGTTTAGGGACGATTTTTTACCGCGGTGAAGGTGTGCCGGCGAACAGCATCCAAGCCTATATAGTGTTTAAAATGTCAGCAATTAACGGTTCCGATGAGGCCTTGGATAGCGCCGACCGTGTTGCTGCGCAGATGCAGCGCAATGAACTGGACATTGCCAACCAAGTGCTGGCACAAATTTTTCGTAACTATTTACTTGAACTCAATGCCGCTCCCTACGCTCAATAAACCTGGCGAACCTGCTTAAAAACAACTCTTTAAGTTTGCCAATGCTTACGCAATAGCGCATAGGCATTGTGCAACTCACGGGTTTGCTCTGTTGCTGCCTGCAACTGCGCCATGGTTGCCCCTGCACCCATGAGCTTGTCCGGATGAAAAATACTGATTTGTCGGCGATAGGCTTGCTTAACCTGCGGCCAGCTGTCTAAGCGCGTGACCCCCAACAATTCCAAAGCAGCTTCCAGCTCGCTATCCACCGCACTTGGGCGCAAGCGGCCGCGCATGGATTGCGCTTCAATCCGGGTAAAGGTGTGTTCTGAGCAGTGCAGCCACTTGGCACATTGCTGCAAAGTACGCCGCTGCTTCGCCGTTGGCATGCCCTGGGCCAACGCCATACGCCAACCTGCCATCAATAGATTTTCCAGTTGCGCGGCCGTTGCATAATGCACACGTAGGCTTCTACGTAAATCAGCCAAACGGCAATTTTTACCGCGAGAAAAAGCCGCAATGGCTATTTTCTGCGCTGCTCCACTGATGTGTAAACGCTGCATTTCAAAACGTGCGGCCTGAATATGCTCAGGCGCAACGTAGCCCGTACTTTTTGCCACATGCCCCAACAGCATAAACAGTGTTTGCTCGGGGTTGAGCACAGGTTTGCCTAAGGACGATAATTGGTCGCGCAACTCTGTCCAATTTTTCAGCGCCAACTTACGGTCAATAATGCTGCCCACTAGTAGGCCTAACAGCGCGCCAGGAATATGCGCTACAGCCAAGCCTACTAAAGCTCCAACAAGGGTTACTGGCCAAATCATATCTGTGCTAGCAAAGCCTCCACCGTTGCCAAACGTTCTTGGGTACCGACATCAACCCAGCGCCCGACAAACTGCTCACCACTGACTTGGTTGTGGGCAATGGCTTGGCGCAATAAAGGCGCCAATCTAAATGCACCACCGGCACAGTCGGCAAATAACTCTGGATGCAACACAGCAATGCCAGTGTAGGTTAGGCTGTCACAGTTGCTTGGCATAACAACCCGTTCACCTTGCAAAGCAAAGTCCCCGTCTGGATGATGCTCAGGATTGCTCATCAAAACTAAATGAGCTAAGCCAGTTATGGGCTTACGCAACCCAGCAAAGTCATAATCGGTCCAGATATCACCATTGACTAGCACAAAGGGCTCATCACCTAAATACTGCAATGCTCGGTAAATCCCGCCTCCGGTCTCCAACGGCTGCGCTTCCGCTGAATAAGTAATCTGCAGCCCAAACTGGCTACCATCACCTAAATAGGCTTCAATTTTCTCACCCAACCATGCATGGTTAATCACCACTTCGCGAAAGCCGGCACGGGCTAATGCGCGTAAATGGTATTCAATCAAAGGCACACCTGCCACTGGGATTAACGGTTTCGGCGTATGCAGGGTCAAAGGGCGCATGCGCTCACCTTTACCTGCCGCTAGAATCATGGCTCGCATGCTATTATTTCTCTCCCGAAAAACTGGCTAAAAGTTGTGCTAAAGGTGCCAGCGCGGATTGCCGCTCAATCACTTGCTGCAAATAATTAAAAAAGCGCGGTGTATCAGCCAAGTAGCGTGGCTTACCGTCACGGTGATTAATGCGGGCAAAAATACCAATCACTTTCAAATGCCGCTGCGCGCCCATTAAGTCACAATCATACTGAAACTCGGCAAACGTATCCGGAACCGCAATGTCATTGGCGCGGGCTTTATCCCAATACTGCTGCAGCCATTTTTGCACCCGTTCTTCGGGCCAGCTGATAAAGGCATCCTTAAACAGACTGATAATGTCGTAACTGACCGGACCCTGCACCGCATCTTGGAAATCTATAATTCCTGGATTGGGTGAACTGAACATCAAGTTGCGCGGCATATAGTCGCGGTGGACAAAAACTTGTGACTGTTGTAACGCATTCTCGAGCAAAACATCACAGGCTTGCTCCCACAAATACTGTTGCTGCTCAGAAAAACTCACTCCGAGTTCATGCTGCACATACCAGTCGGGAAATAACTGCAACTCACGGCGCAATAAAGCTTCGTCGTAAAGCGGCAACTGTGCTTGATCGGCAGGGATTTTTTGTATCTTAATTAATGCATCAATGGCCAGACTAAACAGCTCATCAGCATTGTCTTCAGTGAGTATCTCCAGCCAGATTTGTCGGCCTAAATCTGACAGCACCAAAAATCCACGCTGCAAATCCTGTGCCCATACTTTTGGCACATTTAAACCTGCTTGCTCCAGCAACTCAGCCACCCTCACAAAAGGTCGACAATCTTCTTTAGGCGGCGGTGCATCCATTAAAATTAAACCAGCGTCCGCTGAGCGCCAGCGAAAGTAACGACGAAAACTTGCATCGCTGCTGGATGGCTCAAGGTACTTTACGGTAGTCTCTGTTAGGCCTGCTTGCTGAGCAATTAGTGGTAACTGTTCAGTAAACCAGTGCGTTAACGCTTGTAAACGGCTATCGTCTACATGTATATCTTGATTCGGCATGGTAATTCTCCAATGGCGCTAGCCGTTCTGTGGGGCATGCTTTATTATCGCTGATATTTTCCAGCCCTTCGAGAGGCATGCTGGGTATTTAATCATCCAAGCGCATGCGGAAATCACGGACACACTATGGCAGCTAAATATATTTTTTATAAAAAAACCCCTTTACTGACACTAGGGGCGCTTTGCATCTTACATCCTTTACTCAGCAGCAGTGTCGCCATAGCGCAACAGTTTGACTGCCAAGCCGGCCCCGACGGCGACTGGTCGTGCGCAGCAAAAGAGAGTCAGGTACAACGACCACCTCGTCCAGCCAAGACTAGCCAAGCCAGTGCTAGCGTAGCCGACAGCCGCCAACCTCAAGCCAGCGACCACAGAGCACAGCCTGCACCTGCAGCAACAGCAATGACGGGCAGCGACAGTGGCGGTCAAGCACTTATCCAGCGGAGCAATGAATACAGTCATCTGGATTGGGTACCACGTGAGCAACTGACGGAACAACAACTGGCAGAAGTCGGCCCCTATTGCAGCGGTGGCTATATTGAGCCAGACCGCCCAGGCATGGACGACACAACCCCCTTCAAGGATGCGCCTTTATACATTAAGGCTGGTGCATCGCGCTATGTGCAAAGCACTGAAACTGCAACCATCGCCGGTAATGTGCTGATGCGTCAGGCCAGCTTGCAAGTTGAAGCTGATGAAGCCAATTTATACCAACAAGACAACATCGCCGAGCTCAAAGGCAATGTGCGTATCCGTGACCGCAATACTTTAATGCTTGGTGAGCGTGCCACTCTGGTGCTCGATAGCGGTGCAACCCAAGTGGATAACGCCGAGTATCTAATGCACGAAGGTCATGTACGCGGTGCAGCGCAATATATCAGGCGCAATGAAGATGCCATTATCCGTCTTAAAGATGGCACTTACACCAGCTGTGAGCCGGGTAGCAACGCTTGGCACTTAAGGGGTAATAACGTCACCCTTAACCCCAATACCGGTTTTGGTAGCGCCACCAACGTAACCCTAAGGGTCAAGGATATACCGGTTTTTTATACACCCTATATTCATTTTCCCATTGATGATCGCCGTCAATCGGGCTTTTTACCGCCAAGCATCAGTTATAGCAACAACAAGGGCCTTGATTTAACCACACCCTACTACTTCAACTTAGCACCGAACTTTGATGCGACGCTCTACCCCAATTACATGAGTAAGCGCGGCCTGCTCACTGAAGGTGAATTTCGCTATCTTGGCAAAAAGAGCGAAACCCGCGTCGGTGGTGCCTGGCTCAGCGACAGCGAAGACGAACGCAAACTGCAATCGGAATACAAGAAAGATCGCTGGATGTACACCTTGCAACATGAGCAAGGCTTTAATCAGCGTCTGCTCGGCACCGTTGATTACACTGACATCAGCGACCCTTACTACTTCCAAGACTTAAAAAGCAATGTGGTGCCTGGCTCCAATGAAGTGCTTGATCAAAAAGCTGATTTAACGTGGCGAGGTGACAGCTACACAGCCAAACTAGGCGTGCATGCCTATGAAATGGCCAATATCACCGACATCACCCCTTACGATCGTTTGCCGCAGTTCAGTCTAGCGGGCGCATTGCCCTATCAGCCTGCCGGCTTGCACATGAGCTATAACACCGAGTGGACCCGTTTTGATCGCTCCCTGAGAAAAGGTGATTATAGTGATAAAGATGGCCTTTCAGAACCTTGGAACGATACTCGTTTGCAAGGCTTAGACCGCGCCACCGGCGATCGCTTGCATATTGAGCCTGCTATCAGTTTACCAATGAACTGGAGCTGGGGTTTTGTTAAACCAACGGTTAAATACGCCTATACGCGTTACGACCTAAGTCTCGATAGCCAAGGTAAAGAGTATTTTGCAAAACCTACTACTACAGCTGAATACAGCAGCACTCCAGATCGTAGCGTCGCTATGTACAGCGTTGACAGCGGTCTGTACTTTGACCGTGACAGTCAGTGGTTCGGCAAGTCTTACCGCCAGACCTTAGAGCCACGCCTGTTCTATCTGTATGTACCCTACGAAGACCAGTCCGATCTACCGCTGTTTGATACCGGTGAGATCCAATTCAGTTACGCCAGCCTGTTCCGCGATAACCGCTTCAGTGGCCGCGACCGTATTGGTGACACCAATCAGGTGTCTCTGGGCTTAACCAATCGCTGGCTAGAAGAGAACGGTTTTGAGCGCCAACGGATCAGTGTCGGTCAGGCCTATTACTTATCCGACCGCAAAGTTTTACTCTCGGGCAAGGACTATAAAGCAGTTGCTGCCAACACCACTTCGCGCTCACCCTATGCGCTGGACTATATGCTGCGCCTCACCAGTGATTGGCGGATTAATGCTGACCTGATGTGGGATCCAGACACCCACCACACCCGCTCTGGCAGTGCCATGCTGCATTACCAGTCGCAGAACAATTTAAATAAAATCGTTAACTTCGGCTACCGTTACCGTAATGATAGCAACCACTATAATTACGACACCGGACGCTGGGAAACCGGCAGCGCTGACTACACTGATGCCAGTGGTAAGCTCTACAAAGACTTCTACAAAATCGAACAAACCGATGCTTCATTTATGTGGCCGGTCGCCACCAACTGGAATCTGATTGGTCGCTGGCAATATGATTACAACCGCGATAGCACATTAGAAGCCTTTGGTGGTTTTGAATACAATAGCTGCTGCTGGAAAGTACGCTTAATCAACCGTTACTGGGTTGACTATGATGAACGCAATATGAGGCCACAAGACAACCGCAAAGGTGATCACGGGGTTTTCCTGCAGATCGTCCTGAAAGGTTTAGGTGGTGTAACCGGTAACAAAGTAGAGACATTCCTCGATGAAGGCATCCAAGGCTACCGTGAACGTGAAAACAATGCTTATTAAACCCCTATCCGCCTTAATCCTCGCCAGCAGCTTGCTGGTGGGTCAGTTAAGTGCAGCCGAGCAACCGCTCGACCGTGTGGCAGCCATCGTGGATAACGATGTTGTTATGTACAGCCAATACCAAGCACGCCTTAAAGAAGTGCTGGAGAGCATCCGCAAGCGTGGCGTAGAACAACCGCCTGAAGCAGAATTGCGCCAGCAAGTGATGGATCGCTTGGTACTGGATGCCATTCAAATGCAAATTGCTGAACGCTCCGGCATTCAAGTCAGCGATGAAGAGCTGGCCGAGTCCATGGCCAGCATCGCTGAGCGCAATGGTTTAACCCAGCGGGAATTTGAACAAGCCCTAGCGGCTGATGGCTTATCCTTACGGGATGCCCAAGAGCAAATTCGCCAAGAAATGATTATCAGCCGAGTTCGCCAGTACCGTGTTGCCGAACGTATCCAAGTCACCAACCAAGAAGTACAAAACTTCTTAGCGTCGGACTTAGGCAAAATGCAGCTGGCTGAAGAATTCGAACTGGCCAATATTTTAATTCCTCTAGCTGACGGAGCCAGCAGCGAAGAACTGGCAGAAGCAGAGGCTATAGTTGCCACTGTGGTTGAGCAGATCGAGCGGGGGGCTGACTTTTCCCAGCTGGCAATCACTTACTCAGCCAGTGAGAACGCTTTTGATGGTGGCGAGATGGGCTGGCGTAGAGCCGCACAACTGCCCCCGCCATTTGATCGCATGCTGGGTACCATGCAGGTCGGTCAAGTGACTCCGCCGACCCGCACCGCTGGCGGGATTATTCTGCTTAAACTACTGGATCGCCGTGGCGATGAAGTGATGTACCGCGAAGAAGTCAATGTGCGCCATATTTTGCTGCAACCCAGTGAAATTCGCAGCCCAGAAGCCACCCGTCAGCTGGCTACGCGCCTTTATGAACGTATTCGCAGTGGTGAAGACTTTGCCGAGCTGGCCAAACAGTTCTCTGAAGATCCAGGCTCGGCTCTCAACGGCGGCTCTTTGGACTGGATCGACCCTAGCGCTTTAGCGCCGGCGTTCCGTGCAGAAATGGAACGCACAGCAATTGGTCAACTTTCCAAGCCTTTTGAAAGTCAATTTGGCTGGCATGTTTTACAAGTCATCGATCGTCGCAGTACCGATAGCAGTGAACAGATGCGTGTGCAACAAGCCACCAACCTGCTACGCAACCGTAAATATGATGAAGAACTACAAACTTGGTTACGTCAAATTCGTGACGAGGCCTATGTGGAGATTAAAGCTTTATGACTTTGCGCTTTGCCTTAACGCCCGGTGAACCTGCTGGTATTGGTCCCGATTTATGTTTGATGTTGGCGCATGAAGTGCAACCCTACCCAGTTATCGCCATTGCCAACCAGCAGTTGCTCAGCGAGCGTGCTAAGCAGCTTGGCTTACAAGTGCAGCTGATTGATGTGCAACCGGATGCTTGGCCGGATAAACCAGCACCGGCTGACAGCCTGTATGTCTGGGATACACCACTCTACCAGCCCGTGGTAGCTGGCCAGCTCAATCAAGCCAACGCCCAATACGTGTTAGAAACCCTGACCCGTGCTGGTCAAGGCTGTCTGGACGGCGTATTTAGCGCCATGATCACCGCTCCGGTACATAAGGGCATTATTAACGACGCTGGCATACCCTTTTCTGGACACACCGAGTATTTGCAGGAGCTTACTCAAGCGCCACAAGTGGTGATGATGCTCGCCACCCACGGACTACGGGTGGCCTTAGTCACCACCCACTTGCCGCTACGCGATGTTGCAGATGCTGTGACCAGTGAGCGGATAGAAACTATTGTGCGAATTTTAAATGCCGAGTTACAGCAAAAATTCACCATTAAAAAGCCAAGGATTTTAGTCTGCGGACTTAACCCCCATGCCGGTGAGGATGGTCATCTGGGCCGCGAAGAGTTGGATATTATTCAGCCGACCTTAGGGCGTCTGCGTGCGGAAGGTATGGACTTGGTTGGTCCGCTGCCAGCAGACACCTTATTTACCCCGCACCATCTAAAACAGTGCGATGCAGTTCTTGCAATGTACCATGATCAAGGCTTACCGGTCTTGAAGCACCGCGGCTTTGGTTCAGCGGTAAATATCACGCTGGGTATGCCCATTATCCGCACCTCAGTGGACCATGGCACTGCTCTTGACCTAGCAGGCAGTGGTGAGATTAATACCGGCAGCTTACATATTGCCCTAGAGACAGCCTACCAAATGGCTGCTAGCAAGCCCGCTTAAGCAGTGCTGCGTAATAAACAACACCATCTTCGAAGAAGATGGTGTTGTTTAATCTGCGCGATCAATCCAGAGCGCGTAAGCGGTATTGCTGAGGCACTTGATCAATGGATTTGATGGTGACATCCAAGTTCTTCCATAAACCATCTTTAATGCCATACACACAGCCATAGATGGACAGTTTTTGCCCACGGTGCCAAGCGTTCTGCACAATGGAGGTGTGGCTGATATTGGCCACTTGCGCAATGGCATTCAACTCGCATAAGCGATCCACCCGCTCCTCTTCAGTTGCTAGCTGGGCCAGCTCGGCACGGTGCTCATAGTTCAGATCGCGGATGGTGCGCAACCAACCATCAGTTAAGCCCACCTGCTTATCTTGCATGGCCGCACGCACACCGCCACAGCCGTAATGGCCGGTGACTAAGATATGTTTTACTTTCAACACATCAACTGCATATTGAATCACCGACAAACAGTTTAGATCGGTATGTAAAACCACATTGCCCACATTACGGTGCACAAATAAATCACCCGGCAACATACCAACAATCTCATTGGCCGGCACCCTAGCATCTGAGCAACCAATCCACAGATACTCTGGCGCTTGCTGTTTGGCCAGCTTCTCAAAAAAAGTTGGATCATCTTTTTTCAATGATTCTGACCAACGGACATTGTTATCAAACAACTCTTGTAATTCAGGCATAGCTTCCTCTGTTATCTCATCTAACCGACTAACTTAACTCAACTGAGACAGGGCAAACCCCTATGCAGTCACTCTTTTTTATGACTGCTAATCAGCAAACAAAGTACAAGCCATCACCAAGGCATCTTCATGCCCATCTAATGCCGGATAATAATCACGGCGACGACCAATTTCATTAAAACCAAAACGCTCATACAGCGCATAGGCTGCCCGATTGGAAGCACGCAACTCTAATAAGCACTCCACACAACCACGCTGACTGGCACGCTGCATTAAATACTCCAGTAACTGCAAACCGAACCCCTGACCTTGTTGCTCCACAGCAATGGCAATATTAAGCAAATGCGCTTCATCCAACACTTGGCTGATCACCCCATGACCCACATGCTGGTTATCCACATACATCACCCAGCATTCATAGCTGGTTAAGGCATCGATATACAATTTGCGCGTCCAGGGGTGCGAAAACGCGCTTTCTTCTAAAGCTAACACGCGCTCCAGGTCAGCCGCTTGCATGGGCCTAAATTCAATGTTATGCGTCATCTTCGACCTGCCAGACTGAACGCACTTGGCACATGCTGCGCCAAATTTCGCGCTTGAGTAGCGGTAGCTCCAACACCTTTTCTAAGCTGGGCAAATTCCACAACTGCGCCCCCGCAACAAAAGGCTGCAAGGTATAGAGTTCAGCATCATCTGCCGCGCTGGCAAAACGTAACGCCTGCGCTCCCAGCAGCCAGACACAGACTGCAGGCTCAGCTTGCAGTTCAACTTCCAGCAAGTCTCTAACGCAGGCGCGCGCTGCTGCAGCGTTTTGCTCATGCACTAAATTACCTGACAGCAGCATCGGCCAGATAATAGGCGCGCCTTGGCGCATCAAGCTCGGCTTATCCGTTAAACCAGCAGCGCGCAGCATATCTTTGAGCAGCTGATAGTCAGGATCGCGGCTTTGAAAGGGCTCGCCGGTGGGTAAGTCCACCAAGACTAAACAATTGTCCGCCCGCAGTAGCTGCAGAGCAAAGCGTGGAATTGGTTCGGCAGGCGCCTCGGCGGCCTGCTGCGCCGGTTCAGCCTCTGCTGCCGGCTGAGCCTCTACTGCGGCAACTACCGGCGTAGCAGGTGCTTGAGTGGCCTGTAATGCGGCCAGCTTATCGCGCACCGAAACATACTCTCCACGGGGCCGCGCCAGAGTTGCTTGGCTCGCAACTGTTGGCGCTGCACTCCTCGCTGCTGGCTGAGCCTCGCGCGCAGCAGGCTCAGCCGCCACCGCTGTCTCTACTTTCCAGTCCAGCAGGTAGGCTCGGGAGTCAGCTGCATTCTGCAACTGTTGCCGGGGCAGCCAGACATCAATGTCCATGGCCTGCAACATGGCCTGCCGACGAAGCTCTTGCTGCTGCATCAATTCAACTGCGCTGGTCACACCCCGCCCACCTGCGGATGTGCGCGCTCAGCACTTTGACGCATCAAATTCAACGCATTGAGATAGGCTTTAGCGGAGGCAATAACAATATCGGTATCGGCACCATTACCATTAACAATGCGGCCAGCACGCTCCAAGCGCACCGTTACTTCACCCTGCGAGTCAGTCCCTTGAGTAATGGCATTGACTGAGTACAACTGTAAAGTTGCCCCAGACTGCGCCACTTTTTCAATGGCTTTAAAAGTCGCATCCACCGGACCTGAGCCCTGATCATCAGTGGCTATATCTTCGCCATCAATGCTTAACACTAGATGCGCATGGGGCACTGTACCGGTTTTGCTGGCCACCTCTAAACTCACTAATTTATAAAACTCTGACATCTCATCAGTCAAAGTTTCGCTCACCAGCGACTGCAAATCTTCATCAAAGATTTCATGCTTTTTATCCGCCAAGTCTTTAAAACGGGCAAAAGCAGCCTTAAATTCTTCATCAGTGCCAATATCGATACCTAAGTCCACTAAGCGGCTGCGGAAGGCATTCCGTCCCGAGTGCTTACCCAGTACCATTTTATTGGTGTTCCAGCCCACATCTTCAGCGGCCATAATTTCATAGGTTTCGCGGTGTTTCAGCACGCCATCCTGGTGAATACCGGACTCATGGGCAAAGGCGTTGGCTCCCACAATGGCTTTATTGGGCTGCACTGGAAAGCCGGTAATACCCGACACCATGCGTGAAACACTTAAGATATGCGGTGTATCAATATTGGTGTGCACACCCAACAGATCTTGACGGGTTTTAATCGCCATAACGATTTCTTCCAAGGCCGCGTTACCGGCACGCTCACCCAAACCGTTAATCGTACATTCTACCTGCCGTGCACCGGCCACCACAGCAGCCAAAGAGTTGGCTACCGCCAAGCCTAAATCATTATGGCAATGCACCGAAAAAATCGCTTTATCGGCGTTGGGTACGCGGTTGATCAGTTGACTGATTAAATCTGCATACTCATGGGGAATGGCATAGCCCACAGTATCGGGAATATTAATGGTGCGCGCACCGGCATCAATGGCTGCTTCCACAATACGGCAGAGAAAATCAATCTCCGAACGGCCGGCATCTTCACAGGAAAACTCAACATCGGCACATAAACTGCGGGCTTTTTTAACCGCGCGCACCGCTTGCTCAATCACTTGCTCAGGCTGCATGCGCAGTTTGTGCTGCATATGAATGGGGCTGGTGGCGATAAACGTATGAATACGTCCTGAATTGGCACCAGCTAATGCCTCACCAGCACGTTCAATATCCGCATCCAAAGCGCGGGCCAAGCTACAAACAGTACTGTCTTGAATGGTATCGGCAATGCTTTTTACCGCAGCAAAATCACCTGGGCTGGCAATGGCAAAGCCCGCTTCAATCACATCCACTCGCATCCGCTCCAGAGCTTTAGCAATGCGCAGTTTTTCCTCTTTGGTCATTGAGGCGCCTGGACTTTGCTCGCCATCACGCAAGGTGGTATCAAAAATAATAACGCGATCACTGCTACTCATGGTTTTCTCCTGAAAGCTGCCCCACGGTTAAGGGCAGTTAAACTCTAGCTTTTTATGCATTTATTTAGGCGCACAAAAATACTGTATAAAAGGTATGGGTTACAGATTAATCTTGCACAGTGCTCAGGTCTAGCCGCTATTCGTAGCACAGCGCTCTATATAGGCTGACTGCTAAATAGCAGTCAGGTTATTTTTGCTTCAGCAGTTGCGCCTGAATAATGTCCAATAAACGCTGCAAAGCACCTTGATTGCCTTCCAGCACCTGCTGAGCGGCTGAGCGCATCTGTTGTGCCTGTTCAGTGTCACGCCATAATTGCGCCACAGCTTGGGCCAACTGTGGTGCATCTGCCACTTCTTGCAGACCACCGGCAGCCAGCAACTGTTGCGCAATCTCGAAAAAGTTAAAATAATGCGGACCGGTTAAGGTTGGTTTAGCCAGGGCAATGGGCTCGAGCATATTGTGCCCACCATGCTTAACTAGGCTACCCGCCACCAAAGCCACATCGGCCAAGGCATATAAAAACAGCAACTCGCCCATGGTATCGCCCAGCAGCAGCTGATGCTCGGCGGTAACCGCAAGGCCCGTTGAGCGGCGCTGTACCCGCAAGCCCTGCTCCAGCGATAAAGCATACACTGCCTCAAAACGTTCAGGATGACGGGGCACCAGAATCAATAAGGCCGCAGGAAACTGCTTAAGCAATTGCTGATGGGCGGCTAAAATCACTTCATCCTCACCGCCATGGGTGCTGGCAGCGATCCATACTGGGCGCTCACTCGCTTGCCATTGCTCGCGCAATAGCTGCGCCCGCTGCGGTAAATCATCGGCAACCTGCAAATCATATTTAATCGAACCGGTCACTGTCACCGTTTCAGGTCGCGCGCCCAATTCAATAAAACGCTGCGCTTCAAGCTCACTTTGCACTGCTAAAGCACTGATTTGCCTCAGCATGGGTCTGATCAGCTTGGAGAAACGGCCATAGCCGCGCGCCGAACGCGCCGACAAACGACCATTGGCCAGTACCACAGGAATGTTTAGGCGGGCACATTGGTTAATGTAATTGGGCCACAGTTCGGTTTCCATCACTATGGCTAAACGCGGCTGCAAATGCTGTAAAAAGCGCTTCGCTGCCAATGGCAAGTCATAGGGTAAGTAACAATGTTGTACGCTAGTGCCAAATAAACTTTGAATCCGCTCTGAACCCGTTGGGGTCATACAGGTGACGGTAATCGGCATGTCGGGGTACAGCTGCTGCAGTGCTTTCACCACAGGTGCAGCGGCGATACTTTCGCCCACCGATACCGCGTGCAGCCAAATACCACCCTGCTGAAATTCCGGTAGGCGCACAGCAAAACGCTCAGCAATTCGCTTAGCATAGGCTGGCGCTTTTCTGGAGCGCAGCCACAAACGCACGGCAATCACTGGCACCGCAAGGTACAGCAATAGGCTATATAGAGTTCTATTCATAGGGACAAAGTTTAGCAAAGGCGCAGCGATAATACTGCGCTCGGTTATACTGTTTACTTATTTTTTGCGAGAGGCGCTTATGTCACTCACCTTAAACACTGATATTGCCATTATTGGCGGCGGCATCGCGGGCTTATGGTTGAATGCCCAATTGCGCCAGCGCGGCTTTAATACCTTATTGATCGAGCAAAGCAGTCTCGGTGGCGCACAAACAGTTAAGTCCCAAGGCATCATTCATGGCGGCGCCAAATACGCGCTGCATGGTGCTTTAACCGGCTCATCTGAAGCCATTGCCGAGATGCCGGAGCGCTGGCGCAAAGCGCTCAGTGGCGAAGGCGAATTGGATTTACGCGGTGTGCGCCTATTGTCGGATGCTCACTATTTGTGGTCACCGGGCTCCATTGCCGGCAACCTAACCAGCTTCTTTGCCAGCAAAGCCATGCGTGGCCGAGTGGATCAAGTTAAAGGTCAGCAGTTACCGCCAGCGCTGCAGGATAAAAATTTTAAAGGCCGTGTCTATCGCTTAGCTGAGTTGGTGCTGGATGTACCCAGTTTGATCCAACGTCTGGCCGAACTGGCCGGTGACAGCTTATTGCACGCGCAAACAACGACGCCACGTTACCAGAACCAGCAGCTAATCGGCGTGCAAGCGGATAACTACCAGATTAATGCGCAGCGGGTGGTGTTGTGCGCTGGCAGCGGTAATCAAGCGTTACTGCACGCCTTTGCACTGAGCAAGCCCGAACAACAACTGCGCCCACTGCATATGGTGATGGCCAAAGGCCCCGCTTTATTGCCTTTGTATGCCCACTGCTTAGGCGCTGGGAGCAAGCCGCGGGTTACCATCACCACCCACCCTGCCGCCGATGGCCAGTGGGTTTGGTACTTAGGCGGTAATCTAGCGGAAGCTGATGGGGTGGCGCGCTCCAGCGAGCAACAAATTCAAGCAGCACAAGATGAAGTGGCGCAGCTCTTGCCTTGGATTCAGCAAGATGCGACTCAGTGGGCGACCTTACGGGTGGATCGCGCCGAACCGGTACAATCTGGCTTGGTCCGCCCCGATAATGCTTTTTTAACTGAACAGGGCGCGCTGTTAGTGGGCTGGCCCACCAAGCTGGCCTTAGCGCCGGACTTTAGCGACCGTGTACTTAAGTTTTTAGACCGTGAGCAGATTCAGCCCAGCGCTGCGCAAAGCTATCCAGATTTGCCTCGCCCTGATCTCGCACAACCTGTTTGGGAGACTCTCTTTAATGACCCTGCATGATTTTCATCGCCCACTGGGCAGCACTGGTTTGACTGTTTCACCCTTGGGCTTAGGCACGGTTAAATTGGGCCGTGACCAAGGGGTTAAATACCCCAATGGCTTCACCATCCCCGATGACCAGCAGGCTCTGGCGTTAATTAATCAAGCGCGCGATCTGGGGATTAATTTATTAGACACAGCTCCAGCCTATGGCATCAGTGAAGAGCGTCTTGGCCATCTGCTGCAAGGGCAGCGGCACGAGTGGGTGATCGTCAGCAAAGTGGGCGAGGAGTTTAACGCGGGCCAATCGTCATTTGATTTTTCCGCCGCACACACCCGTTTTTCCGTGGAACGCAGTCTGCAGCTTTTACGCACCGATTATATCGAGCTGGTGCTGGTGCACTCCAATGGCGAGGATATGGCCATTTTGCAAGAAGAAGAGGTGTACCAAACCCTAGCAGCGCTTAAGCAAGAAGGAAAAATTGGTGGTTATGGCTTTTCTGGAAAAACTGCTGAAGGCGGCATTCTTGCTCTTGAGCAAGGTGATTGCGCTATGGTTACTTACAATCTTAATGAGCGCGACGAGCTACCGGTGATCGATTACGCTGCGCAGCACAACAAGGGCATTCTGATTAAGAAAGCCTTAGCCAGCGGCCATATCTGCCTAGCCGATGGCGTTGATCCAGTGCAAGCAAGCTTCGCCATGATTTTTGCCCACCCGGCAGTGACCAGTGCCATTGTCGGCACCATTACCCCCAAGAATTTGCAAGCCAACGCTGAGTGCATTGCACAGATTCTGCGCGACGCAGGCTAAACCAATGCGCTGCGCCCCAAGCTAACGATGGCGGCGCAGCAGTTGCTCAGTGGCTGCGGATTTTCTCGACAATGGCCGTGGTCGAACTGTTATCCACCAAGCCCAGCACCCGCACTTCACCGCCGTAGGCATAGACCAGATCAGCCCCCACCACCTGCTCCACGCCATAATCACCGCCTTTGACCAGAATATCTGGCTTAAGCAAGCTAATTAAACGTTCTGGAGTATCTTCGCTAAAGCTCACCACCCAATCCACAGCGCCGAGCCCCGCCAACACAGCCATACGCCGATCAACCGAGTTAATCGGCCGCCCAGGGCCTTTTAAACGGGTGACTGAGGCATCGCCATTGACTGCCACAATTAAACGGTCACCCTGCTCGCGAGCTTGCTCTAAATAACTCACATGCCCTGCATGCAAAATATCAAAGCAACCATTGGTAAACACCACCCGCTCACCTTGCGCATGGGCATCTTCCACTGCCGCTTGCAGTTGCTGCAAGCTCAGCACGCCACGGCCCACGCCCTCTTCACGTTGCAAGGCGCGGCGCAATTCTGGCGCACTAATAGTCGCAGTGCCCAACTTACCCACCACAATGCTAGCGGCCAAATTGGCCAGCATCATCGCGCTGGGTAAATTTTCACCGGCAGCTAAACATGCCGCCAAGGTGGAAATCACCGTATCGCCAGCACCGGTCACATCAAACACTTCACGGGCACGAGCGGGCAAATGTAAGGCTGCTACGCCGTTGCGCAGCAAGGTCATACCTTGTTCACCACGGGTAATCAATAACGCCTCAAGCTCAAGCTCTTTAAGCATCGCCGCACCGCGCTGCATTAACTGCGCCTCATCGGCACAGTGACCGACTACAGCTTCAAACTCTACTAGATTGGGCGTCAATAAAGTTGCGCCACGATAAATTGAAAAATCCGTGCCTTTAGGATCCGCCAGCACCGCTACACCGCGCTGCTTAGCCGCTTGGATTAAAGCTTGATGATTACGGATTGAGCCCTTGCCATAATCCGAAAGAATCATCACTTTGACTCCATCCAACACCGCCTCGACTTCTGCTAGCAACGCAGCTGTATCGGTATTAAAGGACTCTTCAAAATCCATGCGTAATAATTGCTGCTGGCGGCTCATGGCCCGTAACTTAACAATGGTCGGCTGACCAACACTGCGCTGAAAATGCGTTTGCACTCCAACCGAATGCAGCTGCTCAGTTAAGGCAGCTGCGGCCTCATCAGCACCGGTCACACCGACCAATTGCACAGGTGCACCCAATGCCGCAAGATTTAATGCTACATTCGCGGCACCACCTGGGCGATCCTCGGTGCGGGTTACTTTAATTACCGGAACTGGCGCCTCAGGTGAAACCCGCGTGGTACTGCCATACCAATAACGATCCAGCATCACATCACCCACCACCAAAACAGGGGCCTGGGTAAACGCTGGCAACGGTGATTTCATAACAATTTCAACCTTATAAAATATCGGCAATTATAACATGCTAGGTATTCAGTGGGCCTCTACCGCATTCATCACGTCAAGCAGCTCAGCTATTTTAAGCTGCGCCGCGCAAACAGCTAACAACGCCACACAACGTGCACGCTGGCAAAGGAAGCAGAGCGCTGCTAGATAATCAGCGCCACCACCAGCGGCATTAACACTGCAGTCAATACGCCCATAATGCTCATGGCTAAGGCAGCAAAAGCACCGGACTCCTCACTGTCCTGCAAAGCCCGTGCAGTACCTATACCGTGGGCAATCACTCCCAAAGCCATACCTTGCGCAGCAGGACTGGTAATCCGAAACAGACGCAGTAACTCAATACCAAACATGGCACCTAAGATACCGGTCAGCATCACAAACACCGCAGCCAGTGACGCCGAGCCGCCCATTTCTTCCGCCACCAACATCGCAATGGGCGAGGTCACCGACTTCGGCGCAATGGTTTTTAAAATCATTGTCTCAGCGCCAAACAGCCATGCCAAAGCAACGCCCAGCACTGTGGCAAATAAGCCGCCGACAAATAGGGTAATCAAGGTTGGCCATAAAACTTGGCGTACTCGACGCATATTTAAATACAAAGGGACTGCCAACGCCACTGTGGCCGGTCCTAAAATCATAGTCAGTAGCTGTGTGCCTTGTTTATAATCGGCGTAATCAATATCCAGCAGCAACAATACGGAAATCAACACCACCATCGAGATGAGCAACGGCTGTAAGATAATCCAGCGCGTTTTCTCATAAGCAGCCACAGCCAACTGGTAAACCCCTAGGGTTAAAACAATAAAAAATAACGGGTGCTGAATCACTGAATCAAGCGCCGCTTGCCAATCAAGATTCATGATTTTTCCTTCATCCGTGCTTGTCGATTAATCAACACTTGCATTAACCAGCCAATAAACACCATGGATACCAGCAGTGAAATAACCAGTGCTCCGGTAATTGCCCAGAAGTCTGCTTTAATATCGGCCACATGCGCCATCACCCCAATCGCTGGTGGCACTAAGAGCAAAGGCAAATAACGCAACAAGCTTGCTGCCGCTTCATTGATAGGTTCATCCACATCGCCACGCAACATCAGGTAAATAAACAGCAGCACCAAACCAATAATTGGACCCGGTATAACTGGCAAGAAAAGTACATTAAGCACTGTGCCTGCCAGCTGAAACACCATCAGCCAGCTCAGACCACGTAATAACATCTGAATCTCCAACTCTTTTTATAATTAGCACACAATATACGGCCAAGATTTATTTACAATTAGCTTTAAGATGAATCAATTTCCAGCCAATAAAAAACCCGCATAAAGCGGGTTTTTTATACACGAAAAAGCAATCAATTACTTGATTCTGCCTTCCTTGTAAATCACATGCTTACGCACTACTGGATCGAACTTTTTCATTTCCAGCTTTTCAGGCGTATTACGCTTGTTTTTATCGGTAGTGTAAAAGTGACCTGTACCAGCACTTGACACTAAACGGATTAAATCACGC
>CAZEZR010000053.1:0-19086 GCA_964516465.1 uncultured Thiopseudomonas sp. | reverse complement strand
ATAAAGCGCCCACTGTACGTAAAACGGCAGTAGCGCAATTAGGATAAACACCACCTCACCGGCGTACATGTTACCAAACAGACGCAAAGCAAGACTTAATGGTTTGGTCAGTAGGCCTAATAACTCAAGAAACAAGTTAAAAGGAATCAACGACCAGTGTTTAAACGGGGTAAAAGCCAGTTCTTTACTATAGCCGCCAACACCTTTGATCTTAATGCTATAAAAGACGATTAAGAAAAAGACGCCAATAGAGATGCCAAAAGTGGCATTGGGGTCGGCTGTTGGTACATATTTAAAGTTAGGAATCCCCATAGCTGCAGCAATGCTTGGCAGCACATCAATTGGGATCCACTTTAAGCTGTTCATTAACAAGATCCACATAAATACGGTCAATGCTAATGGAGCAATCAATGCACTACGGCCGTAAAAAGTCTCGCGAACCATGTTTTGTACAAACTCAACCACGACTTCGACAAAACCTTCTAGCCCTGTTGGTACACCTTCGTTGGCTTTAAGTGCCACACGTCGGAATAAAAACAAGAATACAAAACCCATCAACAATGACATCAGCATGGTATCCACATGAATTGCCCAGAAGCCCATGTCGCTGGCTTGCTGTGCATTTTGTGCAAATTGCCATGTGCCGTCTAACTTACCGTAGGTTAGATGTTCGAGGTGGTGCCGAATATAATCAGCAGAACTTTGTGCCATAAATGCCTCAACTGCTTAACGTTTTAGAAAGCTTTCCGTCATTAGAAGTGATGTTGCAGAGGTCATCTGCACCAGAACATAGCTAACAAACACCGCCAGCACGTTCAATGGCTTCACTCCTAAAAACAGCAGTGCAAAAAGCACTGCTGTAAGAATTAGTTTCCCCATCTGTCCTGCCCAAAAAGACTGGACAATGACCGCTATTGAACGTGCACCAAAGTACTGGAAAGCCTTGTACGTAAAGTACACGTTCGGTAGTAATGCAATCAGCCCACCGAGCCATGCCGAGTAAGCTGCTACCCATCCTTGTATTAACCAAAACAACAATCCGATCAGAGCACCCATCGCAGCCTGTAGCACGATAACGCGAAACATTGGCTGCCGATGAAAAGGAACTTTATTTCGATACGCCACTGTTCTCTGATTCCTTTGCTATATCTTTCACTTTGAAACGAATAGCAACAAAATTGCGCGCAGAGTATAATGGTCTAACGTCTTTGATTCAACTGCCATCTCTCTTTATACGACTAACAGTTATAGTAACTTAACGAATATGTGCTAAAACGCCTTGCAACTCTTCAAGTGTGCCATAACTTATCACCAGTTGTCCTTTACCCTTTGGTCCCTGTTTGATTTTTACTTGAGTACCTAAACGTTCAGCGAGCTTTTGCTCTAAACGCTGTACATCAGGATCGACAACTGGCTGTTGTTTAACCGGCGTGTCAGCCAACATATTACGAACTAACGCCTCAGTTTGCCTTACCGTGAAACCCCGTGCGACAACCTGTCGCGCTGCTTCAACTTGCTGCTCTGCAGGTAACCCAAGTAATGCACGGGCATGGCCCATTTCTAGATCACCATGGGCCAATAAAGTCTTCACCTCATCGGGTAAATTTATTAAACGCAATAAATTGGCCACACTAGCGCGCGACTTACCCACTGCATTGGCCACTTCTTGCTGAGTCAATTCAAATTCTTTTTGCAAACGCTGCAATGCCATGGCTTCTTCAATCGGGTTTAAATCTTCCCGTTGAATATTTTCAATTAAGGCCATAGCAATGGCCGCTTCATCGGTCACATCACGCACTAGCGCTGGAATAACCTCCAGGCCAGCCAACTGTGCTGCGCGCCAACGGCGTTCGCCAGCTATAATTTCATAGCTATTTTTGGCAATCAGACGCACCACTATGGGCTGCATCACGCCTTGTGCCTTAATTGACTGCGCCAGCTCTTCTAGGCTGGCCTGATCCATATCACCCCGTGGCTGATACTTACCGCGCTGAATGCGCTCTAGTCTCAGGTGTTGTAACTCGCTTGCTGGTGCTTGCACAGCTTGCTCTTGCAAGGTGTTGGCAGTGGCACTGCTTAATAATGCGTCAAGTCCTCGTCCGAGGCCGCGTTTTTTAACCGCCATACTGATTCCTTATGCGCGTTTTGCAGCACGCTTTTGCGCACGCTGACGACGTGATAGCTCAGCAGCCAGCTCCAAATACGCCAAAGCTCCACGTGATTTTTTATCATAAGCCAAAGCAGGCAAGCCATGACTAGGCGCTTCTGCTAAGCGCACATTACGTGGAATAACGGTGTCATAGAGTTTATCGCCAAAGTATTCTTGCAGTTGCTGCGACACATCATTGGTTAAACTTAAGCGCGGATCATACATGGTTCGCAAAATACCTTCTATTTCCAGCTCTGGGTTCAGCTGATCGGCAATGCGCTGAATGCTACCAATTAAGTCAGTTAAACCTTCCAGAGCAAAGTATTCACATTGCATCGGAATCATCACCGCATCCGCCGCGACCAAGGCATTAATGGTTAGCATGCTCAAAGAGGGTGGGCAATCGATCAAAATATAATCATAGTTACCGCGCACCGGTGCTAAGGCATCCAGTAAACGCCGTTCCTTATTGGGTAACTCCAGTAAAACAACTTCAGCTGCAGTTAAGTCTCGGTTCGATGGCAATAACTGATAACCACCATGCTCAGAGAACTGCATCACATCAATTAAGTCCGCTTGGCCAGTTAACACATCCAGTACTGAATGTTGCAAGCTATGCTTATCAATACCGCTACCCATGGTGGCGTTGCCTTGCGGGTCAAGATCAATCAGTAGAACATGACGGCGCGTTGCCACTAAAGAGGCGGCCAAGTTGATACAGGTTGTCGTTTTTCCGACCCCGCCTTTTTGGTTGGCAATTGCCACAACCCTACCCATGTTCTCTCCTAATTTGTTACTGACGTTGAAGAATCAATAAGTGCCGTTGCCCTTGGCAACCTGGCACTTTAAGAACCTGACAACTTTCAAGACGAAAATCTTCTGGCAATGCTTGCAACTCATCATCAGGATGTACGCCTTTCATGGCTAACCAATGGCTTTTAAAATCGCCTAAATGGCGTGTCCAATTGGTAAAATCTTCTAGCGAGCTAAAGGCCCGTGAGATAATGCCAGAGAAAGACTGCTCAGGGGTATAAGCTTCAACGCGGCTGTGGATAACCTCTAGATTATCCAGCTTTAACTCCAGCTTGACCTGGGTTAAAAAGCGCGTTTTTTTACCATTTGAATCCAGCAGAGTAAATTTGCGCTGTGGAAACATAATAGCTAATGGCACACCTGGCATCCCACCGCCACTGCCAACATCCAGCCATTGCTCACCGTACTGCTCAACATATTCAACCACACTTAAACTATCGAGCAAGTGTCGTGAGACCATTTCATCCGGATTGCGCACGGCGGTTAGGTTGTAGGCTTTATTCCACTTAATCAATAAGGCTAAGTAATGCAGTAATTGCTCTTGCTGCTGAGCTGTTAAAGTAATTTTAAGCTGCTCGGCACCTTGTTTAAGCTCATCAGCGTGTTGTGTGGTCACAGTCATAAATCTGTCTGCTCCAACAGGTCACTGGTTTTACGCTTTTTTAAATGCACCATCAATAAAGAGACTGCCGCTTGGGTCACCCCAGGAATACGTGAAGCTTGACCTAAAGTTTCTGGACGACTCTCTGATAATTTCTGTTGGATCTCTTTAGATAACCCTGATATCGCCGTGTAATCGAGTTCTACAGGAATTTTGACTGCTTCATTAGCACGCAGTTTAGCAATATCATCAAGCTGACGATTGAGGTAACCAGCATATTTGGTTTTAATTTCAATTTGCTGAGCAACTTGTTCATCAGTGATGCCGCCGCCAGTGACTGCAACCAAATCCAGATAATTAATTTCTGGACGGGCCAATAAATTCATTAAATTGTACTCATGGGTCAAGGGCGTATTGAATTTTTCCATAATGGCATCACCATAAGGCGTGCCTGGCCGTACCCAAGTGTCTTTGAGACGTTGCTCCTCTAGAGCAATAGCTTCCCGTTTAGCCTCAAAAGCGGCCCAACGCAGATCATCAACCAAACCAATCTCACGCCCTTTCTCAGTTAAGCGCATATCAGCATTGTCTTCACGTAAAATTAAACGGTATTCCGCCCGTGAAGTGAACATACGATAAGGTTCTTGCGCACCTTGGGTAATTAAATCATCCACTAACACACCTAAATAGGCTTCATCGCGGCGTGGGTGCCAGCTGTCTTTGTCCTGTGAGCGCAACGCAGCGTTACTGCCAGCCAATAAACCTTGAATACCGGCTTCTTCATAACCGGTGGTGCCATTGATTTGTCCGGCAAAGAACAAACCATCAATCACTTTGGTTTCTAAACTGTATTTTAAATCCCGTGGATCAAAGTAATCGTATTCAATGGCATAACCTGGGCGGGTAATATAGGCGTTTTCCATTCCACGAATTGAATGGACTAAATCCAGCTGCACATCAAAAGGTAAGGACGTAGAAATCCCATTGGGATACAGCTCATTGGTTGTTAAGCCTTCAGGTTCTAAAAATATTTGATGACTGTCTTTATCGGCAAAACGATGAATTTTATCTTCAATAGATGGGCAATAACGGGGACCAACTCCTTCAATCACACCTGCATACATCGGCGAGCGATCAAGATTCTGGCTAATAATTTCGTGAGTTTTTGCATTGGTATGGGTAATCCAGCAACTGACTTGCGCTGGATGCTGTTCACGGTTACCCATAAATGACATGACCGGCAATGGCGTATCGCCTGGTTGCTCGGTCATTACCAAAAAGTCCACGCTACGCGCATCAATCCGTGGCGGCGTACCGGTTTTTAACCGATCCACCCGTAGCGGTAATTCACGTAAACGTTGTGCCAAAGCGTTAGCTGGTGGATCTCCAGCTCGTCCGCCGGAATAGTTTTGCAAACCAATATGGATTAAGCCACCTAGGAATGTACCTGTGGTTAACACAACATTATCTGCATAAAAACGCACCCCCATCTGGGTGACTGCACCGCGGACCTGGTCGTTTTCTACGATTAAATCTTCAACCGCTTGTTGGAAAATCCATAAATTAGGTTGGTGTTCTAAAATCTCACGAATTGCTGCTTTGTAAAGTACACGGTCTGCTTGTGCCCGAGTGGCACGAACAGCAGGTCCTTTGCGGCTATTTAAAACTCTAAATTGAATACCGCTTAAATCTGCAGCGATGGCCATGGAGCCACCGAGGGCATCAATTTCTCTAACCAGGTGACTTTTACCAATACCACCAATGGCTGGATTACAGCTCAACTGGCCGAGGGTTTCGATGTTATGGGTGAGCAATAAGGTTTTTACCCCCATACGAGCAGCAGCCAATGCGGCTTCAGTACCGGCATGGCCACCACCAATAACTATCACATCAAAACGGGAAGGATAATCCACCATTCACCTCAGGATTTTATAAAAAAACGGATGAGCTTATCGATGCACTGGATGGACTTAACCACAGTGCATTTGCCTATAAGCCTATTCAGTTTGGCGATAGCGAGCTCTAGGTCAGTAATTGTATAGATTTTTATTGACCTCTGCAGAAGCTTTCTCAGCTCTTTTTTTGTTGACCAGCCAAGCTTAAGGTAAACAATAATAAATTAAGAATAAAGATATAAAGCTTATTATTACTGCTATTACTACTGAGCGATATTTCTGTGGATATCCTTATTTATCACATATAAATCAATAACTTATACTCTGTATTAATGTGTTGATAATCAACGATAAGAATGCTGGATAAGGCATTTAAACCTGTGGATAAAGGTGCGAGTTATCCACAGGTAGAGTTATCCACAGAATTAACCACCGCTTATCAACCACCCTTAACTTGGGTTCTCCACAGGGCTTAAGGGGGATAAAAACGGATAAAAATCGTAGTATTGGTATTAAATGCAGGAAAAAAGATATCCACAGGCTGGAAGTTAACTATAAAAACTCAAGGATGGATTAAAAGCGGCAAAGAAATACTGGCTTAAATTAGGAGATGAGCGTGTCGATAAGCTAGAAACAGCAAAAACACTGATAGTTTGGCTGGAGGTATTTTTCTAAGTGAGTATTTTGTTGCCGACAAGACGAATGCTTGTCTTGGAATATGGGTAAACAGGTAAGGTTAAGCAAGTGGGTTAAGCAGCTGTAAGACTCATCTACACCAGGTTGATTTGCGCATAGATGAGTATTGCTAGATATGCTTAAGTGCGGCGAATAATGGTGCCACGGTCTCCGACAGCGTACACAGCACCTGTTTGAGTGGCGCACACAGCACGCAGCCCTACATCAGTGCCACTCTCTTCAGTGAGCCACTGCTCGCCGTCCAAGCGCATGACACTACCATTGGTGCCAACAATAAAGACCCCTGCCTGCTTTGAGCCAGAGATGCCCAGCAGGTCTGCGCGTAAGCGCGTGGCCATGGATTGCCAGCGTTGGCCGTTAAAGTGGGCCAAGGTGCCAGATAAGCCAACGGCATAGATATTACTGAGGCTGTCGCCCCAGATACCATAGAGGAAGTTTTCACTGCCAATATTGAAGTCGGCCCACTCGGTGCCGTTGTAACGCAGCACCAAACCAAAGTCCCCTGGTGCTAACATGCGTTGGTCATCCCAAGCCCACAAGCTATACAATGCAGACTTTGTGCCACTGGGCATACGCTGCCAACGCAAACCATCAAAATGCAAGATTAAACCTTCATCACCAACCGCATAGATCGAGTTAGGTCCACTGCCCCACATGCCTAGGATGGTTAGGTCTAAGTGCAAATCATAATGCAGCGACCACTGCTCACCATCAAAGCGAAAAATTTTACCCAGCTGGCCTGCCGCAAATAAACCACTGCCACTGTCCCAGACACAATGCACAGTTAGATCACTGGGTGGCGGTAACTGTTGCCAAGTGTCACCGTCTAAGCGCAGCACAGTACCGGCTTCACCACAGGCGTAACAGTGCCCATCAGCGCCCTCGGTAATATCCCAGAGCTGTTTTTTACTGGGCGATGGCATAATCTCCCAAGGACTTTTAGCAGCCGCTTGCGGAGGTAATGCTAGGGCTTGGGTAAAGTCATCGGCTGCAGTCATTACCGTGCCATAGTCACCCACCACCAAAGCTTCGCCTGTGGATAACACAATGATATCCATTAGATCATGGCGACAATTGCTTTCCAGTTTATCGATACGCCAGTTATTTAAGTAATACAGATGACCTTGGTCACCAACAATCAGCACACCCTCTTTGTAACTTTTTAGGGCACGCAGACGTGGCATTTCTTCATTAAAGTTTAACGCTTTAAAGACGCCATCTTTATACAGGACCAGTTCACCACGGAAGCCTCCTTTATCAACAAAGTAACGACCACCACCAATTAATAAGCTGCCATCATCCATCATTAGCAAGGCATGAAAGCCGGAACTCAGTGGGCATTCTAGACTTATCCACAGGCCTTCTTCATTGCGCATTAAGACAGTGCCTTCAGCGCCAGCGGCGTAGACTTTATTATCTGGGGCACAGAGTACCGCCCGGAGATTGATTTCGGTGCCACTGGGTTCGCGCTGCCAATTTTGTCCATCAAAATGCAGAATCACCCCATCATCACCGACTGCCCAGGCCTGCCCTTGGCGATTGCCATCAATGGCAAATAACGGTGTGTTTTCCTCACAGGCGGCAAAGCGCTTAGTGCGCGGGTCAATCACCCCACCACGCAAACTGCTCCATTGACTGCCGTCGTAGTGTAAAAGTGCGCCCATCCAGCCCACAGCAAAAATCTTGTCCTCGCTCAGGCCCCAAATGCCATGCAAAGGCAGCTGGTTGGGTACTTCCATAGGTTGCCAGAAGCGGCCGTTACTATCGGTTTCACCATTATAACGCAACACCATACCTTCATCGCCAACCATCATTAAGGTGTTACCTACTACTAACCCTGACCATAAAACATCACCATCACCGGCGCCTACTTCAGGCACTCGATGCCAGACTGCACGGTTTGGTGCATCACTATCAGTGTTGAGCAACTTGCTAAAAAATCGACGACGGCTGGGGGAAGGTGTTTCGCTCATAGCAATAGACTCACGTAAGAGGAGAGTGAAATGACTGGGTGAATAATAAAGTATGACAGACTGTTTTTATGGCCTAGATGGATTCGAGCCACTCAACAGCGCTTGCAACTGTTGACGCAAAGCCTCTTGCTCTTCTACAGGGACTTGGCTTAACGCTTGCTCAAGCTCCGACCCAGGTAATTGCGCCTGAGTCATATGCTGTAAAGAATGCTTTGCCGCTGCGGCAAACACTGTTTGAGCATGCTCAATACAGGCTTGAACCATGGGTGCAAAGGCTTGCGCTTCAGGGCCATTGGGTTCAGTTAAAATAACTGGAACACCGCTGTCCGATGCTGTCGATAAAGCTAAAGACAGTGGAATCTGTGCTACAGATTGTACATCTGCTGCGGCGAGCGCTTCTGCAAGGTGTGCCCGTGGAAATACATGGAAGTGTTCTGTGCAATGCGGGCAAGTAACCCCAGCCATATTTTCCACCACCCCAATCATGGGTAACTGGCGTTCTTGGCAAAATCGCACCGCTTTGATGCTGTCCATCAGGGCTACTTCTTGCGGGGTTGTCGCCAATAGTGCTGCAACATCATGGCCTTCCAACATATCAGCCAAAGTAATCAGCTCATTACCGGTACCGGGGGGCATATCAATCACTAGAAAATCCAGTGGCCCCCAATCAAATGAACCCATTAAGTGGTGCATGAAATCATGCTTGTAGGAGTCACGCCAAACAATGGGGGTGTCATCGCTTTGCATCATAAAAGCTAATGAGCCCACTTGCAGCGGATGCGCTAAATCTGGGTGGGTAAATGCTTTAGGCGGCAACCCTTGTTTACTTAGGCGGATACGCTCACCAACAAAACCAAAAAAACGGCTTTGGTTAGGGCCATGAATATCCGCATCAGCTACCCCAACGCGATAACCTTCAGCGGCTAAGCCTGCAGCCAGATTAGCCGAGACAGTGCTTTTACCCACGCCACCTTTATTAGCCATCACCATAATGATCTGACCAATATCGGCGAGACGAGATTCAACCAAACGTTTTTCGTGTTGGCTTTTATCTAAGGTGCACTGCTCTTCTTCGGGACAGAATTGGCAGGAGTGTCCCCGACCGCAATCCACTGCTACTAAAGCCAAAGGATCACGCGGCGGAAAATGGGAAACCGTCATAAAGAGGTCCTTACTTTTTGCTTGTATCGTCTAAACTCGCGTCTAGCAGAATCCAAGTATGGGTAATGCGCTTATTACCGTCGCGCTCTTTGTCGTTACCTTGCCACACAGCAAAGGCCATGGGCACAGTATCACGTTCAAAGTTCACATCGTACTTATCGCCGGTTTTAAACGGACGGGACATGACCACCTGCCACTCATTATTTTGCGCAACGCTTTGCGGCATATAAGCTGACGCTCCAGTTACTGTTTGCTGCTCTAATAAAGTGGTGCTACCAAAACCACCCGCAGCTAAATTTTCAACCTTATCCTGATCAGCTGTCCAGTACCAAATATTCACTGGTTTATCAGCACCAGTGCCCATCATATATGAGGTGTCTTCACCTTGGAGTGCGTACTGTACAGCAACGCCGTCCGTGAACTCGTCCACGGTAGTGCTGCGGTTTTCAGTGGCATCTTTCCAGCGCAAACGAATGTAAAAACGATCACTGTTGCGAGCGACTTGGAAGTAAATATGTTTACCCTCAGTTGCGCCCTCTGCAAAACGCAAGTTTACTGACTGATGCACTGGTGGTGCGGCCAGTAAATGACTGCGGTAGGTGGGTATACGATCCCAGATAGTTTCAGCAGGATTATTTTTCGTACGTAAAAAGATATTATCAGGAATACGTGAAACCTTAACCGTATCACCAGGTTTCACCTCAAGGATATTGGGGTTAAGCTCATCATTATCAGCCCATGCACTTACCGTGAGCAGCGCAAGTGCCAGGGTAAAGGAGCCTTTTAAAAAGTAACGCAGATTCATGGCATGATTCCTCGCTTAATAAGGGCGCAGTCAGTCCCACATGGACTGAGCTCTTGAGTCTGATGTTGCTATGAGTGTGGACTCTTTTGCATAAGTACCAACAAGAGTTTCTAAGTCGAGTTGTTGGCGCACAGCCCAGTCGGGTAATACCTTCAGTAGATGCTCAAGGTTTGGGTCTAAACCTAATTGACTTTCCTTTGCATAGGCATTGCGCATGGTTTGCAACAACGGAATTAGATAGCGCACTAAAAAATCCCGTTGTGCGCGGCGATACGCTGCTGCATCTTTCCCCTGCTCCAGTGCTTGCCTTTCCAAGTAGCAAAGCAATGCACAAAACTCCAACATCGCCACTAAATGATCTGGCTCATCCTGCAAGCCTTCATCCTCAACTGCAGCTTTTAAGCCAAAGTGACTGTAAAACGCTTGCACGTTAAGTAAAAACGCACCTGGCGTTTGCCCACCAATCAAGTCTGGATAGGCGCTCGCTACTAAAGGTACACGTGGCTTACCCCGTCTACCGTGGATAAAAGTCGCCATATAGCCGACTTCCAAATCTCGCAGGCTGGCGCTGACTTCAAGTTCAGGCCAAGGTTGACCATCAAGTGTTTGCCAAGCATCGTTAAATACAGCTTGCAGACGACCTTCTTGTAATGCAGTCAAGGTTTCTTCGAGTGGATAGCCAAAAGCAACCGCAGCTAAACGGTAAATGGTTTCCCGGGCTTGCGCACATATAAGCTCATGCTGAAAACTTAACGACTTTGTCATATATATTTCCCTGTCTTAGCTCAACTTGAACATTTCAGAATGTTTAAAGCCAATCAAGGTATCCATCAGTTCATTGTCTTTTCCATCAGCTTTATCCTGACGGGCTTGGGCTAAAGTATCGAATACTTCACTGACCCGCGGACCAAACAGACTTTCCAGATAGGCGAGCGGAATCCGTGGCTCATCCAACTCTTCGCCATTAGGGCCAAACTTAGGCGGTGAAGTGGGCGGTATATAGAACACGTTAGGTTCTGTGCCCCACTCCGCATGCAACGGCAAAGCAACTTTGTATTTTTCCACGAGCAAATGAATTGGACCTGCTTCGTCATCACGGTAGCCAATCCAACGGATCCGTCCCACACATTGTTGTGCACAGGCGGTGGGTAAACCTTTCTCAATCCGTGGGTAGCAGAAAATGCACTTCTCGGACTTAGAAATCTGCTCATTAAAGTAGATTTTTTTATACGGGCAAGCATTCACGCAATAGCGATAACCACGACAACGTTCTTGGTCAACCAACACAATACCGTCTTCTTGGCGCTTATAAATCGCATTACGGGTGCAGGCCGCTAAACAAGCTGGATTAGCACAGTGATTACATAAGCGTGGCAAGTAAAAATAGTAACTGTTTGGGTAGTCGCCCTCACCTTCGTCCTCATCCCAGTTGGCACCCCAAGTCGGTTTAACGTGCGGGCGCAACCAGGGGTCGGTGCCGGTCATTAAGGCTTCTTCGTAGTTGTACTCCCATGGAATACCGTAGTCCTCTTGGCTGGGCTGCTTACCTAAGCGCAAGGCACCATCGGCATCAAAACCTCCGCCCATATTCTCGTAATCCCGTGGATAGCCAAGACCTGGCTGAGTTTCCACGTTATTCCAATACATAAATTCACGGCCGTTCCGGTTAGTCCACATCAACTTACAAGCGGCTGTACAGGTTTGGCAACCAATGCATTTGTTTAAATCTAAAACCATACTGAGTTGGCGTTTAGTTGTCATAATGAGACCCCCTTAAACGGCTCTTGGATCGTTGATGTCTGCTGCTTTAGCCAGCTCAATGTCGTAACTCGATTCATGAATATGCTGGTTGGCGTTCCATTTCGCGTAAATAAACTTCAAGTGCCCCCAGTTACCGACAAGCTCCAGTGGTTGCAAGAATACTGCGTGCGACATGTTCATATTTCTACGTTTAATGTACTGATGCGGCTCCCAACCGTGCTCCATCATGATGGAGTCTTCAGGAATGCTTGGGTAGAACTTAGCTTGGGCAAAGAAATCACCGTTGGCATTAAACAAACGCACAGTATCGCCGTCCTTGATGCCTTTTTGCGCCGCCAATTTTGGGCTGATATAGATATTGGGCTCACCACGCTGTAAACGCAGCAAGTACTTATTACTGCGCCAGTTGGAGTGAATGCCCCAGCGCGAGTGCGGCGAGTAAAACTTCAATGGGTAATTCGATGCCGCAGGTCCTGCGTGTAAACGTGCGGTGGGCACAGTGGACTTGAGCTTCTCAAACCATGGGTGGTCGCAAAAGAAAGTAATACGACCGGTCAAAGTTTCATAAGGGTTTTTACCATCAGTTTGCGCCGTGAAGGGGTTATAGCCTTCATCCGGTTTTAATGGCTGATTGAGACCCGCGTGCTCATTCATGGTGATGAAGCCTTTTTCCGCCGCTTCTTCAATGGTCACGCCACCAAACTCAGGGGAATCCTCAATGATATGTTTGAGCACATCGTAATCCGTATTGAGCGTACCGTTACGGGTGAAGTCATCATGAATGGTGTGCAGATCACGGGTCACGTCACCGTCTTGGATTGGACCAATGCCGCGCTCAATCGCACGTTCCTGGATCTTTTTAGTCAGCAGCGCCATGATTTCCCAGTCCGGCTTAGACTCACCGACGGGTTCCACAGGACGGGTAAAGACGTTGGCAAAGCGGTGATAACCTTGGGTGCGGATATCCCAAGCTTCATAGTGACTGGCGGCAGGTAAAATGTAGTCCGCCCACTCTGCAGTGGAGTCCATACGCACGTTAATATTGACATACAGCTCTTCAGCCTGACGCAGGTGCTCTTCGCGATATTTTTCTGACATTTTATTACGACGGAAGGTGTTATCGGCGATGGAAATCATCCCTTTGATTTCTCCATGATAGGGCATCCAGCCTTTCTCAACCGACTCATTCATCATTGCTTCCATCTCATCAAGATCGAAGCCGACGCGCTCTTTAAGTTTTTTATTATCAAACTGCTTGCGCGCGCCTTCCATCATACCACCACGCAAAAACTCACCTAAACCACCGGCTTCTAAACGGGCTTTTTGTTTGCCTTCATAGCCTGCCAGCTCATACCAACGCGGATGATTCCACACCACCCAAGAAGTATCCAGTCCACCAGTACGACCACCGTGTCCAGTCAAGGCTAGGGTTAGTGCATAACCCCAGCAGGTGTACAGACAGTTGGAGTAACTGGAAGTGATATAGCCCAGCATAATGATGGCTTTTTTAGCCTTCGCCAGCAGGCGCGCTTCTTGGCGCACAATATCCGGGTGTACGTTGGTGTGCTCTTGAGTTTTTTCTGGAGTAAATTTAGCTGCTTCTTGTTTAACCTGCTCAAATACCGTGGTGACCTTGATGCCTTCCTCTACAGTAAAAGTGCCTTCAAGGGCCGGATCAACATCGCCGAGCTTCAGGGTCTTGTCATCATCGCCCATGGAGCCTTTGGCTTTTACTGCTTTATTAGTGTTCAGATCCCAGTGGTAAAACACTTCATCAGAGCCGCCTTCGACTCGATCTGATTCGCGTAATAACTTACCTGTGTCCATGCGCACCAGCATCGGCAAGTCCGTTTGCTCTTTCATAAACTCCGGCTTGAACAAATTCTCTTCAATAATCACGTTAACAAATGACATGGCTAAGAAGGGGTCAGTGCCTTGATTAATCGGCATCCACAGATCGGCGTGAATTGAGCTGGGGTTATAGTCCGGTGCACTACTGGTAATGCGCGCGCCGTTATATTTAGCTTCCCAAATATAGTGCGCATCAGGAATACGAGTGGCGTTTGGGTTGATCATACCGAGCATAATATAGTCAGCATCAAACCAAGCATCCGAGGTGAAGCTTTCTAGCGGATTGCCGTAGGCTAAATGAGCACCGGTTAATAAGTCGCCAACCACGGTAAAGCCATCCAACTGGATACCGCCCACTAGCGCAGCAAAGCGTGCAGGACCTGCTTGGCGCACCATGGATTGGTTGCCAGAACCTTGGTGAGTTTTCAGCTTACCTGGGCCGTGCTTAACAAAAATATCGATGATTTTATCGGCCACTTCTTCTGTGGCTTGATCCCAAGAAATACGCTGCCACTTACCTTCACCACGCTCACCGGCACGCTTTAATGGATAGCGCAAACGGTCGGCTTCATACATTGAGGTGGAGTGAATGGCACCTTTGTTACAGCCACGGGGGTTGGCATCTGGAATATTATCGTGAATCTGTGGGTATTTAGCGATTTGCTCTTCGCGAACCACAATGCCGTCTTTGACGTACACATCCCAACCACAGTTACCCATACAGTTAATGCAGTGTGCCGCATGGCCAACTTTGTCCCACGCCCACTCGTTGCGATACAGGTCTTCCCAGTCACGGTAGGGGTATTCAGTAGCCAAGGTATCACCAACAGGTTCTAAGCGGTTGAGTGACCAAGCATTACCACTGAGCATAACCCCAGTACCTGTAAGACCGACCCCTTTCAGGAAATCTCTGCGCTTAAGCTTCCACATTCCCATGGTTATCTCCTCATCGACGGTGACTGCCGATCTCCCGAGATAGATTACGGTGATGGGCAGGTGACAGTAGCGTCATATTCTACTGCTTAGGCTTACTGCGCTTTATTTATCCGTAATTTTTGCTGCAATTGAGCTTAAGCTGAGTGCTTTCTTAGATGTTGTGCATACACACATTAAATGCCACTTGAGAATATTAATGCAAGCAATACAGGTTTTTTCTGTCGCTGCTATCAATATGACTTTTCTCAGCAGTCTATGCGCAACACAATCCCTTTTCAGAGGAAAGCAATATGCTAATTAAATGGATTCCTGGCACGCTCGCAGCAGCTTTGCTTGCCGTTGCAATGCAGCCTACTTTGGCTAACGCAGAGGGTGATGCAGCCGCTGGTGCGGAAAAAACAACCTTATGTGCAGCTTGTCATGGCATTGATGGTAAATCAGCAGCCAATATTTACCCGCATCTTGCTGGCCAGTGGGCAGCTTACTTAGAAAGCTCGCTAAAAGCCTACCGTGCTGGTGAGCGTACTGGTGGTATGACTGCAATGATGACGCCACAAGCAACCAACTTAAGTGATCAGGATATTGCTGATATCGCTGCGTATTACAGCCAACAAAAATTAAATTAGGGTCAGGATAAGTCTCGCCCTAAATTAAGTGCTTAAGCTGAGTTTAAAACCAAGCAGCTGCCATTAACCGCACTGCACAGTGCTGTGGATAACTCTTCTATTAGTAAACGCCCTAAGCATCCTTAGACTTTAAGTACAACCAATAGCTGTGGATAACTACTTATCCACAGCTATTGGTTTGGATACTCATCATTTTGATGTTGCAGACGACCCCACTCTTTTTCGCTACCCAGTCTTCAGCTATCTCAGGCTGGCGCTGCAAACTATCACTTTTTTTGTTTTTAAAATGTCCTACTTAACCTAGACACAAACGATCACGCAACAACTTACCCACAGTTTTATACACAGTCTTATCAACAGCAGTGCAGTGAGCCGTCATACAAGTCTTATTTTGGGGTAAAACATCACAACCACTGGGTTTATCTTTTACTCAAAGTCCGCATCAGCCAAGACTCGAAGCTCAAGCTACTGCTACTTGTGTCAGTACTTTAAATAAAAATACTAAGCTATCTTTTAGAGGGGTTCTGAGTGGTGGCTTTTTCTAAGCCCTGACTTAAAAAAAAGCTGCACTGAATGCATTCAGTGCAGCCCATAAAACTTTACCCTTAAAAGTTATCCACAGCGCCATACAAACAGTAATAAGCTAAACGAGCAACGCTGTTTGCTGTCTATTTGCCGATGCAAAAGCTGGAAAATATACGTCCTAAAAGATCGTCGGCAGTAAACTCACCGGTAATTTCACCCAATGCATGCTGCGCCATACGCAAGTCTTCGGCCAGTAACTCACCGGCACTGGCTTGGGTGAGCTGTTGATAACCGTTGTGCAAATACTGCTCTGCTTGTCTCAGCGCATCCAAATGACGGCGACGGGCACTGAAACTGCTTTCAGCAGTTTGACTGTAACCCATGCAGCTTTTTAAGTGCTCGCGCAGCAACTCCACTCCATCACCGTTGCGGGCACAAAGATTAATGGTGACATGACCATCTGCATTGCTGTGCATCTCTACCGGCTCACCGGACAGATCAACTTTATTGCGAATCAAAGTCACTTTTTCTGGGTGTGGATTGCTATCGAGAAACTCCGGCCACAAGGCAAAAGGATCATTGGACTCAGTGGAGCTGGCATCCACCACCAGCAAAATACGATCTGCTTCATTAATAGCTTTTAAGGCCCGTTCCACCCCGATCTTTTCAACTTGATCAGCAGTGTCGCGTAAACCTGCGGTGTCAGTTATATGTAACGGCATGCCATCAATGTGGATATGCTCGCGCAATGTATCCCGTGTAGTACCTTCAATATCAGTGACAATGGCGGCTTCATAACCGGCAAGGCTATTGAGCAAACTGGATTTACCGGCATTGGGACGCCCAGCAATCACCACACTCATACCGTCGCGCAATAAAGCACCTTGTCCTGCTTCACGCACCACTTCTTTAAGCTCAGCTTGCACATCTGTGAGTAACTTTAAAATATGCCCATCGGCCAAGAAGTCGATTTCCTCTTCAGGGAAGTCTATCGCTGCTTCCACATAAATGCGTAAGGCAATAAGTTGCTCGGTAAGTGCATTAACCCGCTGCGAAAATACCCCCTGCAAAGAGCGCAACGCGTTACGTGCTGCTTGTGCTGAACTGGCTTCAATCAGATCAGCAATGGCCTCAGCTTGGGCTAAGTCGAGTTTATCGTTTAAAAATGCACGCTCACTAAACTCACCAGGACGAGCTAAGCGTGCACCTAAATCTACGCAACGTTGTAATAGCATATCCAATACCACTGGACCGCCATGGCCTTGCAGCTCTAAAACATCTTCACCGGTAAAGGAATTTGGCCCCGCAAAATACAGCGCTAAACCCTGATCAATGGCTTGTTGCTCATCGGTATAAAAAGAACCGTAATGGGCGTAGCGAGGTTTTAATTGGCGGCCTGTTATGTGCTCGGCAATATGTTTGGCGAGTAATCCCGAAACTCGAACAATCCCTACCCCGCCGCGACCTTGTGCAGTAGCAATAGCGGCAATGGTGTCGCGCGACATAGGCATACTATTTCCCTCAACTCTAATCAGAAAGCACAACGCCCCTATTAAGGGGCGCTGTGAACTCGGTTGGTTCCACTAACTTCGGTTAGTTGTCGCCATTGATTTTTCAATCTTGCGGGTAATGTACCATTGTTGTGCAATGGACAGGAGGTTGTTAACCACCCAGTACAGTACCAGACCGGCCGGGAACCAGAGGAAGAAGAAAGTAAAGATAATCGGCAACAGCTTCATAACTTTAGCTTGCATTGGGTCCGGTGGTGTTGGGTTAAGTCGTTGTTGTACAAACATACTTAAGCCCATGATGATTGGCAGAATAAAATATGGGTCTTTACTGGATAAGTCGGTAATCCATAACATCCAAGGCGCTTGGCGCAACTCCACACTTTCTAGTAATACCCAATACAAAGATAGAAACACTGGCATCTGGACCAGAATCGGTAAACAACCACCTAAGGGGTTAATCTTCTCTTTTTTATACAGCTCCATCATGCCTTGTGACAGTTTTTGACGGTCATCAGCATACTGCTCTTTCAATGCTGTCATTTGCGGAGCAACGGCACGCATACGCGCCATAGATCTATAGCTGGCTGCGGATAATGGGAAAAACGCCAGTTTAATTAACAGGGTCAAGAAAATAATTGACCAGCCCCAGTTTCCTAAGAAGCTGTGGATAAGACTGAGTAACCAGAAAATAGGTTGGGCAATAAACCAGAGAAAACCATAGTCAACGGTGAGCTCTAAACCCGGTGACAACTGTTTTAGATGGCTTTGTAGTTTGGGTCCAGCATACAAAGTTGCTGTTGCTTGGGTATTTCCGCCCGGCGCAACACTCATTGCTGGGCTGGTATAACCAATAATATAGTTACCTGAGCTGTCTTTACGGGTAGTGACTTGATTGTTCTGCTCATAATCAGCCACCCATGCGGTTAAAAAGTAGTGTTGCAGCCAAGCGACCCAACCACCATGCACCGCTTGATTGAAGTTATTGTCATCCATTTTACCCATGGAGAGCTTTTTGTAAGGCTCATCTGGTGTCCACAGCGCCGCACCTAAGTAAGTTGCAGTACCTGTGGCCGTGGTCGATGAAGGATCCCCTTGCCCATCGCGTTTAATTTGAGCAAATAAATTACCTGTCCACTCTTGATCGCTTTGGTTATCTACAAGATAGGTTAGGTTAACTTGGTAGGCTTCGTCGTTAATGCACTCAAGCTTACGCTGACTGATTTCACGCTCTGAGCACTCTAAGTTTAAACCACGGTGAAAAGTATAGCGTTTGGTGTAAGTGACGTCGTCTTCCTGAAAAGACAGATCAACATTAAGCAGGTCTTGACCGTCTGGCAAAGTGAATTTTTTCTGCGTAACGCTGTATAGCGGACGGCCACTTGGGCGTGCATCTGGGCCATCGGCGCCGACTAAACCACTTTGCGCCACATAAATACGTTCATTGCTATTTTCAAGTAATTGCAATGGAATATCAGGGTTTGCTGCATTACGTGGGTACTGGCTGAGTTTTAACTCAACAATATCACCGCCATTGGGATCAATAGCCAACTGCAAAACATCAGTTTCTACGTAAATTAAATCATTGCTAACCACTTGCTGGCTTAACGTCGGATCTTGAGCAAGTTCATTCACTGCTACCGGCAAGTCATCATTACTTGCGGCTTGCACTGAGTTAGGAATGCTTAAGTCATTGCTTGAAGCCTGTTGGTTCACTGAACTTGATTGCGTGGTTGCAGCTGTTACTGGTGCCTGGCCGTAGTCTTGGTTCCACTGAAGAACCATC
>CAZEZR010000052.1:0-19512 GCA_964516465.1 uncultured Thiopseudomonas sp. | reverse complement strand
CAGTCGGCCATGGAAAAAGTGCCCACATTCTGCCACTTTTAACAGCTCATGGGGCTGAGTTAAGGTTTTCGCCCATTGATACACCAGCTCTGGATCAATGATTTCATCCTCTTCCGGCTGAATCACCGTCAACTTACACTCGCTGGCCAACTGATGCTCGGCATCAAAGCGCATCACCGCCGGAGCGACTAAATAGACCTGTTCAACTGCAACACCGGTTTGCTGCAAACGGCCTGATAAACTGCCAGCAACAAAACCACCAAAAGAAAAGCCCAGTAAATAAATCGGTAAATTTGGATGCTGCGCTTGCAGCCAAGCCAACGCTGCTTGGGCATCATCCACTTCACCACTGTGCATATCGTGCTCACCCTCGCTCTTACCGGTGCCACGGTAATTAAAGCGCAAGGTGGCTAAACCCGTATCACGGGCAGTGCGCTGTAAAGTGGAAACCACCTTATTGAGCATGGTGCCGCCTTGGCTCGGGTTGGGGTGGCAAATTAAAGCGATGCCGCGCGCATCAATAACGGGCAAATGTAAGGCTTGTAAAGCGCCTACTGGGCCGTCAATCATTACAGGGGTTTCACGGGCTAACAAAAAGGACTCCATAACCCTCATTGGGGTAAAATCGTCTAGTGGAAAATATTGTTAATAAAGCAGATACTATCTTAAATAGGCGCCCGCTCTATACTATACAGAGCAGGCAAAAATGGTTAACGTAAAGCAAAGCCGTATAAAGAGGAAGTCTAGTGGAACAGTCACTCCCCGTTTGGTTAATTCCAGCCCTCACGTTAGTGGGTGGTATCATTATTGGCGTTATTTTAGCACGTGTATTACAGCGTACAGCACCAGGAAAGACTCAAAATCAACTGGATGAACTCCAAGAGCGTTTCGATAGCTATCAAAGTGAAGTGGTCACCCACTTTAATACCACTGCTTCGTTGGTCAAAAAGCTCACGCAAAATTACCAAGACGTTCAAGAACACTTATCTTTAGGCGCTGAGCGTTTAGCCTTAGACGAAATATCCCGCGAACGTTTACTCGCCAGTTTAGTCGATGATGAACCAAGAACCCGAGGCCGGATTAGAGCGGCACAAGACGACAGCCAGTTTCACGACGCAACACAACCACCACGGGACTATGCTAAAAAACAAGAAGGCGATCCAAGTATGCTTTCTGAAGGTTACGGTTTAAATCGCTAAGCCCTGCCTGCACAAATAACAAGGAGTCCATTGCGGCTCCTTTTTTATGCCCTTTACTTGCCGCAAAGACACTAAGCTTAATAAGTAGGCTGAGTTTTATTTTACAGCCCTGCGAATAGCATCGATAGTTAACCTGTACTTCAGGGAGACTCACTCGATCATGCAGACCCTACAAATGGTTAACGAGTGCTTCGGGGTGGGTCTGGGGAGCGAAGCCAGGGATGGCGCAGCGCCGGAGTTGAACCCCCGGACGAGTTCATCGACGGATTAACACCTACCCCGAAGTACGGCTTGTACCATCTGCGCTTTGATTAAGATTCAGCAGCGATCCAAATCTGTGCCTGCCATGCCGCGCTGATGCTGCTCTTCCCTCAACGAGCCATCCTAGGCTCGATTCGGGTGCTGCGCCATCCATGGCTCCGCTTGCCGCAGCACCAGCGCGGCACGGCTGAAACATTGATGTGGTTTGCGAATTAGCAGCAAGTCTCTATTGAGCAAGATTTTAGTTTTATGCCTACTCCAAGCAAAAATCTTATTGAATAGTAGCTGAGTAGCTTTTAAGGAGACTTATGCAATCACGCAAACAATACAAATGATTAACAAGTGCTTCGGGGTGGGTGTGGGGAGCGAAGCCAGGGATGGCGCAGCGCCGGAGTTGAACCCCGGACGGGTTCATCGACGGATTAACACCTACCCCGAAGTACGTTAAACTAAATCTGTGCTTTTAGCTTTTAAGAACCACATCCCAAAGAACAGTAAATCAAGCTGAAGCTCTGCACTGCAAAGCCAGCAATTCTTAATCCGACGGCGGACGCACCCCAATAGTTGCATGCAAAGTACGCGGCTGCCCATTACGTAAAATATCTATTTTAATTGTTTCACCGGGCTGCATCCGCGCCACTTGATTCATCGAAGTACGCCCATCTTGTGCGCCTTCCTCAGCAATTTTCAGAATCACATCACCCGGCTGTAAACCCGCTTTAGCCGCTGGACCATCACGATACACACCAGCCACCAAAATACCTGGACTATCCAACAGGCCAAAAGACTCCGCCAACTCTGGAGTTAGCGCCTGCACCTCTAAACCCAGCCAGCCGCGCACCACCTGACCATGCTCAACAATAGAGTTCATCACTTCCAGCGCCAACTTAACCGGAATCGCAAAACCAATCCCTTGTGAGCCACCCGAGCGCGAGAAAATAGCCGTATTGATACCCAACAAATTACCCTGAGCATCCACCAACGCACCGCCAGAGTTACCTGGATTAATCGCCGCATCAGTTTGAATAAAATCTTCGTAGGTATTAAGACCTAACTGATTACGCCCGGTGGCACTCACAATTCCCATGGTTACCGTTTGCCCAACACCGAACGGGTTACCAATGGCTAACACCACATCACCAATTCGAATCAAGTCCGAACGTCCTAAAGTAATCGCCGGCAAATTCGGCAAATCAATTTTTAAAACCGCCAAATCCGTCTCAGGATCACTACCAATCACCCGCGCTACGGTCTCACGACCATCTTGCAGCGCGACAATAATTTGACTGGCACCCGCAGTCACATGATTGTTGGTCAGCAAGTAACCTTCTTTACTGATCAGCACCGCCGAGCCTAAGCTCGACTCCATACGCTTTTGTTGCGGCAGGTTATCGCCAAAAAAACGCCGAAATTCAGGGTTGCTATACAATTGCGGTAAAGGATTACTCACCACCTTAGCGGTATATAAGTTAGCCACCGCAGGTGAAGCTCGGTTAACTGCATTAGCATACGACTCTGGACCGCTCTCAGCGCTGGTGTAAACCGGTGCTTGCTGTACATGCAGATCCGCACTGGGCAAACCCACCCAATGCGGAAAGCGCTCTATTAATAGCAGCGCCAGCAATAAGCCAACCGTTAAAGGCCATCCATAATCTTTAAAAAAGCGCGGCATAGAGCATTCCAAAATCAACGATGACTAAAAGCCTATAAAGTTCAAACAATACTACATTTCTGCGCTTAGGCTGAAAAAACCGCATTATATAGAGAACCCGCCAATAATTGGCATTATAGAATGCAACACTAGCTTAAAGTATCGTCAAGCCATCTTAAGGAGCCATTATGCCTGTTCAACGTAATATTTTGGTCGAGGCAATTGCACAGTTTTTAAACGTCAACGCCATCAGTGATTACTGCCCCAACGGTTTACAAGTGGAAGGTAAAGCGCAGATTAAGCGCATCGTCAGCGGCGTTACCGCAAGCCAAGCACTCATTGATGCAGCGATTGAGTTGCAAGCAGATGCTATTTTGGTCCATCACGGTTACTTTTGGAAAGGTGAAGACCAGCCCATTGTTGGCATGAAACAACGTCGCATTAAAGCACTGCTGGCCCACGATATTAATTTACTGGCGTATCACTTACCGCTGGATGTACACCCTGAAGTGGGGAACAACGTGCAGCTTGCACAGCGTCTAGGCTTAACCGTGACCGGCCCATTAGAGCCTGATAACCCTGCCAATGTTGGTTTAATCGGTGAGTTAGACGCGCCCTTATCCGCCAGCGAGTTCGCTGCGCGCATTGCAGCAGCACTGGACCGTGCACCCTTAGTGGTTGACCATCAGCAACCGATTAAACGCGTAGCATGGTGTACCGGTGGCGCACAAGGCTATATTGACCATGCGATTGCTGCTGGTGTAGATGCTTATATTACCGGTGAGGTGTCGGAACGTACGTTTCATGAGGCACAGGAGAATAGCATCAGTTTCTTTGCTGCGGGCCACCACGCCACCGAGCGTTATGGCGTACAAGCTTTAGGCGCATGGTTAGCTGAGCGTTTTAACCTTGAGCATCATTATGTTGAGTGCCCAAATCCAGTGTAAGGATATTGCTTCGCGAGCTGAATCACAGGCTCGCGAAGGCTGTCCTGAGGTGTTATGCGCCAGCTGTTGAGCTGGTAACTTAGCGCACCAAGCAAGAAAACTGAGCCCATCACTTGGCAATAATTAATGGATGTTCGCGCTCCGGATGCTGTTGTACTAACACCTCCAAGCCAAACACCTGATACAACACATCCGCACGCAACACGTGTTTCGGCGAGCCTGACGAAAACACGCCACCTTTATCCAGCAACAATAAGTCATCACAATACCGCGCTGCTAAGTTCAGATCATGCACGATCAGCAGCACTGCACCACCCTGATCGGCAAACCGGCGCACCGCCTGCAAAATACTGTGCTGATGCAATGGATCCAGCATCGAAGTTGGCTCATCCAGCAGCAATACTTGCCCGGCAGTACCTGGCCAGAGTTGGGCTAACACCCGGGCCAAGTGCACCCGCTGTCGTTCGCCGCCGGACAATTGTAAATAACTGCGGCCCCATAAATGCTGACTGTCTACCGCCAGCAAAGCAGCTTGCACAATTTCAGCATCCAGCTGCTGGCCAGTTGAATGGGGCAAACGCCCCATTGCCACCACTTCTTCAACACGAAAAGCAAAGCTCAAGGTGGATTGCTGCGGCAACACAGCCAAATGCTGTGCCCGCGCCAGATCTGGCCAGCTCCCTAGCGCACGACCATTGAGCAAAACCTCCCCTGCTGCGGTTGGCAACTCACCGCATAAGGCTGACATCAAGGTACTTTTGCCCGCGCCATTGGCGCCTAGCACCCCCATCACTCGTCCGCCGCGCAACTCAACATCAATCCCACGCAAAACCGTACAAGCACCACGCCGCACTTCTAACTGACGCGCCTGCAACATCAAAACCTACTCCGCAGCAGTAAATACAAGAAGAACGGCGCACCAATCAATGCCGTGACAATCCCAATGGGCAACTCAGCGGGTGCTAACATTAAGCGCGCCGCCAAGTCAGCAAATAACAATAGGCTCGCACCCGCCAAAGCAGAGGCTGGCAATAATATTCGGTGATCGGGTCCCACTGCCAAGCGCAAGATATGCGGCACCACCAAGCCAATAAAACCAATCATCCCCGCCGCCGCAACTGCAGCACCCACACCCAGTGCAGTGCAGAACACCAGCTCACGCTTAAGCTTCTCCACCGCGAAACCCAAGTGCCGAGCTTCTGATTCACCCAGCAATAAAGCATTCAGTGCCTTGGCGCGGCGTGGCAACCACACAGCCACAGCCAAGGTAATCAACAATAACGGCCATAAACGTGCATAGCTGGCACCGTTTAAACTGCCCAAATTCCAAAAGATCAGGCTGCGTAACGTGGCATCATCTGCTAAGTAAGTGAATAAGCCTATTGCCGCGCCAGCCAATGCGGCCAAAGCAATCCCTGCCAAGAGCATGGTTGCAACATGGGTTTGCCCATCGCGCCGACCTAACCGATAGACCAACGCTGTCACAGTTAACCCGCCGGCAAAGGCACAGACGGATAAGATATAAGGACTCCAAGCAGCCGGCATACCACCGAGCATAGCCCCACCCACTATGGCCACCGCAGCACCTAAGGCAGCGCCACTGGATACACCTATTAAGCCCGGATCCGCCAGCGGATTACGAAACAATCCTTGCATCGCCACACCGGATAACGCTAATACCGCGCCTACAGTTAAACCCAACAACGCACGGGGCAAGCGAATCTGACTGACAATCAACTGTGCCTGCTCCAGAGCCGGGGTGCTGGTCACAGCAAAACCCAGATTACGCGCCAACACTTTGGCCAAATCCTGCACACTGATGCTCACCGGCCCCAACGCTAAGGATAAAGCAGTTGCCACTGCGAGCATGACGCTCAGCAACACAAATAATCTATAACGGCTGTTTAACATTAATTTTGATCAACTTAAGTTGGCTGACTTCTATGAAAAACTGCACTATAGCAGCGCTTCTCAAGCAGCATAAGCATAGATGCTTCAGTATCTTGCCTAGCTCATGTGCCCCATAGCGCCCTTTCCATGGTTTGTTGAGCTTAATCCGACTTCCTACCTGTAAATAGAAAGAATTACAGACGCGCACGGTTTAAGCCGCGTAAAGCCCCATAGGTAAACGTTTTTACCCCAGTGCTCACAAGCCCAAAGTGAAGCTATGACACTTCCCCCTGAACCAGCGTAGTTAAAAAAGCTCACCTAAAAAACATCTGCCTATCGGTCAGCTGTATAACAGATACAAAGCCATTAACCTTCAGGTAGAATCAGCACCTATCCACGATCCAGTGCTTACATTACAGCTGTTGTCGTAACCATTAACTGATGAAGTATGCGCCTTGAAAGTTTTAATTTTTACTCTCATTGTAGTTGTTTCACTTATAGGCCTACTGAGCCCTGTCCCGCCACCGCCGCTTTTTAAGCACATTGGCTTTTTTTTACATTGCTTGGGCTTTATTGTGCTGTCATTAACTGCACGCATCACATTTATCCGCGCGCCCGCAGCTGTAGTGTGGGGTGTTTTATTAATTGCAGCCCCTGCTACTGAGTTTCTCCAGCTGTTACAGCCTGCACGCGGCTTTAGCCGCATGGATATTGTCGCGAACTTAACTGGTGTTTTTTTAGCTGCCATCATCTGGAGCTTTTTAACTCTGCTTTATAGATACTACTTAGCGCGCAAAGCACGCGGATAAACTCAGTCAATAAACCCCTTAACTCAGCTCTTATTTTTCTTCTAAGTGCACCACTGCAGTTAAATGAGAGAAGTGATTGCGCAAAATTTATGCAAACGATAGCGCTTACTACGCCCACCTGCAGCCGTTTTTGCAAATACTTCCAACTCAACTCAATGAGTGAGTTGACGGGTTGCTGTGAGCATGAGCCAAAAGACAGTATTCGAACCATAGGCAAGCTGTGTTCGATTTATGCAATGTGAATTGCCGGCTATGCTAATTCATCGCTCGGCAAGACAGTCACTTGCGCAAACCCTATAGTGAGTCAGTACAGTACCTCTAGGATTAAGTCATGCAGCAAAGAGGGATTTATGAGCAACTCATCACGCAGCTTGTCGCTTCACGCCTAAATCGCGATAGGTTTTATGTGGGTGAGCGAACTCTCGAGGCGACGGAAGCATCGGTGTGGTTGTCACGTTTTTAAACGGTATTTTGCAGCACGCGGTTGGCTTAATTCCCAATGACGATAATCGCTTAGAACAGCAAATTGAGTTGGCTAATCAGTTGTTATTATGGCTTAAAAAGCAGCTCAATGATGATGACTTTTTCGATGAAAATCTGCTTGATAGCCAAGGTAAAATTTTAACCGCCTTATATAAGCTAGAAAACCCAGTTGCTGCTGATCTTAAAAAGTATGTTGAAGGTATATTCCCGCTGACGGGTCTGACTCAGAGCGAGCTGTTTTGTGGCAGTAATGCCGGTTTGTCACTAGACACAGAGCTGAAACGTGAAATCCTTTCCTCCGATAAAATTTATTGGTTGGTGTCTTTTATCAAGTGGACCGGTATTCGCATCTTCCGTAAAGAGCTGGAAGAGTTTACCCGCAGTGGACGTCAACTTAAGGTGATTACCACGTCTTATATGGGGGCTACAGATGCCAAAGCCGTTGAGTTCTTAGCTAGCTTACCCAACACCGAAATAAAGCTCAGCTACAACACCCAGCGTGAGCGGCTGCATGCCAAGAATTACTTGTTTATACGACATACGGGTTTTGATACCGGCTATATCGGTTCATCAAAGATGCGAAGTTTCTCTTTATTGCTCATCGCCAAGAAACTCTTAAGCAAGCGCAAACTTCTTATCGTGGCGTGTTACGCAATGGTAATTTTGGCGAGTTGTGGGTGGCTGGCGCTCAACCTGAGCATTACCGTCAGCTGTTTGCCTCGATTCAAACCCTGAATAACCAGCTGGCGGATTTGTCTTTATCGGCAGATTACTACGGCTGCATAGTGATTGATGAAGTGCATCATCGTGCATTAGCGTTTTGTGTCAGCCGCGAACATGCGGATTTTATGTGCCAGCAGTTTTTGCATAAGTTAGCAGTCAATGACTTCACCTTAACAGCGCAAATGCATCAACGTATGGCTGTGATGTGCCATTATGATTTTTGGCAAAAACCGGGGTCAGCGTTAAATTTTTCCGCCTTGGCGGATAGCTTAAAAGCGTTAAATCATTCACAGTTAAAAGCTGAGCTGGTGGATGTAGTGGCCGTGTTAATTAACCGTATTCGTCACGAGCAACTTACTTTAGTAAACCTTGCACAAAATCCATTAAAAGCCCATGCGCGTTATACTCGCGAGCAAGTTCTGGCTGGTTTTGCTGTTACCACCTTTGACTATCAAAACCCCGCGCGTGAAGGGGTGTTGATGATTGCTGAGCAAAATATAGAATTGCTTTTTATAACACTGAATAAAAATGAAAAACAGTTTTCGCCAACGACTATGTATCACGATTATGCGATTAACGAGCAACTTTTTCACTGGCAATCACAGAACAGCGCAGGGCCAGAAACTGGTAAGGGTTTAAATTATATCGAGCATCAACAAACCGGTAAACGTTTATTTATTTATGCGTGAGCACAGTAAAGATGAATATGGCAGCACTATGGGCTTTGTTAATTTTGGTGAAGTTGAGTACGTTTCACATCATGGCAGCCAGCCGATGAATATTACTTGGCAGCTCAACATGCTCATGCCAGCCTTTATGTGGAAGCAGGCGGCGAAGTTAGCGGTGGGTTGAAGCCAGTAATGCTAGCGTTTAGCGATTTTAAAAGACTCTAAATTCAAAGCATTCACTCTTGGTGCCGACCTTAATGTCGGTGCCAAGTTAGAACCCTATACATCATTGATGTCCTATCTTTCGAGTGCTATCTTTGTGTTAATTATCAACACAAGAGAGCTTTCTGATGGCTAGAACAACCAGTGTGACTATAGGCTTACAGCTTGATGAGTTTATCGGCAGGCTGATTGAATCAGGGCGTTATAACTCAGCCAGTGAGGTTGTGCGCTCAGCGTTACGCCTGCTTGAGCAGCAAGAAAACCAAGCTGAGGCATTGAGAAATGCTGTGGCTGCAGGAGAGCATAGCGGAGAAAGCCAGCTGTCTTTGCGTGATATTGCTGCTCAAGTCAAGCAAAAGCACCATGTATAAACTGTCGAATCTTGCTGTTGAAGATTTTACAGCTATTTATGAATATACTTTTCTGAACTTCGGGGTGGCTCAATCAGATCGTTATACAGAGCAATTAGAAAGCACGCTTAAACTATTGGCGAGTTCCCCGCTTATGGGGCGCGAGTGTGCAGACATCGCAGTTGGTGTTCGCCGTCACGATCATCAACGACATGCTATTTTTTATCGTCATCGAGAGCATGATATTTTTGTGATCCGAATACTCCATCAGCAAATGGAGCCGATGAAGCATTTCTTTGAACTGCAGATTGAGTAGCAGGAAGTGTTTGTAACTAGAGCATGCTGTGCTGAAGAATATTAAAAAGACACAGAGTATATAAAGATGAGCCTAGGTCGCAATGATCTTTGCCCATGTGGCAGCAGTAAGCATAACTTACTAATGCGACATAGCGTGTCACAGCGATTAGGTTTACTCTCGACACAGGAGCTGTAGTGCTAGTGACCTGTTTTTACGGGATCATTACAGCCACCACTCGCTGTGGAGAGCAGTGGTCTTAAATTGAGTCACAGCGGCTGAACTGTACCGCTGTGACTTTTATTTATTCACCCAGTACCGCTGCATCTTTCACGACACAAGCAAAGAAGTCAGCTAGAGCCACCAACTCCATTTCATGCAATGCTTTGGCATCAAACTGACCCGATTCCAGTCCAGGTAAAGGTCGTGTCGCACAAGCAGCGGCCACCACAGTGCTTTGATAGCCTAAATCTTTAGCGGCGCGCACAGTGGCACTGACACACATATGGGTCATAAATCCGCAGACAATCAAATCAGTACGGCCGCTACTTTGTACAAACTCTTGCAAACTGCTGTGGGCAAAGGCATTGGGTAAAGGTTTATCAATTACTGCTTCGCCTGCAATGGGTGTCAGCTCGTCAAAAATTTGCCCACGCGGCCCCTCCGGATCAAACAGATAGCCCGGCACTCCGATATGACGAATATGCGCGACCGGTGTGCCCTGGGCACGTGCCGTGGTTAATAATTGTTGGATCTGTAACGTGGCTGGCTCGACATCGGGCAGCTGCATATCACCCATACGGTATTCATTTTGCGCATCGATAATGACCAGCACCGCATCCTGCCATTGTGCTGCGGCATGTTCGCTGCCGGTTAACTGAAATAATGTTGCTAACTGACTCATTGTTATTCTCCTACAGCAGGCTCTAGTGTCATCATCGCTGTGAGCTGCCTCATTGAAGTTCTCTATTTGCTATGCTTAATGGCCTAACAATAAGCTACCCTACCTTATCTAGGTATTTTTATTAGCCGACACAGGACAACTGCCTAATATTTTACTCTACCCATTCTCTGTGTATGTCACTGTGTCTGTTAAGGAGCCACACTGTGTCTGACTTAGCCAAAATAACCCTCTTTGCCCTTGGTGGTACCATTTCTGCCCACCACCCCGATCGTTTAGAGCTCTGTGATTACCGCACCGGCCATTACACCCCGGCTGACTTTTTAGCCGCTATCCCTGAGCTCGCCGACTTAGCCAAGATCAATCTAGTGCAACTGGATAACGTCACCAGCACCGCCATTGATACCACCCACTGGTTTGAGTTAAAAGAACGTATCGAGCAATGCCTGCTGGAGCAAGATGCGGTAATCATTACCCAGGGCACCAACACCTTAGAAGAAACGGCTTTTTTTCTGCACCTCACTTTAAATACCACTAAACCGGTGATTATCACTGGGGCGCAAAAACCCTTGTCGGCCTTAGGCACTGACGCCTACTTTAACCTGCTCAATAGTTTTTACGTGGCGGCGTGTCCACAAGCAGCCGGCCAAGGGGTGCTGGTGGTGATGAATGATAAAATTTACTCGGCACAGGATGTCACTAAAACTCATACCTATCACTTGGAGTCCTTTCAAGCACCCAACAGCGGTCCTTTAGGGCGAATTGAAGCCAATCATCAGGTGCGGTTTATCCATAGTCCCCTGCTACCTCATACAATTAACAGCCCGTTTTGCACAATTACATCACCTAGTAAAACTCCTTATATTCCAATTATTTACTCCCATGCTGGAGCCGATCAGCAGCTGCTTGAAGCTCTGTTAGCGCATACCCAACTTGATGGTTTAGTGATTGCTGGTACCGGTGCTGGACGTTGCTCACCACTGGAAGAACAAGCCCTGTATAAAATCCACGCACGGGGTATTCCAGTGGTAATGACCTCACGGGTGGGTGCGGGTGGCGTGGTACCCATTGAGCACTACCAACAGCTGGACTTGATAACACTGGGTGACTTATCCGCACAAAAAGCTAGAATTTGGTTGCTTTTACACCTATTAAAGCAAGCGCAAAACACCACCTCTGTTTAATAAAAATTGGGAGCACATTATGAAGCCAACGCCTAAACCTCCTTTATTTAGCAGCAAGTACAAAATATTCGCCCTGATTCTGGTCCTGGCAATTATTACTGCAATTGCGCTACCTAAAGCACGTCAATGGTTGTCGAGCGCTACTGATTTAGCGCAGAATGAGCAGCAGAGTTAACCCCCAACCAACTCAGGTTAAGCGGAGTCAATGATGCCCAATGCACTGTTAACAGAACTCGGTATTGAACTGCCGATTATTCAAGCGCCCATGGCCGGCACTGCTACGGTTGCTTTAGCCGCTGCAGTTTCAAACGCTGGCGGTTTAGGCTCCCTCGGTTTAGGCAGCAGCACTGTGGCACAAGCACGGGAACAAATTCAGCAACTTAAACAGGCCACAGATCAACCTTTTAATGTCAACTTTTTTTGCCACCAGCCCGCCAGTGTTAATGCCGCTCGTGAGCAAGCGTGGCTAAAGTTATTGCAACCCTACTTTGCTGAATTTTCCGCGCAACCACCCAGCCAATTAGACCCTGGCAACCCAAGCTTTATTGATAACCCAGCCATGCTCGAGATGTTGCTTGAGGAGCGCCCGCCGGTGGTGAGTTTTCACTTCGGCCTACCCGATACAACTTGTATTCAAGCACTGAAAAACGCAGGGATTAAACTCTTAGGTTGCGCCACCAACCTAGCCGAAGCGCAAGCCATTGCAGCAGCTGACTTAGATGCCATTATCGCCCAAGGTTTTGAGGCCGGTGGCCACCGTGGCGTATTTGATCCGACGCAGGATGTGAAACTCGGATTGTTTAGCTTGCTGCAACTGCTCAGTAAAAAGTGTCACTTACCCATCATTGCTGCTGGTGGAATTATGCACGGCCAAGCCATTGCTCAAGTGATGAATATGGGTGCCAGCGCCGCACAGCTGGGCACGGCTTTTATTTTATGCCCTGAGTCTGCAGCCAATCAGGCCTATCGTGAGCAGTTAAAAAGCGCACGGGCTTATACCACTGATGTCACTGCAGTGATCTCGGGTCGCCCAGCGCGGGGTTTAGTCAATCGTTTTCATCGCCAGTTGGCCGATAAACAGCACCTGCTACCCGCCTACCCCAGCACCTATAGTGCTGCTAAAGCCTTAATTGCCGCTGCCAAGCAACAGGAGTGCTATGACTTCGCAGCATTTTGGGCCGGACAATCAGCGCCTTTAGCCCGCGAAATGCCCGCAACCGAGCTCGTCGAGTTGCTAGCAAAAGAATGGAAAAATGACAGTGTTTACTCCTTCTAAAGCGCATTAAAAATGAACTATCAAATCATTCCCATCCAGGCTCAACATGACCCTGCTATCTGTCAGATTATTCAACAGGTCGGCGCGCAATACGGTGCTGTGGGTGAAGGTTTTGGGACAGCCGACGCAGAAGTCAGCTGCATGAGCCAGCATTACTTAGCTGAAGATCGCAGCCAGTACTTAGTGGCGCTCGTGGAGGGTCAGGTGGTCGGTGGCGCAGGCATTGCGCCCTTTCTCCATTACCGCGACATCTGTGAACTGAAAAAGCTCTTCCTGCGACCCGGCAGCCAAGGGTTTGGCATCGGTAAAACCCTCACCCAAGCCTGCTTAAACTTTGCCAGCCAGCAAGGCTATCAACAGTGTTATTTAGACACCTTAAGCACGATGCACAACGCCATTACTTTATATGAAAGTTTTGGCTTTAAACATCTGAGTCAACCATTCGCCGGTTCTTTGCACGGCGGTTGCGATGTATGGATGCTGAAGGACTTATAAAGCGTCGCCGACTGCTCTGTTCGACAAGAAAATTTCAAGCTTGCTGCACCACCCAGCAATCGTTGACTCGCTACTTTGCTAGCCCAAGCAGGCCTTCAATGACGCTTTGTCTCTTCAACCCTAGGCCATTCGTAGTACGTTGCTCAGAAAACGCCCATCGCCAATGGTATTTTCCTTCTCAGTGGTGAATACTGAGTTTCAGTCAATAGTAAAGATGACCCACTCATACAATGGACAGATAATTGTTGTCTAAGTTATCTAGAACAATAAAATAATAAAGGTTGGCCGACTACTATGAAATTTACTCCTGCGAAACTTATACTCTCAAGCCTGTGTTTTTCTTTGTTGTTAACTGCGTGCTCCTCGGAAGAGGACTCCGCTAAAGCACCAGCAGCATCCACAGATCAAGCCACCAGCAGCACTCCAGCAGTTGCGCAAGATAAGCTGCAAACCCGCTTTGTCACCATTGCCACTGGCGGCGCATCCGGCCCTTACAATATTATCGCAACCACCTTGGGTGAGATTTATAATAAAGCCTATGGCGTGAACTCGAAAACCCAAACCACCGGCGCATCGGTGGAAAACATTAACTTGATGAACCAAAACAAAGTGGAAATGGCCTTTGTTATGAGTGATGTGCTCAGCGATGCTTTAGCTGGAACCAACAGTTTTAAAAATAAGATTGAAAACGTACAACAGATGGCTGCGCTTTACCCGAACTACGTGCAAGTGGTGGCCTCTAAGCGTTCTGGGATCAAAACCCTAGACGACTTACGTGGCAAGCGGGTTGCCGTGGGTGCACAAAACTCAGGAGTGGAAGTCAACGCGCGCAACATTCTCAATGGCCATGGCATCACCTATGACGACATTAAAGTGGACTACTTAGGCTATGCTGAAGCAGCTGATGCGCTAAAAGGCGGCAAGCTTGATGCTGCGTTCCTCACCAGCGGCCTGCCCAATGCTTCACTGTTAGAGCTTGAGCAGGGTTTTGACCTGCAATTGGTCTCTATTTTGCCGGATAACATTGCTAAGATTGCTAAGGATAAAAGCTACTTTATCGCCTTAGATATCCCTGCCAATACCTACGGCAATGCAGAAGCAGTCCCCACAGCGGCAATTATGAATGCGTTAATTATCCGCTCTGACTTAAGCGAGGATGATGGTTACAAGCTGACCAAAACCTTCTTTGAGAACCTCGACAATTTGCGTAACTCACACCAAGCGATGAAAGATGTATCACTTGAGCAGGCTCAACAAGGCTTAGTCGCTCCCCTGCATCCCGGCGCGCAGAAATACTATGCTGAGCACGCCACGCAATAAACTGGTGCTGATGACACTGGGTGCTACTGCTGCGCTCAGTGTTATTGTTTTCACTCGTCCAGTTACTGTATTACAGCTGACAAGTACCGATTTTCAATGTGTTTCAACAGTACAGTTGTTTGAATTACAGTGGATCCATTCGGTTGAAAAAGAACTCTGGCGAGAGACTTTTCAAATCAGCGGTCAAGAGCTGTTACTGACGACAACGCAATTTAAAACCTTTGGTGCGGGCACACCCAGTAACGCAGATCTTATCGCCACTAATGATGGCTGGCTGCACTATAGAATTGATCGTTTACTGCCACATATAGATTGGATTACTTCATCTCATGTTGAATCAACAATTTTGACTGAGCTGGGTACATGGCCGCTTTATCAGGACTTTGCTGATTACACTGAAATACAGCTTCAGGTAATACAAGCACCTCGTTGGCATTATTTTACCCAGGAGTCCTGTGATGACTACTTCAAAAAATCTTGATACTCCGATTGATCAAGCACAACAGGAAGAACTGTTAGAAAAGTTTGACAAGACTTCAGCTTTACGTACGTTTACCAATAAGAAAGTTCACTATTTTGTCTTTGCTTTAGCGGTTATGTACTCTCTTTTCCACTTGTACATCACCTACAATCCCCTACCTGAACTGCTGCAGCGTAGCGCCCACGTCAGCATTGGTTTGTGTCTGATTTTTTTACTCTACCCCGCAGGAAAAAACTCCAGCCGCAACCACACCTCTTGGTTAGACTGGTTGTTGTTCGCTGGCAGTGCCGCGTCTGCAATTTACCTCTTTATGGAATACCAAAGTATTGTCACCACCCGCGGTGGCATTCCCAATATGGCAGATATCATCTTCTCGATGATCACTGTAGTACTGGTGTTTGAATCGGCGCGACGCATTATGGGCTGGGGCTTGCCTATTCTGGCACTGATCTTCTTAGCCTACCCTTTTGTCAGTGGCTTTGAGTTTATGCCGGATCGTTTAATGACCCGTACCTTTGATCTAGGTGATATTTTCGGACAGATGTACTTAAAAACCGAAGGTATTTACTCCTCCGCCATTGGCGCTTCAGTCACCTTTATTTTCTTATTTATTTTATTTGGTGCATTTTTATCTAAATCTGGCATGGGCCAATTATTTAACGACTTAGCCCTAGCGCTGGCCGGTCATAAACAAGGTGGCCCGGCCAAAGTTGCGGTGATCTCCAGTGGCTTTATGGGCAGCATTAACGGCACTGCGGTAGCCAATGTGGTGGGTACCGGTGCCTTTACCATTCCACTGATGAAGAAAATTGGCTACGACAAAAACTTTGCCGGTGCAGTAGAAGCCAGCGCTTCAGTGGGTGGGCAAATCTTGCCACCGATTATGGGCGCCAGTGCTTTTATTATGGCGGAGACCACTGGGGTCAGTTACAGCACCATTGCCTTGGCTGCGGTTTTTCCCGCATTGCTGTTTTACCTTGGGGTGATTGCTCAGGTGCACTTTCGCGCAGGCCGCGACAATTTAAAAGGCATTCCCAAAGCTGATTTGCCCAAGGTGAAAGAAGTCCTTAAAGAACGTGGACACTTATTACTGCCCATTATTGGTTTGGTGGTTTTACTGTTCAAAAATATCCCGGTCAGTTATGCCGCGTTTTACACCATTGTGTTTACCGTTATTGTCAGTAGCCTGCGTAAATCAACGCGCATGTCGATTGCTGATATTTTTGATGCGTTAGCCGATGGTGCACGCCAGTCGCTGTCAGTGATGGCCGCTTGTGCGCTGGTGGGTATTATTATTGGGGTGGTCAGTTTAACCAGCTTTGGCAGTGTTATGACCTCATCGATTATGAGCGTGGGCGCCGGCTCGCTGTTCTTAACCTTGCTCTTTACCATGCTGGCGTCAATGCTACTGGGCATGGGTTTACCCTCAATTCCGGCCTATATTATTACCGCCACCATGGCAGCACCGGCACTGGCCAATTTTGATATCCCCATTTTAGTGGCGCATATGTTTGTGTTCTATTTTGGTTTATTTGCCAATATCACTCCGCCGGTTGCTTTGGCCTCCTTTGCTGCTGCTGGCATTTCCGGCGGGGATCCAATGAAAACCGGTTTTCAATCATTAAAGTTAGCCTTGGCCGGTTTTATTGTGCCCTTTATGTTTGTCTACAACCCAGCCATGCTGATGCTCGACACCACCGATTCATTAATCACCAGTAAAGAATTCCCCTTGCCCAGTTTTTGGGTCATCGCCAGCATTACCGTGACGGCCATTGTTGGCATTACCGCGTTAAGTGCTGCGGTTGAAGGTTACTTTAAGGGGCCATTGAATATACTGCTGCGGATTGTGTTGGCCGCAGGTGCTTTTATGTTGATAGTGCCAGAACAACTGACTGATGTACTGGGTATGGTCATCGTTGGTTTGGTTGTCGCTTGGAATATACTGCAGGCTAATAAACAGCAGGCTCACGGTGGCTAAACAGCTCCTATTTATTCGCTGTTGCTAGCGCCACATCCGCAACAAAAACGGTATAAGCTAAGTTAGACCCGATGCACCATCGAGCCAAACCACAGGTAACACACAACGAGAGACGCTATGCCGCAATCAGAGAAAGTATTACAGATTGATATTGTTTCCGATATTGTTTGTCCTTGGTGCATCATCGGCTATCGACAGCTGGCCGCAGCACTGCAAGCCAGCAACACTGCCCATGAAATCCATTGGCATCCGTTTGAACTGAACCCTGAGATGCCGCCTGCAGGGCAAAATATGGGCGAACATTTGAGCGAGAAATATGGTTCCAGCGCACAAGAATCCGCAGACAATCGTCGTAGCATTACTGCGGCGGGCACAGATGTTGGCTTCGTATTTAATTTCCGCGATGACACGCGCATGCACAACACCTTCAATGCCCACCAACTTCTGCATTGGGCCAACCAGCAAGGACGTATGCACGACCTGAAGCAGGCTTTGTTCAGTGCTCACTTCACTGATAATCGCAATCTGTCTGATCACACTGTGCTCGCCGAGATAGCTGCAGAAATCGGCTTAGACCACGCTGAAGCCCTAGCAGTGCTTGCCGATCAGCGCTTTGCTCAAGTTGTTCGTGAGGCTGAACAGGTCTCCAGAGAACAAGGGATACAAAGTGTGCCAGCGATGATCTTTAATCGCCGTCACTTGGTGGCTGGCGCGCAAGGGGTCGAAAACTACAACAGTATTTTGCAACAGCTGGCGCAAATGCAGGACTAAAACAGCCTGCCAGCTGAATCACTACAGTTAACGGGAGGGTAAAAACATGGCAAAGACACCTCAGTATGAACCACCACGGGTCTGGACTTGGGATGCGGAAAGTGGCGGCGAATGGGCGAGCATCAACCGTCCAATCGCTGGCCCGACCCACGAGGCAACCCTACCCCGTGGCCAACATCCGTTGCAGCTTTATTCGCTGGGCACACCCAATGGGCAGAAAGTGACTATCATGCTTGAAGAACTGCTGGCCTTAGGCGTCAGCGGCGCTGAATACGACGCTCACCTGATCAAAATTAGCGAAGGCGATCAATTCTCATCAGGTTTTGTCGAAGTGAACCCAAATTCAAAAATTCCCGCCCTATTGGATAGCGAAACCGGTAGCCGGGTGTTTGAAAGCGGGGCAATTTTGCTCTATCTGGCAGAAAAGTTTGGCCACTTCCTGCCTAAGGACCCAGCAGCACGCACCGAAGTGTTGAATTGGTTGTTCTGGTTGCAAGGCTCAGCCCCTTATCTGGGCGGTGGTTTTGGCCACTTCTACGCTTACGCGCCAGAAAAGTTTGAATACCCGATCAATCGTTTCACTATGGAAGTAAAACGCCAACTGGATGTTTTGGACCGAGAACTCGCTGAACACCGTTATCTAGGTGGAGATGAATACTCCATTGCCGATATTGCTACTTGGCCTTGGTACGGCAACTTGGTTCTCGGAAAAACGTATGATGCTGCTGAGTTTTTGCAGGTCGAAAGCTATAAAAATGTGCGCCGTTGGGCACAAGAGATTTTTGCCCGCCCTGCTGTGCAGCGGGGGCGCAAAGTCAATCGCACCTGGGGCGAACCTGCGGAACAACTGCATGAGCGCCATGACGCCTCGGATTTTGACTTAAAAACTCAAGATAAACTGGCGGCTGATAGCAGCGACTAAGCCTACCCAAGCCTGCTTTGCCCTAAAACAGACAGAGCAGGCCTGTCTGCGGATTCGATCACTGCTTTAAACCTCAATAGCAGCCTGCACTCGGGCTGGGAAAATGTTGCAAGCCAACCAGGCGCTTAGCGCAGACTGATTTGCTTGAAAGAAACAGTTTTTAAGACACAAAAACGAAAAAACCCGTTAAGTATCAACTACTTAACGGGTTTTCGTAATATGGCGCAGTGGACGGGACTCGAACCCACGTCCCTGCGTGACAGGCCGTTCGAGCCAAATGTCCTTGATCAGCATGCATTACACACTAACTGTAACTAATTGGTATGCAAAGAAATAAGAGCTAAACAGCTTCAACATCAATCGACGTCAATTAACACAAGTTAGCTGGTCACAGACGGTGAAACCTCTGTTTTTAACGGGAACAATGTTCCCACTTCCCTGGACATCATGGTCCTTGTTATACATGCTCAAGAAGTAACAGGTTTGACTGAGAAATTGAAAACAGTAATTATAACAAGCTTTCGTAAGGATTGGCCTACGGCTGATTTAGTTGGTCACCTCCAGAGCGCCTTGTCAACTTACTGATAACGTCATCATATGGGTATTTTTACAACAATGCTTCGGATCCTTAGCTCTATCGCCCGCGCCCTATTGCCGAAAGGCAAGCAGCTTTACGCTGAACGTTC
>CAZEZR010000051.1:0-19550 GCA_964516465.1 uncultured Thiopseudomonas sp. | reverse complement strand
GTTTAAGTAAGGGTCTTGTAGCGTATGCCCTTTTGACATGAGGTGTACTCCATTAAATAAAGTAAAGTATGCTGCCTAAGGCCTAGCAAACTAAATACGACTCGCTTAACTCTATATGGTGAGTTGCTTGAGCCTTTTCAAGGTGTGCGACAAATTATCGCTTGATAAACTATCTAGCCAATGCACATTTTCCCAGCTGCGCAGCCAAGTAAACTGACGTTTAGCCAGCTGACGCGTGGCTATAATACCGCGCTCAATCATCTCTTCGTAGCTATAGCCGCCTTGCAAGTATGTCCAAGCCTGTCGATAACCCACCGCGCGAACTGAGGGTAAATCGGCATGCAAGTCACCGCGCTGCCATAAAGCTTCGACCTCAGCCAGAAAGCCTTGTTCAAGCATCTGATGAAATCGCAGAGCAATCCGCTGGTGTAAAACACTGCGCTGCTGCGGTGCAATGGCAAATGTTGCAACATTATACGGTAAATGGCTGCCGTTAGATGCCTGTTTTTGTAATGCTTGCTGCACCCGGTGCTCAGTCATACTCTGACCGCTGACCCGCCACACCTCCAAAGCACGCATAATGCGCTGCGGATCATTGGGGTGAATGCGCTCAGCTGAGAGCGGATCAACCCTTTGCAACTCTTGATGCAAAGCCATCCAACCTTCAGCCGCCGCTTGCTGTTCAAGCAGCGCTCGCACAGCGGGATCAGCTGCCGGCATCGTGGCCAATCCTTCTGCTAACGCCTTGTAATACAGCATGGTGCCGCCCACCAATAACGGGATACGGCCTCGTGCAGTAATATCCCCCATGGCAGCTAAAGCATCGTGACGAAATTGCGCCGCTGAATAACTCTCGGCCGGATCAAGGATATCCACCAAATGATGCCGGTACTCTTGCAGAATTTGCGCACTGGGTTTGGCGCTGCCGATGTCCATACCGCGATAAATCAGCGCTGAATCAACACTGATAATTTCACAGGGCAGTTCGCGCACCAACTGCAGGGCTAAATCAGTCTTGCCGGATGCTGTAGGCCCCATCAGAAAAATGGCAGGTGGCAAACGTTCTGTCAAAATATCCCCCTCGTCCAATAACTTAAGTGCCCGCTCATGCTGCATTTTATCGCATCCACAGCCCTCAATGCTAACCGAGCACTTAGTCCGCGCTTATTGAGCCAATAGCTGCCCAACAGCCGGGTCTTTAAAAGCACGCACTAAACCTTCGCTTAGCACTTGGCTCACCAACTCATTATTGGTTTTCTCATTCGGTGCTTTGGCATAACCCTGAGTCAAAGTTGCAGCGTAACGGCCATTATAGCGCCGTGAGCCGTTTTGCACTTCAAGCTGATAGACCGCCTGCAGCTTAGCTTCTTTCGATAAAGGGTTGTTTTCTGCTGCTTTATAGCTCAGCTCAGTGAGTTTTAAAATAAACCGTGGGTTATCAGCACCTTGGCTGACTGGGGTAAAACCTAACATACGCACTGCGGCGTCAGTTTCAGCCTGTAAACGTGGTAAAAAAGTTGATTTATTGACCTGGATAGCACTGCTATCGGCATATAAACCACCCCGCGTGCCAATAACTGACGACGCCCGCTCATCCTTAACTTGCACAGTAACCTTCTGCCCTTGGCCTACCGCAGCAACTTGGCCGGTAAAACGGGGCTCTGGCTGCAAAGTCTGCGGGCTCAACCCGCAACCAGCCACAGTCCCTGCGAGCACAACAACAATACTGGCGAATACGTGACGTAACATAATCTCAATCCCTTAAAGGTATATCTGGATAAGGTAAAGTTTAACCAAGCTTGGCACTCTTGCACAGCGCAAGGTAAAAACTCATTCAGTGAGCGCCCACTCAAGCATAAAACACAGCGCGATAGTGATGGTAAATTTTGTTTTATTCAGTCTTGCTACTTCAGCAACTCAGCGCAAGTATTAGCTGCTGCCCATTGCAGCATTATAGCTGTTAGCCCACTCTACCCGGCGCTTGCTTGGCACGCCGACACCCACAAAGTAAAAGCCCGCCCTCACTGAGCAAATGCTCAGCAACCCTCTCCACAGCGCAGCGACCGCTTGGCAACAAGGTGGCTAAGTTGTTTAATGACGCAAGGCTCTGATCAATTAAACCCTGCTAAATCAGTACTGATTTTAAAAGATAAACAAAGGGGTTTCTTTGCTTTAAACTAAGTTTGATAAATAGAGGCGGGATCAAACATTGCACATAGAAACAGTGTTACCTTGATTTCTACTTGGAAATATAACTTTTAAGGAAACTATACCTTCAGCTCTGACGGAGCAATAAAAGTATAGTTTCACTTTTTGACATCGTTAAAAATTGCTTTTAACGATGTCAGTGCTGGCTATTTCTAGTCTTGCCGAGCCATTACAGCAGGTGTGCAACACCTTGTTTTTCTTGCTCGAGCTCATCCAAAGTAGCATTGATGCGCTCTTGGCTGAACTCATCAATTTCTAAACCTTGCACGATTTCATACTTACCGTTGGCGCAGGTCACTGGGAAGCCGAACATGGTGTCTTTCGGAATATCGTAAGAACCATCAGAAGGAATACCCATAGTGGTCCACTTGCCATCTGTACCCAACCACCAGTCGTGGATATGGTCAATGGCGGCGTTTGCAGCTGAAGCAGCTGAAGACAGGCCACGGGCTTCAATAATAGCTGCGCCGCGCTTACCAACCGTTGGCAAGAACACGTTCGCGTTCCACTCTTGGTCGTTAATCATGTCTTTTACGCTTTCGCCGCCGATGGTGGCAAAGCGATAATCAGCGTACATGGTTGGACTGTGGTTGCCCCAAACACATAGCTTTTCGATATCTTTAACTTCTTTACCGGTTTTCTCAGCGATCTGGCTAAGCGCACGGTTGTGGTCTAAACGCAGCATAGCGGTAAAGTTGTTGGGATTGAGGTCTGGCGCAGACTTCATCGCAATGTATGCGTTGGTGTTGGCAGGGTTACCCACGACCAATACTTTAACGTCACGGTCCGCTGCTGCGTTTAGTGCGCGGCCTTGCACGGTGAAGATTTCAGCGTTAGCAGCCAATAGATCTGCACGCTCCATACCTTTTGAACGGGGACGCGCACCTACCAAAATAGCAACTTGCGCATCTTTGAAAGCCACTTCTGGCTCATCGGAAGCAACCATGCCGGCTAAAAGTGGGAAAGCACAATCCTGCAGCTCCATCATGACGCCTTTTAACGCATCTTGGGCTTGTGGTAAATCCAGTAGTTGCAAGACAACAGGTTGATCCTTGCCGAGCATTTCGCCGCTGGCAATACGGAATAATAAAGCATAGCCAATTTGACCAGCTGCGCCTGTGACAGCAACACGTACGGGAGCTTTCATTCTGCATCTCCAAGTTTTAACTAAAAAATAAGTCGGTAAAAGTTTGGGGGTTATTGAAAAGCCCAAAATTTAATCTGAAATACTAACAAAGCTAGCGAATCATGTACATGCATACTAATGGATAGAGGCGATTTAACCGCCCCAGTTAAATCGGGGCCGAGCAGTTGGCCACTCGGTCATCAATATTGCCGCTACAGGCCTTGTGCACGAGCATAATTTTGAGCTGTAAAAGCAATCTTCAGATGAGTATTTTACCAGCGACAACCATGGCTTATGGGCTCAAGCGTAGCTGCAAAGTCTAGAGCGATCCGCATCGCTCAAGTTTACGTCCCTAACTCTAAGCCTTGCCGCTGATACGATAAAACTGCCAAGCAGTACATATAAGTGTTTAAAAACCTAGATATAAATTTTTATATCCTAGATATTATATTCCCAAAACACTTTAAAACTTAGTCTCTAAAGTTGTTAAATTGCAGGGGCATGCCTAATTCTTGCTTACGCAGCAGTGCAATCGCCTCTTGCAAGTCATCGCGCTTTTTACCAGTGATGCGCACCTGATCACCCTGAATAGACGCCTGCACTTTAAGCTTGGCCTCTTTTACAGTGGCAACAATTTTTTTCGCTAGAGCTTGATCAATCCCTTCCCGCAGCACAATTTCCTGTTTCACCACTTTGCCTGAGCCGTAAGCTTCTTTATATTCCAAGCACTGGATATCTACTTTACGCTTGACCAAGGCTAATTTGATAATCTCAATCAACTGTTCCAGCATAAAATCTGCTTCAGCGGTCAAGGTGATGGTTTTGTCTTTAAACTCGATAGTGGCTTTACCACGTAAGTCATAACGGCGCTCAAGCTCTTTAGCCGCGTTATCCATGGCGTTGGTAACCTCATGGGTATCCAATTCTGATACAACATCAAATGAGGGCATTGTTATCCTCCAAAATTATTTCACATACAGTTAAAGGCTCAATAACTGCTGCAAGAAGCCAGAGTATTTGCTATTACTCAGTGCAGCTCTGTATAAAGAACCATCATTATCAATATTTTTTATCTGCTTTTAACCAGCGATGAGTAGACCATGCCAACCTTCCTTAGAAGCACTTTTGCTGCAGATGATGCCAAGTTTTCTCGCAGCATGATAGACCACACAAGAAAGCCGGTCAGTATCGCCAGCTTATCCTTAAGCCTTGGATCAGCTTACCTATCATGAGCTGGCATATTTTAGGCGCGGGTAGCTTAGGTTGCTTATGGGCTGCACGCTTAGCTGCGCAACAGCAGCCAGTGCATTTGATTTTACGTAACCCTGACGCCCTCGCCCGCTATGAAAAAACAGCGGGCATAGGCCTCAGCGACGCACAACGAACGCAGACCAACTTCTATCCTATCCCGGCGCAGCTCGCAGAGAGTCCGCAACCCATTGATCACTTGTTGCTGGCCTGCAAAGCCTATGATGCAGAAGCAGCAATCTCTCAAGTCGCGCACCGCCTCCACAGTGACAGCCTAGTGATTCTGTTACAAAACGGTTTAGGCAGTCAGCAAGCCATCCAACAGCAACTGCCCAATATACGTTGTATCGCTGCCTCCAGCACTGAAGGTGCTTATCTCGCCGAACCCTTCCACAGCGTTTTTGCTGGATCAGGACAAAACTGGCTTGGGGATTTACCCGCTACTGAGCAAGCGCAACCGCAAGTGCTGTTAGATGCCTGCAACGCAGCCATGATTCCTTGCCTATGGGCCGCGGATATCGCAGAACAACTCTGGCGCAAGCTGGCAATCAACTGTGTGATCAACCCTTTGACGGTGATTTACAACTGCCAGAACGGTGCACTGATCAATTACGCCAGCCAGGTCAACACTCTCTGCGATGAGCTGCAGCTGTTACTCTGTAGCGCTGGACAAGATAAAGCTGCCGCGAGGCTGCATCAGCAAGTCTGGGCGGTGATTGAAAAAACCGCAGTTAACTCATCCTCAATGCGTCAAGACGCGCTGCAGCAACGGCGCACTGAAATAAGCTATATTACTGGTTTTGCTTGCCTGCAGAGCCGTGCCCTAGGGTGCCAAACACCTGCCTTAGCTGCGCTGCATGGGCAACTGCAAGGTACTTTACACGCTCTCGGGCTACCCACCACCTAACCCCCAACATTTGGAGACTGCACTATGGGCTATCGTTTGAGTAAAATTTATACCCGCACCGGTGATGACGGACACACCGGTCTGGCTGATGGCCGTCGGGTCAATAAAAGCCACCCACGGATTGAAGCCATTGGCGCACTGGATGAGTTTAATAGCCAACTCGGTTTATTATTAGCCGAACTACAAACGCAATTAAACGATGCGCCAAAACTGCAAGAGGTTATTGCGGTGCTGGCGCCCTGCCAGCACCGTCTGTTTGATATGGGCGGTGAACTGGCCATGCCTGAGTATCAAGCGCTTCAAGCCGATGAAATCACCCGCATTGAACAGGCTATAGATACTTGGAATGTGCAAGTTGGACCCCTGGAAGAGTTTATTCTACCCGGCGGCTCACGTCTCATTGCCCAAGCCCATATCTGCCGCAGCAGCGCACGCAATGCCGAACGCCGTTGCGAAGCCTTACACAGCAGCGAAGCACTGCGCCCAGAAATGCTCGGTTATATCAACCGTTTATCGGACTTATTGTTTGTTGCTGCACGCCTAATAGCCCAATACCAAGACTGCGCAGAAATTCATTGGCAAGCAGCGGAAAAACCGCTATAGATCTTGTGGCCAAAAGCCACGAATAGCTGCTACGCCTTGCCCACCAACAGCACGCGCCTGCTCAATATCCTGCTCAGTTAAACCACCCAGCAGATATGCCGGCGCATTAAATTCACGCAATAGCGCTTGGGCAGCGTCCCAGCCTAAGCTGGCTGCACCTGGGTGAGTTTGGGTCGGTAACAGCGGCGATAAAGTGACAAAATCCACCTCTAGCGCTGCTGCCAGCTGTAACTCTTCAAGGTTATGACAAGATGCTGCCAACCAGCCTCCCCTAACAGAAGGCCGCTCTAATCCGGCCAGCTCACGCAATTGCTGCGCAGTTAAATGCCAACCCGCCTCTGGAAACTCCACCTGCCAAGCTAAATCACCTTTAAGCATCAGCTGCGCACGCCCAGCACAGAGCGCCAACAGACGCCGTGCCAAGGCTTTATACTCAGCTACCGACAAATGCCCTGCACGCAACTGCAGCAGCTCACAGCCGGCTGCCAGCAGCTGTTCGGCACCGGCATACAACTGCTGAGGAGTTAAGTGTTCAGGAGTGATCGCATAACGTTGCGGTAGCTGCGCTGCCCTGACAATGCTGCGATTGGCCGCAGGAAACTGATAGTCAGCTAAAGCTCTGGGTGCAACCCAACGTACTTTTTGTCCTTCTGCGCCATGGGCTTGGCCGCTGAAATTAGCCACTGCATAGACATCCAACAATACGTGCAGGTCTGGATAATCGTGCCGCACCTGGATCAACGGCTGAGGATGCTCAATCTCAATTCCCAATTCTTCCTGCAACTCTCGCGCAAGGGCCTGCTGCGGGCTCTCCCCTGACTCACATTTGCCACCGGGGAACTCCCACAAGCCGCCCATATGCTTGTCACTGGGCCGCAGCGCCAGCAGTACTTCCTGCTGGGCATTGCGAATCACTGCGACCACCACATGTACACGCTTAGCCATTGATCAGCACCACACTATTTCGCTGCCTAGCTTGAGTTTTACGAGCGGTATTCAGCATTAATGCGCACATACTCATGGGACAAATCCGTGGTCCAAATGGTTTCCATGCAGCCGCCACGTTCTAATTCAATGCGAATTAAAAACTCCTCTTGCTGCACCACAGCAGCGCCTTGCTCCTCAGTATAGGCTTGCGCACGGCCGCCACGGGCGACAATACAGACATCATCCAGATACACATTGACTTGCTCAGTATCTAAATTTTTAACCCCGGCATAACCAATCGCTGCAACGATGCGGCCCCAGTTTGGATCAGAGGCAAATAGCGCAGTTTTAATCAATGGCGAATGGGCTACGGCATAAGCAACATCTAAGCACTCTTGTTGGGTCGCACCACCTTGCACCTGGACTGTGACAAATTTAGTTGCCCCCTCACCATCACGCACAATGGCCTGTGCCAACTGCATCGCCACTTGGTTAATCGCTGCACGCAAAGCCTCATACAACTCGCCTTGAGCCTCAGTGATTGGCTCTAAGGCTGCTTTGCCAGTGGCCACCAATATGCAGGCATCGTTGGTTGAGGTATCGCCATCAATGGTGATGCGATTAAATGATTTATTAGCAGCATCATGCAAAATATTTTGCAAAATAGCCTGACTGACTGCGGCATCAGTGGCGATATAGCCCAGCATCGTGGCCATATTGGGCCGAATCATCCCCGCACCTTTACTGATTCCTGTCACAGTTACAGTGACGCCATTATGCTGAAACTGCACACTGGCACCTTTGGGCAAGGTGTCTGTGGTCATAATTCCTTCGCCGGCCAATGCCCAGTTATCTTCAGCCAAGTCGGCCAGTGCTGCGGGCAATGCTGCATTGATTTTCGCCACCGGCAAGGGCTCACCAATGACCCCAGTGGAAAATGGTAACACCTGCTCCAGCGGGCACCCCACCAGATCAGCAAGCTGTTGGCATACAGCATTAGCAGCTTGCAAGCCAAGATCACCGGTTGCCGCATTGGCATTGCCGGTGTTGGTCACCAAGTAACGGGGCGAGGATTGCATACGCTGTTTACACAGTATGACAGGCGCGGCACAAAATGCGTTTTGCGTATAGACGCCGGCCACACTACTGCCTTCAGCACAGCGCATCAGCACAACATCACGGCGGCCCGCTTTTTTGATCCCAGCGCTCGCAATACCCAATTCAAAACCAGACACCGGGTGCATTACAGGTAACTCACCTAAGCCAACCGCCATACTTTATCTCCCACTATTTGATATGCGCTCTGCGCGAAAAGAAACGCCGCACACAGAATCGATCTGGTACGGCGTAAAATCATTCTGACAATTACTTTAACGTATTAACTGATACGTCCACAGCAATGCTTATACTTTTTGCCTGACCCACAGGGACAGGGCTCGTTGCGCCCCACTTTTGGCCCAGTGCGCACTGGCGTAGCAGCAACCGCCGGCTGAGCCTCAGCTGGCTCCTCGGTTTGATTCTCGGCAAAACCACCGGCCTCTTCATGTTGAAACTGCATACGCTCGGCCAATTCTTGGGCTTGGCGACGCAATCGAGCTTCTTCTTCCGCAGGGTCTTCTTGACGAATTTTCACATTGGATAAGACGCGAATAGAATCGCGTTTAATCGAGTCGAGTAAGTCCCGGAACAAGCTAAAGGACTCACGTTTATATTCTTGCTTAGGATTCTTTTGTGCATAACCGCGCAAATGAATTCCCTGACGTAGATGGTCCATCGCCGCCAAGTGATCTTTCCACAGGTCATCCAACACCCGCAGAATAATTTGTTTCTCAAAGTCACGTAAACCTTCAGCACCCACCAGTTCTTCTTTCTCGGCGTAAGCTGCAATGACTTCAGCCTGAATCCGCTCCAGCAAGGTGTCTTCATACAAGGCGTCATCGGCATCGAGCCATTCTTGAATCGGTAACTGCACTCCAAACCCTTCAGCAAGGGCCTCTTCCAGTCCAGCAATATTCCACTGTTCTGGCAGTGACTGCGGTGGAATAAACTGCGCAATAGTGCTGGCCAATACCTCATGCCTAAACTCAGCAACAATGTCGCCAACATCTTCAGAGGCCAGTAAGCTATTGCGCATATGATAGATCACTTTACGCTGCTCGTTAGCCACATCATCGTATTCCAGCAACTGCTTACGCATATCGAAGTTGCGGCCTTCAACTTTACGCTGAGCTTTTTCAATGGCATTACTGACCATGCGATGCTCAATGGCTTCGCCTTCTTTCATGCCTAAGGCTTTCATAAAGTTTTTTACCCGGTCAGAGGCAAAAATACGCATCAAGCTGTCTTCCAAGGACAGGTAAAACCGCGTTGAACCGGGGTCACCTTGACGGCCTGAACGACCACGTAACTGGTTATCAATACGCCGTGATTCATGCCGTTCAGTGGCAATCACATGCAAACCGCCGGCTTCAATCACCTGTTGATGGCGCTTTTGCCAACTGGCTTTAATCTCGGCAATTTGCTCTTCACTGGCATTTTCTAAGCCTGCCACCTCAGCTTCCCAGCTACCACCCAAAACAATGTCAGTACCACGACCGGCCATATTAGTGGCAATGGTGACTGATCCTGGACGGCCTGCTTGGGCAATAATATCGGCCTCTAAATCGTGGTGTTTGGCGTTAAGCACTTTATGCTCAATACCTTCAGCTTGCAGAACTGCGGAAATATGCTCAGAGCTATCAATCGATGCAGTACCCACCAGCACAGGTCGGCCCTGCTCTTGGCATTCACGGATATCTGCAATAATCGCCACATATTTTTCTGGCTGGGTTAGAAACACCAGATCATTATGGTCGATTCGAGCCACCTTACGGTGGGTTGGAATAACAGTGACATCTAAACCATAAATCTGTCGGAACTCAAAGGCTTCAGTATCTGCGGTACCGGTCATACCGGAGAGCTTGTCGTATAAACGGAAGTAGTTTTGGAATGTGGTCGACGCCATGGTTTGACTTTCTGGTTGAATATGCACACCTTCTTTGGCCTCAATGGCTTGGTGCAGCCCTTCTGAGAGGCGACGCCCTGGCATGGTCCGCCCAGTATGCTCATCCACCAACACGACCTGACCGTCTTGGATAATATACTCAACGTTGCGATTGAATAAGGTATGTGCACGCAGACCAGCATTCACATGACTCAGCAAGCTGAGATTGCTTGATGAATACAAGGACTCATCTGCTGCCAGCAGACCCAACTTAGTGAGCTTTTCTTCAATGTACTGGTGACCTGCCTCATTGAGCTCAGCCTGACGCGCTTGCTCATCAATGGTGTAGTGGCCTTCTTCCAGCACTTCGCCCTCTTCGTCTTCCAGCTGGCGCTTAAGGGTTGGAATAATTAAGTTGATCTGTTTGTACAGCTCGGAGCTGTCTTCTGCTTGCCCTGAAATAATCAGCGGCGTGCGCGCCTCATCAATTAGAATTGAGTCAACTTCATCAATGACCGCAAAATTCAGTTCGCGCTGAAATTTATCTTCAAGGCTAAACGCCATATTGTCGCGCAAATAGTCAAAACCAAATTCGTTGTTGGTTCCGTAAGTGATATCACAAGCATAGGCGGCACGCTTATCTTCTGGGTCTTGGAACGGCACCACAACACCGACAGAAAGACCTAAAAACTCATACAGTGGGCGCATCCAGTTGGCATCACGGCGGGCCAAGTAGTCATTGACCGTCACCACATGCACTCCTTTACCCGGTAGCGCATTGAGATACACCGCCAGTGTAGCCACCAATGTTTTACCTTCACCGGTACGCATTTCAGCAATTTTGCCTTCATGCAAGGTCTGCCCACCGATCAACTGCACATCAAAGTGGCGCATACCCATAATGCGTTTACCCGCCTCACGAACCACAGCAAAGGCTTCAGGCAAGAGCTTATTAAGGCTTTCGCCAGCGGCTAGACGCTCACGAAACTCACTGGTTTTTGCTTGCAGCTGCTCATCCGATAGAGCCACCATTTGCTCTTCAAGCGCATTAACAGCAGCCACTGTTTTATACATGCGTTTGACATCGCGGTCGTTCTTACTACCAAGAAGTTTTCTGAATAAAGGCGCAAACATAATTAATAACGTTTCCATTTTTGGGGGGGCGAAGGCGCGTAAGACATACTGTACTCACCCGCACAAAAAGATCATTCTACCCGTATTTGCTACTGAATAAAGCAACCTAAGCCAACAGCTTAGCTAACTGGGCAATAAATTTACCGCACTCAAGTCCAGCCCCTGCTTTTTTGTGGGCTATACTATTTTAAGTAACATTGTACTTCACTGTGCGCTTTTCAAGCAGATTTTCACAGAAATCATGCACAGTTCGCTTAAAGTAATGGTTTTTATGAGGTGTTTGATGAGCTACCGGCCAATTAAAGCGCAAAAAACCACCAGTGTGCTGCAAAGCAGTACCTCACTGCAGCGTTTAGTGGCGCGCGCACAAGCTACTGATCAGTTACAGAATTTACTTAACCAGTTTCTGCAACCAGCAGTACGTGAGCATTGTCACTTGGCGAGCTTTGCGGCCGGCACCCTGACTTTAATTGTCACCGACGGAAACTGGGCGACCCGCTTACGCTATCAGCAAAAGCGCTTACTTAAACAACTGCAAAATTTACCAGAGTTTAGCCAGGTTTCACGCATTCAGTTTAAAGTACGCCCACCCTTACAACCGGCCAAGCCTCAGGCACGCACTATTGAACTCTCTGAACAGGCCGGCCAGTCGATTCAAGCCAGTGCCGAAGCCACCAGCGACCCAGTGCTCCGCGCAGCATTACAGCGGTTGGCCAAGCAGGCTAAGAAAACCTAAGACAAGGCCTTCACATGCCTTTAACTGCATAGATACCGGCAGCATTACGCCAATAACCTTTATAATCCATGCCGTAACCAAAAATATATCGATCTTCACAGTACAGACCAAAAAAGTCAGCTGTTAAATCAGCCCGTGCTTTACGCTTATGCTGCTTATCCATTAATACGGCAGTGTGCACCTGACTTGCCCCTGAGCGCTTACAAAAATCCACAATGGCTGACAGGGTATGCCCCTCGTCAAGAATATCGTCAATAATCAGTACCTCTCGATCCATTAAGGACATTTCCGGCTTGGCTTTCCAAAACAATTCGCCACCACTGGTTTCATTGCGATAACGGCTCGCATGCAAATAGGACAGCTCTAAGGGAAAGGTTAACTGCGTCAGTAATTTACCCGAGAAAATCAAACCGCCATTCATCACACAAAAAACCACTGGATTACTACCGGCTAACTGCTGATTGATTTGCTCGGCAACGCGACTAATCGCAGCCTCAAGCTCTGCTTCAGTGAATAAAATTTCGGCTTCATCCATTACTTGCTGAATATGTTCAAGACTGACTGGCATCACAAATGCTCTTAATAAATGGTTTAAGGCGCAAAAGGTACTGCTCAAGACGGTTTAGAGCAAGTATTGCGCGCAAACTAAGTGCCGTTTTAGCTCAATTTCGTTTAATCTAGGCTTCTTTAATTCTAGATTTTGGAGCTTTTCATGTCCGTTCATGAAATCCGTCACCCGCTTATTCGTCATAAACTTGGCTTAATGCGTCGCGCTGATGTCAGCACAAAGAATTTCCGCGAACTGGCACAAGAAATTGCTGCTTTGCTGACTTATGAAGCGACCGAAGATTTACGTTTAGAAACCTATGCCATTGATGGCTGGAGCGGTGTGGTTGAGGTGGAAAAAATAGCCGGTAAAAAAATCACCGTAGTACCTATTTTACGAGCTGGGATTGGTATGTTAGAAGGCGTATTAAGCATGATCCCCAGCGCTAAAGTCAGCGCTGTTGGCGTGGCCCGTAACGAGGAAACCCTGAAAGCGCACACCTACCTAGAAAAACTTGCCCCAGATATGCCTGCACGCCTGTCATTGATTATTGATCCGATGCTGGCCACCGGCAACTCGATGATTGCCACCATCGACTTACTCAAGAAAGCCGGCGGTAAAGAAATTCGCGCCATGGTCTTAGTCGCAGCCCCCGAAGGCATTGAGGCGGTTAACGCAGCTCACCCGGATGTGGCGATTTACACTGCGTCCATTGATCAAGGCTTAGATAGCAACAGTTATATTGTGCCGGGCTTAGGCGATGCTGGAGATAAGATTTTTGGTACTAAGCAAAAGGAGAGTTAATTAATGCTCTCCCATCCCCCAGAGCCCACTTGGCGGCAAGCCTTAGCTGGCGCACAAATGTTATTTGTCGCCTTTGGCGCCTTAGTGTTAATGCCGCTGATCACTGGGATGGATCCCAATGTGGCGCTGTTTACTGCAGGCCTTGGCACTTTGCTCTTCCAATTGGTAACTGAGCGCCAAGTGCCGGTTTTCGTTGCCTCGAGCTTTGCTTTTATTGCGCCTATTTTGTACGCAAAAACCAACTTTGGCCTGCCTGCAGTGCTGGGTGCCATCATGGCCTCAGGTGTTGTGTATATGCTGCTCAGCGCTGCGGTACGTCTCAAAGGCACGGGCTTTATCGATAAGTTACTGCCACCGGTGGTGATTGCCCCGGTGATTATGTGCATTGGTTTAGCCCTGTCACCCACTGCAGTGAATATGGCTATGGGCAAATCTGGGGATGGTGCAACACAGTTGATTGCCTACCCTACCGCCATGCTGATCTCAATGTCAGCGCTGGTGACCACGCTCACCGTCGCTACTCTAGGGCGTGGTTTATTTCGTCTAGTACCGATTTTGGCGGGTATTATTGTTGGCTGCACGCTAGCAATTATTCTTGGCGAAATCAGCACCGATGCAATCGCTCTCGCTCCTTGGCTCGCCTTGCCCGCCTTTGTCGCGCCAGAGTTTCACTTGGGTGCCATTCTATTTATGTTACCCGTGGCTTTAGCACCTGCCATTGAGCATATTGGCGGCATTATTGCCATTGGTAGTGTGACCGGTCAAAACTACATTAAGCACCCGGGTTTGCACCGTACGCTGTTAGGCGATGGCTTAGCCACCACCGGTGCTGGGATGCTGGGTGGGCCACCCAACACCACCTATGCTGAAGTCACCGGTGCGGTAATGCTAACCAAAAACTACAACCCAATTATCATGACTTGGGCTGCGGTATTTGCCATTGCTTTAGCTTTTATTGGTAAGTTTGGTGCTGCACTGCAAAGCATTCCAGTGCCGGTGATGGGTGGTATTTTGTGCTTACTCTTTGGCTCCATTGCCGTGGTTGGCTTAAATACCTTAATCCGCAATCAAGTGGACCTGTCAGAGCCGCGCAATCTAATTATCGTCTCAGTGACTTTGGTGTTTGGCATTGGCGGTATGAGTATTGGTAGCGGCGACTTCACCCTGTCAGGGATTTCTTTGTGTGCAGTGATCGCGCTGTTACTCAATCTGGTATTGCCGGGCAATAAGGGCTGGAAAAGCAAGCTACCAGAAGAAAGTGACAACACACACCCACCGCATTGACCTTGTGCAAGTGAGTTCGCAACATAGCAAACAGCCCTGCATTACCAGGGCTGTTTGCGCTTAAGCAGACCAACAACTGACCGAACTAGTTGCGCTCTGGCGGGGTCAAATAGGCTGCCGTATGCCCGCGCGTATCTTGACTGTCGCGTAATTCTAGGCGCGCAATACTGCGCAAATGCACCTCATCTGGACCATCAGCCAGGCGCAAACAACGTGCACCTATCCACAAATCAGCCAGTGGCGTATCTGGGGTTAAGCCCATGGCCCCAAAGACTTGAATGGCTCGATCCACCACTTGCGAATGCATCGCGGGCACCACCGCTTTAATCATGGCAATTTCTTTGCGCGCAGCACGGGCACCCACCTCGTCAATCATCCATGCGGTTTTAAGCACCAATAAACGGGCTTGCTCGATTTCCATTCTGGAGCGAGCAATCCACTCAGACACACTGCCGTGCTGGTACAGGTAGCGGCCAAAGGTTTTGCGCTCTTGGGCACGCTCTACCATCAGCTCCAGCGCCAGCTCGGCCATACCAATGGAACGCATGCAGTGGTGCACACGGCCTGGCCCTAAGCGCGCCTGGGCCATCATAAAGCCATCACCTTCTTGGCCAATTAAATGACTCACCGGCACCCGCACATTGCGCAAAACAATCTCGCAATGCCCTTCAGGTGCGATGTGGTTCATCACCGCAATATTACGCTCGACATCCACCCCCGGAGTATCCATCGGCACAATGACCATGCTTTGCTGACGTCTGGCATCATCCTCTGGATCAGTTTTACCCATCACAATCAAAAATTTGCAATTGGGATGCGAGGCATTGGTGATAAACCATTTGCGCCCATTGATCACATACTCATCGCCATCACGCTGGATCAGCGTTTGAATATTACTGGCATCGGACGAGCCAACATCAGGCTCGGTCATCGCAAATGCTGAGCGGATGTCCCCTTCTAGCAAAGGACTCAGCCATTGCTCGCGCTGCTCCGGCGTAGCAAACATATGCAGCAATTCCATATTGCCGGTGTCTGGCGCATTACAATTAAACACCTCAGAGGCCCAACTGACCCGCCCCATAACTTCCGCCAATGGCGCATATTCAAGATTACTTAAACCTGTACCTGGCTCATCATCTGCTAATGCTGGGAGAAATAAATTCCATAAACCTTCAGCCCGCGCTAAGGCCTTCAGGTCCTCCATAAAAGAAACGGGGTAAATTCCGGCAGCCACTTCTTGTTGCCAAGCGCCAATGCGCGGCACAATGTACTGATCCATAAAATTGCTAAGTTGTTCGCGCAAGGCTTGAGTCTTGGAAGTGTAAGAGAAATCCATGCTGCCCTCCTAGGTTGCACATATGCAAGAATGTATCAGCTGAGACTAGGTCAGTCGCACGACAAGCTAAAGCTCTATTGATTCTAATGAACATGCATTATCACCAAAAACAATAATGCAAAATCTTATCTTAGGATAAAAATGTACAGGCAAAAAAAACCACCCAGTAAGGGTGGTTAAAAAGTAGCATTTAATCTATTGCGCCGCCGCAGGGCGCATATAGGAAATAGGAGCTTTGCTAGCATCGGCGAAAGTAACCACTTCCCAAGCATCAGGTTGCTCAAGTAGTTTTCTCAGGAGCACGTTATTTAGTGCATGGCCTGACTTGTAGCCACGGAACTCACCAATTAAACTTTTACCTAGCAAATACAAATCACCAATGGCATCGAGAATTTTATGCTTGACAAACTCATCTTCGTAACGCAAGCCATCTTCATTGAGGACTGAATCGTCATCCACAACGATTGCATTGTCGACACTGCCGCCTAACGCCAGGTTATGGGTGCGCAAGTATTCAATATCACGCATAAAGCCAAAAGTCCGCGCACGGCTGACTTCTTTAACAAAAGAGGTACTGGAGAAATCCACACATGCCGTTTGCGTACGGCCTTTAAAGACTGGATGATCAAACTCGATTTCAAAGCCAACTTTAAACCCTTCAAAAGGTAAAAAAGTTGCCCGCTTGCCGTCTTCTTCTACCGTCACCTCCCGCAAAATGCGAATGAACTCCTTAGGTGCATCCTGTTCTTTCAATCCTGCGGATTGAATCAGAAATACAAAAGGTCCGGCACTGCCATCCATAATCGGCACTTCAGATGCCGACAGCTCAACATAAGCGTTATCAATTCCTAAGCCAGCCATGGCTGATAACAGGTGCTCAACCGTATCCACTTTAACGCCGTCTTTTACCAGCGTAGTCGACATGGTGGTTTCACCCACATTTTTTGCTAAAGCAGGTATTTCAACCACAGGATCTAAATCCATGCGTCGAAATACAATGCCCGTATCCACTGGTGCTGGGCGCAAAGTCAGGTAAACCTTCTCGCCTGAGTGCAACCCGATACCAGTGGCACGGATAATGTTTTTCAAGGTGCGTTGTCTAATCATGACTAAAGTCGCTGCTATACTGGTTGAGAATAGTTTTCAATAATTCGCAGCATCTTAACAGATGCTGCGAGAATAAAGAAATCCACTCGTAGTCCTGCCTTATTAATCCGCTTGGCGGCGTAAAAATGCAGGAATGTCCAAATAGTCCATTTCTTCTTTGTCACTGAGCTTGCTCGCAGTTGCAGCACCACCTGCAGCGCGTCGCTGTGCAGCTGGGCGATCATAGTGATCGTAGTTCACCTCTTCGCTATCATCGCCCACTAGCGCCATGGTAGGTGCAGCAGTGCTGATGGTCAGTTTTTTCGGCTTATCGACGACCTTAGACTTTTCCACGCGAGCATCCAAGCCTGTAGCAACGACGGTTACATGCAGCTCATCGCGCATGTCGGGGTCAATTACTGTACCCACCTTCACCATCGCTTCGTCAGAAGCAAATTCTTCAATAATGCTACCCACTTCGGCGTACTCACCCAAGGACAAGTCAGGACCGGCGGTGATATTCACCAGAATACCGCGCGCACCATAGAGGTTGACATCTTCCAGCAATGGATTACGAATTGCCTCTTCAGTGGCTTCCCGTGCACGGTTTGGACCACTGGCAGACCCTGTCCCCATCATGGCCATACCCATTTCGCTCATCACTGTTCTAACGTCAGCAAAGTCAACGTTAATCATACCAGGGCGCTTAATGATGTCGGAAATACCACGCACTGCACCCGCCAAGACATCATCAGCTTTAGCGAACGCCGACAGCAAGCTGGCATCTTTACCTAAAATGGTCAGCAACTTTTCGTTAGGAATGGTAATCAGGGAATCGACGTGCTCACCCAGGGCGCGAATACCTTCATTGGCAATTTGTAGGCGACGGCGTCCCTCAAAAGGAAACGGACGGGTAACCACTGCTACGGTCAAGATACCCAGTTCTTTGGCTACTTGAGCAATCACCGGAGCAGCACCAGTACCAGTACCACCACCCATACCTGTGGTAATAAAAACCATATCGGTACCTTGCAGCACTTCAGCAATACGCTCGCGGTCTTCTTCGGCAGCTTTACGCCCCACTTCAGGGTCAGTGCCAGCACCTAAACCTTTGGTTACGTTAGTGCCCAACTGTAATACTGTGCGCGCAGTCACGTCGCGCAACGCTTGTGCATCCGTATTCGCGCAAATAAACTCAACGCCTTCGATACTGTTAGCGACCATATGATTGACTGCGTTACCGCCACCGCCACCCACACCAATCACTTTAATCACAGCACTCTGCGGAGTCTGATCAACTAATTCAAACATAGCTCTCTCCTACCTTTTATCGTTATAGTCCAGCTTTTTTGCTGGTTTATTAAATTACAATTGGTTTTGTATCCAGCGTTTAAGCCGTATGAACACTGGCGTTTTATCTTCTATTAAGTCATGTCCAGCGCCAGGTACGATGGCGCCTTCAGTTTGTTTACGTAACCCGTACATCAGTAAGCCAACCGCGGTTGAATACACTGGGTTGCGTACTACGTCGCCAATACCTTTAATGCCTTGGGGCGTTCCTAAGCGCACCGGCATATGGAAAATTTCTTCTGCCAATTCAACAGCACCTTCCATTTTGGCACTGCCACCGGTCAGCACGATGCCCGCTGGAATCATATCCTCGTATCCACTGCGCCGTAGCTCAGCCAGGATTAAGGTAAATAACTCCTCGTAACGCGGCTCGACCACTTCAGCCAGCGCTTGGCGGGACAGTTCTCGCGGCGCACGATCGCCGACACTTGGCACCTTAATGGTTTCGTCTGGGCCGGCTAATTTAGCCAAGGCACAGGCATAACGAATTTTAATTTCTTCTGCATATTGAGTCGGGGTACGCAATGCCATAGCAATGTCATTGGTCACCTGATCGCCAGCAATGGGAATCACTGCTGTGTGCCGAATAGCACCTTCAGTGAAGATGGCAACATCTGAGGTGCCACCACCAATATCAACCAAACAAACGCCCAGCTCTTTTTCATCTTCAGTGAGCACAGCATTGGCTGAAGCCAACTGTTCAAGAATTACTTCTTCAATTTCTAAGCCGCAACGGCGCACACACTTTTCAATATTTTGCGAGGCATTGATCGCGCAAGTGACCACATGCACCCGTGCCTCTAAACGGACACCTGACATGCCCAAGGGTTCACGCACGCCACCTTGACTGTCAATCATGTAGTCCTGAGCCAGTGTATGTAACACTTTCTGATCGGAAGGAATGGCCACTGCTTGCGCCGCATCCAAGACCCGTTCTAAATCTGCCCGACTGACTTCTCGATCACGAATTGCCACGATACCGTCTGAATTCTGGCTACGGATATGGCTACCAGCAATGCCGACAAACGCCGAGTGAATATGGCAAGCAGCCATGGTCTGCGCCTCTTCAATGGCATGCTGCAAGGACTGCACCGTCGACTCAATATTAACCACCACACCCTTTTTCAAACCGCGGGTTGGGTGCGTCCCTATACCAAGAATATTCAACCCACCATCAGGAGTAACTTCGGCAACCAACGCCACAACCTTGGAGGTGCCTATATCCAGACCAACAATCATGTTGTGGTTATTTTCATGTGCCATGTGTTTCT
>CAZEZR010000050.1:0-21245 GCA_964516465.1 uncultured Thiopseudomonas sp. | reverse complement strand
AATACCCTCTAAACCCTGTACTTCAAACTCTGGAAATACTTCAAAAGTTGCAACGTACTCAAGACCTTGGTCTTTCTCGAACAACTTTGGCTCAATCGACGGCTGGCCGACTGGATTTAATTTCTCAGCAACCACTGCTTCATAAAAAGTTGCTTGGATCACATCACCTAACACGTCTTGACGTGCATCAGCTTCGTAACGCTGACGAATGATGCTCATTGGCACTTTACCCGGACGGAAGCCCGATACTTTAGCGCGCTTAGCAGTTTGCTGAAGGCGTTTAGTGACTTCACTTTCAATACGCTCAGCTGGAACGCTAATGTTTAATTTGCGCTCAAGGGCGGAAGTGCTTTCTACGGAAACTTGCATGGTTATTCCTCGTTGAATAGACGTGGCCAGACATACCGACCCTAGAATCAAGGGCATGCATTCTAGAGGTCTCGAACAGAAATATCCATCCAATCCGGCAGAGTTTTAAAAGTTTTACAATAATCCTTCAATTGGTAGCCAAGAAAGCATGTGGGTAGAGACTCTACGCCACAGACTTGTTTTCGGCTCTGAAGTATAGGTGTTCACCCCTGCATCGCTTTGTTCAGTCCAATAAATGCGCCCTGTCCTGGTGAGTTTAACCTGATAGGCATGGGCAGGGATTTCATCATAAAAAGCTTGGTTGATCCGTTTCGCCAGTTGGGGGCTATCAATCACAAAGCCAAGCTCAGTATTTAAATTGGCCGAACGTGGATCAAAGTTAAATGAACCAACAAAAACATGTTTTTGATCCACTGAGAATGTTTTTGCATGCAAACTTGAGCCGGAACTGCCCAAAAAACGCTTTTTACGTTTCATCCGCTTGACTTGGGTCGGATGGCGCTGCATTTCATATAAAGTAACACCGGCTTTCAGCAACGCTTTACGGCGTTTAGCATAGCCTGCATGCACAATAGCCACATCTGTGGCTGATAAAGAGTTGGTCAGCACCTTGACCTCAACCCCCTTGCGCACTAACCAAGCAAAGGCTTCAACACCTGCTGCGGTCGGCACAAAGTACGGCGAGACCAACTCAACATCAACTGTGGGGTCGCCAATAATGTCTTGAAACTGCTGAATCAATAAACCTTCTTTCTCAGCTTTACCCAGACCTTTACGCGGATCATCACTGACCATACGTACTTTAAGCCATTCAAAGTCAATTTTGCGTTGTTCAAGCTGCGCGATAAAGGGCGACTCTCGCAAGTAGGCCACATACTTCTGCGCAGCCTCACTGCCTCGTATGTCTGTCGCTTGTTTGCGCAATTCAGTCAGCGGCATAGCGTTATTTTTGCTCACCACGCGCTCCAGCGGGTAGGACGATGCACTGTGCCAATACTTATCAAAGTCCTCGGACACATCCCGTACTGCAGCGCCAGCACTGAGTATATCTAAGTCGGCAAACAGCACATCATCGGTGGCACCAAAGTATTCATCACCTATATTGCGCCCACCGATAATGCTCAGCGAGTTATCGGCAATAAATGACTTATTATGCATCCGTCGATTGAGCCGAGAGAAATCCGTGATAAACCCCCACCAGCGTGGGCTGCGCAGCATAAAGGGATTAAATAACCGCACCTCTATATTTTCGTGGCTGTGTAATCCAAGCAAAATAGGATCATTGCCGTTGGTATTATGATCATCCAATAACAAACGGACGCGCACACCGCGATCTGCAGCTTCATGTAAGGCTTCAAACAACATAGTGCCGGTCATATCCCGGCGCCAAATATAATATTGCACATCTAGGCTACGCTGGGCATATTTGGCCAGCAGCATGCGTGCGGCAAAGGCTTCATCCGCTTCTATCAATGGATAAATACCGCTTTGCTCAGCACCATGTTGCTGCTCTAGCGGCGTCATGGCTTTGGCAAAATAGGTGTCAGATACTTGCTCTTTAGTGTAAGCCTGGGATTGACTGCGCCCTTCTAAGCTCGGCAGACTCTGGCATCCCGCGATAAAAAAACTCAAACTAATGATCATCCAGCGAAAATACGTACTCTTCATTATGTGTCTTATATGTAGTTGATCAGACCGCTCTCCGACCTAAAAATTGCCCTAAATCAAGATCCTGTAGCTCTGTTACCGCAAAGTAGCGCGCATAAGGTAGTCTATATCCATTCAGTATGATCAGCTAAACTGATCTTAAAATCAGCTATTTATTATATAAGGGTCTGGCCAATGGAGCATATGCCGAGCTTTAACCGAGCACTTGTGGAAAAATACGACCGTCCGGGTCCACGCTACACCTCCTACCCTACAGCACCACAATTTCACACTGCATTTGCTGAGGATAATTACCGCCAAGCCGCCACGCAAAGTAACCAGCAGCCTGAGGCCAAAGCATTATCGATTTATATCCATATCCCGTTTTGTAAAAGCCTGTGTTACTACTGCGCCTGTAATAAAATTATTACACAAAAAACCAGCCGTGCCGTTGAATACCTTGAGTATCTAAAAAAAGAAATTCATTTACAGGCCAGCTTATTTGATAAAAAACGCCCAGTCACCCAATTGCACCTCGGTGGCGGAACGCCAACCTATCTTACGCAAGAACAACTCACTGATTTAATGGATACATTGCACAGTGCGTTTAATTTAGATATGAGCGAGCAACGTCAATTTTCTTTAGAAATTGATCCGCGCACCATTACTCCTGAGCAAATTCAACAACTGCGTGACTTAGGTTTTAACCGGATCAGTTTTGGCGTGCAAGACTTTGACCCTGATGTGCAAAAAGCGGTCAATCGCATTCAAAGCGACGAGCAAGTGGAAGTGTTAATGACCGCAGCCCGCAAAGCAGAGTTTCGCTCCATCAGTGTTGACTTGATTTATGGGCTGCCTTTGCAAACGGTTGATAGCTTTAATACCACTTTAGATAAAATCATTGCCTTGCGTCCTGATCGGATTGCCGCTTACAGCTATGCGCATTTACCAAAACTGGTTCGTGCCCAGCGTTTGATTCGCCCTGAAGATATGCCCCCGCCAGAGCGCAAATTGGAATTATTAGAGCTCACCATCCGTCGTTTATGCAGCGCCGGCTATGTGTATATCGGTATGGATCACTTCGCCCTACCTGAAGATGAGTTGGCGCAAGCGCGGATTAACGACACCCTACAGCGTAACTTCCAAGGCTACTCAACCCACGCTGATTGTGACTTAATCGGCCTAGGAGTGTCGTCAATTGGCAAGGTGGGTGATACCTACAGCCAAAACGTTAAAGAACTGTCGCAATACTATGCCTACTTGAACAAGGGCGAACTCCCATTGCAGCGCGGCTATCAGCTGAATGCCGATGACCGTCTGCGCCGTGATGTGATCAGCGCTTTAATGTGTCATAACCGTATTGATATTGCACAAATCGAAGCGCAACACGGGATTCAGTTTAATCAGTATTTCGCCGACGCTCTGCAGCAACTGCAAGAGCAAGTGGAAGATGGTCTGGTCAGCATTAGTGATGACGCTATTGTGCTGCTGCCTAAGGGTAATTTGATGATGCGCAGTGTCGCTATGGCGTTTGATGCCTACCTTGGCGCAAAACAACGAGGCGAGTTCTCGCGCACGGTTTAAACTTTAGCCACTTACTGCGATATACAGCAATTTTTATCGCAGTAAGTCGTGCCAACCTCGCTTAGTCATCCTCATCCAAGTGGAGTCTATGTAGAATGCGGTGTGCTACTGGGGCAAAGATAATTCCTAACGCTGCAACAAAAATCAATCCAGCATACAGGCCATAAAAACCAACAAAAAGTTTGCCACTGATGCTTTGCGGAGGCGTTACAGCACCCTGCCCACCCAATAATAATGCTGCATGCAAATAGGCATCGTGCCACGACATATCTTCAAAGAATATAAAGCCCAGCATTCCGATAAACACTGAAACGCTAATCACCACTACGGCAATAAACACGTGGTACATAAGACGCTGATAAAACTGCCAGCGACTTAATATCGGCTCACTGATTGACTCATACATACGTTACCACTCCTGACTAACGGGTCACCATCAACCCCCTGTTCAGCTCATCGCGGCACTGGTTGCAAGCAATTGGCACTCGGCCCCTAAGCTTGATTAAAAGGCTATATTACACAGTTCCACTTACTAACGAAGTTCTCTACACTGACATTCGCTGCACTCTATCGCTTGAACCTATTTAAGCGATAGAACTATAAGAATACTATTAAAAGGTGCCTACTTTATGCGCAAAACAACTCGACGTATTAGCAAACTTTTTGCTGCGATGGCTTTAGCTGGTGTAGCAAGTTACTCATTTGCTGCGGAGCCAATTAAAATAGCTTTAGCTGGCCCTGTGACTGGCCCTGTTGCCCAGTATGGTGATATGCAGTCCATTGGCGCATTAATGGCCATTGAGCAAATCAATAAAGCCGGTGGTGTGAATGGCAGCATGCTGGAAGCTGTGACCTATGATGACGCTTGTGATCCAAAACAAGCGGTCGCGGTGGCGAATAAAATTGTCAATGATGATATCCGCTTTGTCGTGGGCCATCTTTGCTCAGGTTCCAGTCAGCCCGCTGCCGATATTTATGATGAAGAAGGCATCTTAATGATCACCGCGGCCTCCACCACCCCAGAGTTGACCCAAAAAGGTCACACCCTGATTTTCCGCACCATTGGTCTTGACACCATGCAAGGTCCAACCGCCGGAGAATATGTGGTGAATCAGCTCAAGCCTAAGCGCGCTGCTGTACTGCATGATAAGCAACAGTATGGTGAAGGCATCGCTACCGCTGTAAAAGATGCACTGGATACTGCTAAGATTCCAGTGGTCTTATTTGAAGGCATTACTGCAGGTGATAAGGATTTCTCCGCACTGATTGCCAAGCTGAAAAAAGAAGACGTAGACTTCGTGTACTTTGGTGGCTACCACCCTGAAATGGGCATGTTGCTGCGTCAATCTGCAGAAAACAAATTCAATGCGCGCTTTATGGGCCCTGAAGGCGTGGGTAATAGCGACATTTCCGCAATTGCCGGTGAAGCATCAGAAGGCATGTTAGTGACCTTACCCAAAGCCTTTGATGCAGATCCTAAGAACGCCCACTTAGTTGAAGCCTTTAAAGCGAAAAAACAAGACCCACGTGGCGCATTTGTCTTCCCTGCCTACGCAGCGGTACAAGTGATGGCCGATGCCATGACCATCAGCAATTCACAAGACCCTGAGGTAGTGGCAGAAACCCTGCGCAGCAATAGCTTTGACACGCCAACCGGTGTGCTTGAGTTTGACGATAAAGGCGACCTGAAGAACTTCAGCTTTATTGTCTACGAATGGCACGCAGACGGCAGCAAGACAGCTCTAACCGAGTAATTTAACTGCCTCAAGCCTCGTCGTGCGTACACTTGCACGGCGAGGCTGTTTTGTTTGCCGGATATTCTTATGAACGAAGCGTTTTTTTATTTTCTGCAACAATTGCTTAACGGTCTAACCGTAGGCAGTACCTATGCCTTAATTGCCATTGGTTATACCATGGTCTACGGCATTATTGGCATGATCAACTTCGCCCACGGCGAGGTTTATATGATCGGTAGTTATGTCACTTTTATTGCATTAACCGGCCTCGCCATGTTGGGGCTGGAAAGTTTGCCACTGCTGATTTTCGGGGCTTTTATCTTCAGTATTGTGGTGACCAGCGCTTACGGCTACAGCATTGAACGGGTTGCTTACCGCCCATTACGCGGCAGCCACCGTTTAATTCCGCTGATTTCCGCCATTGGTATGTCGATTCTATTGCAAAACTTTGTCCGTATCGCCCAAGGCGCACGGGATGTTGCTATGCCGCGTCTAGTCACAGGTAGCGTCACCCTAGGCGACGAAGCCAGCTTCCATGCCAGCTTGTCCTATATGCAAATTATTATTTTTGTGACCACTTTAGTGGCGATGATTGCGCTGAGTATTTTTATTTCCCGCTCACGCACCGGACGCGCCTGCCGTGCCTGTTCTGAAGATATCAAAATGACTGGGTTATTGGGGATTAATAGCAATGCCATTATCGGTATCACCTTTGTGATTGGTGCGGTACTGGCAGCTGTAGCAGGTGTGCTGCTGAGTTTATATTACGGCGTGGTGAACCCTTACATTGGCTTTATGGCCGGTTTAAAAGCCTTTACTGCTGCTGTGTTGGGCGGGATTGGCAGTATTCCTGGCGCGGTACTGGGCGGCTTAGTACTGGGAGTCACCGAAGCCATGACCTCAGGTTACTTCAGCAGTCAATACAAAGATGTGGTGGCTTTTGCCCTGCTTATTCTAATTCTGCTGTTTCGTCCGACCGGTATTTTAGGTCGTCCTGAAGTGGAGAAAGTTTAATGGGTTTATATATTAAATCAGCGATTTTCTCCGCAATTGTTACTCTGGCTCTAAGTGCAATCTTACTGGGCGTTCGTCTTACTCAAGTGGGCACTGAGCTTACTTTGGTTGGCGCCGAACCTGCGGTCCTCTGGCAAGTTGCTGCGGCCACTGCGCTGATCTTCTTCTACAACTTATTGCGCGACTACATTGAACGCTTTTTTGGCTTTATTCCTAAACCAAGTCTGCCTTCAGCGCTACATTCGCTCGGCCAGCGCAAATCGCTGCAGCGCTTATTCTGGAGTTTCCTGATTGTTGCGGCATTAATGTTCCCGTTTTTAGGCTCGCGCAGCCAAGTGGATCTGGCCACCTTAGTGCTGATCTACATTATGCTCAGTCTCGGCCTGAATATCGTAGTAGGTTTAGCCGGACTGTTGGATTTGGGCTATGTAGGCTTCTATGCAGTTGGTGCCTATACCTATGCCATGCTGGCCATGTATTTTGGTATCGGTTTCTGGACGGGCTTGGTCGCAGCAGGCATTATGGCGGCTTTCTTTGGCTTTATTTTAGGCTTCCCGGTGCTGCGCCTCAGAGGGGATTACTTAGCCATTGTGACCCTAGGTTTTGGTGAGATTATTCGCATTATGCTGAACAACCTCACTGACCTGACCGGTGGCCCCCGTGGGATTGGCAATATTCCTAAACCGACCTTATTTAACTTAGAGTTCAGTCGCCGCGCCAGCGAAGGCACACAAACTTTCCATGAGTTTTTTGGCCTTGATTTTAACTCAATGCATCGAGTGATCTTTCTCTATTTATTGGCATTGGTTTTAGTCTTAATCACAATTTTTGTGATCAATCGCCTGATTCGCATGCCCATTGGTCGCGCTTGGGAAGCCATTCGCGAAGATGAAATTGCCAGCCGTGCTTTAGGCTTGAACCCCACCAACATTAAGCTCAGCGCCTTTACCATTGGCGCAACCTTTGCTGGTTTTGCCGGTAGTTTCTTTGCCGCGCGGCAGGGTTTTATCAGCCCTGAATCCTTTACTTTTATTGAGTCGGCCATCATCTTAGCCATTGTGGTTTTAGGCGGAATGGGCTCGCAAATCGGGGTGATTTTAGCGGCGATTGCCATGACTGTACTGCCAGAAATGGCCCGCGAATTTAACGAATACCGTATGTTGCTGTTTGGTTTAATGATGGTGCTGATGATGATTTGGCGACCGCAAGGTTTGCTGCCGATGAAACGCCCTCATGTGGAGTTACAACAATGAGCAGCAATATTTTAGAGGTTTCTGGCTTAACCATGCGTTTTGGCGGTTTACTGGCAGTCAATGGCGTGGGTTTGACGATCAAACACGGGCAAATTGTTTCCATAATTGGTCCCAACGGTGCAGGAAAAACCACGGTATTTAACTGCTTAACTGGCTTTTATAAACCTACCGCAGGCAAGGTGATCTTTGCCGGCGAGGAAGTGCAAGGTTTAACCGGTTATAAAATCGCCCGTAAAGGTATGATCCGCACCTTCCAGCACGTGCGTTTATTTAAAGATATGACCGTGTTGGAAAACTTATTGGTAGCCCAGCATCAGCATCTAAATAACAGTTTACTCGCAGGTTTATTTAAAACCCGCAGCTACCGTGAAGCTGAGCAAGAAGCACTGGACAACGCTGTGTACTGGTTAAAGAAAGTGCAGCTGCTGGACGCGGCGAATCGTGAAGCAGGCACCCTCGCCTACGGCCCACAACGCCGTTTAGAAATCGCTCGCTGCATGGTCACCCGTCCATCCCTGTTGATGCTGGATGAACCTGCGGCGGGGTTAAACCCCAGCGAAACTCATCAGCTTAAGCTGCTGATTAACGAGTTACGTGATGAACATGACATCAGCGTATTGCTGATTGAACATGATATGAAATTGGTGATGGATATCTCTGACCACATTGTGGTGATCAACCAAGGCACTCCTTTAGCGTCTGGAACACCTGAGCAGGTGCGGAATAATCCAGCGGTGATTAAAGCCTACCTGGGCGAGGAATAAAGATGCTGGTAATGAATAATGTATGCACCTATTACGGCAAAATTCAGGCGCTGCACGATGTGTCGATTAAGGTCAATCGCGGTGAAATTGTCACCTTAATTGGTGCCAACGGTGCGGGGAAAACCACCTTAATGATGACCTTATGCGGCGACCCACAAGCGGCTAGCGGTGACATCATTTATGAAGGCGAGCCCTTACGTGGCAAAACCACTGCGCAAATTATGCGTAAAGGCATGGCCATTGTGCCGGAAGGCCGTCGAGTTTTCGCCCGTCTGACCGTGGAAGAAAATCTGGCCATGGGGGCTTTCTTCTGTGATGACAAACATGCCCGTGGGGATCGTTTAGATCGCGTCCTGTCTTTATTTCCACGTTTACAGGAACGCTTTCAGCAGCGGGCGGGCACCATGAGTGGTGGCGAACAGCAAATGCTGGCGATTGGCCGCGCTTTGATGAGCGAACCGCGTTTACTGTTACTGGATGAACCTTCGTTAGGGCTTGCACCCATTATTATTCAGCAGATTTTCCAAATCTTGGAGCAATTACGCAACGATGGCGTGACCGTCTTCTTAGTGGAGCAAAATGCCAACCAAGCGTTAAAACTGGCCGACCGCGGTTATGTTATGGAGCATGGCCGCATTGTTTTGGAAGATAGTGGCGAGAACCTGCTCAACAACGAAGCAGTGCGCCAAGCCTACTTGGGCGGCTAAAGCTCAGTGCTGATCATGCAGCGCAGCGGTGCAGGGTTATTGAGCTCGTTTGCAGCGCTGCACTGATCTGTTTTTAGTGACGATTTACCCACATTTGCTCAGCTTCTGTAAACGCTGCATCACGCTCACGACCTAAGCCACGTAAGGCCAGCGCCATGGTGGCTAGCACAGCCTGCTCGCCGTATAAGTCCTGATCACTGCCCCGCCATACTGCCAGTAAACGCTCTGCGTCCAAGGTTTGTGCTTTGACCTGACGACCAATTTGCGCAGGCCATGTTTCATCCCAAGCTTGACCATTGCTCGCGCCTAAGAGCTGATCAGTGGTATCGGGACGCACTTCAATCTCGCCACCATCACCTTTGATCACTAAAGCATGATCGTTAAGAATCACATTGGCTTGCTGATGCACCTCTTGATATCCGGGGTGAAAAACACTTTGCAGTCCACAGCGGGCGGATAATGGATTCAGTAAACGTGCTAATGAGTGCACCGGCGAGCGCAAACCCAAGATACTACGCAAATCAATCATGCGCTGCAGACGTGGCATCCAACTCCCTAAGGGAGCAAAAGCAATATTGTCACGATCCAGACACTGCGCGACTTCATCCCAAGATGCACAAGAAACAATCGTCAGACTGTCCAACAGGTCTTCTGCGTACATGCGTCCAGCAGTGTGCTGTCCACCGCCGTGCATTAAAATACGCACACCATTATTGGCTAAAGCTTTTGCAGCCAGCAGAAACCACGGTAACTGCCGACGTTTACCGGCGTAGGTTGGCCAATCAATATCAACCGCGATGGCCGGTGCATTTACCCGCTCACGTACGGCACGGGTAAAACCCGCTAACTCTTCAGGAGTTTCCTCTTTAAAGCGCAGTAGCATTAAAAAAGCGCCAAGTTGGGTGTCTTCCACCTGACCATCAAGCAGCATGCCCATGGCTTGATAGGCTTCGTCTTGCTTTAGCCCCCGTGAGCCTTTTTGTCCTTTACCTAAAATACGTACAAAAGGGGCAAAGGGATGTTCAATCGCTTCACTCATTGCAGTGCTCCTAGCCGATAATTATTATTGATGTGGATACAGCATACGGGCCTTAATGATGACAAGCATGCTTTGTGTTGGCTGATCATCCACTGAATGCTGACCTAGGCTTTAAAAACAATTGGCCGGCTTCGGCAGCCCCGCTAAACGTGCGGCAAGCTTGGCCGGCATACCATTAAACAAACCATTTAAGTACAAACTGTTACCTTTTTCTTTACCTAAATTAAGCGCCACATATCTAACTAAAGCACGGTTGGCTGGCGACAATTGAAACTCTTGATAGAACTGCTGCAGCAGGTATAAAACTTCCCAGTGCGCAGTAGTCAATTCAATCCCTTCCCGAGCCGCCAATGCATGGGCCACAGGCTCAGACCAATCGTCTAAATGGCATAAGCAGGCATCCTGATCAAGTGGGATCTCGCGCCCGGCTACAATTAAGTTTTCTGTACTCATGTCCAACTATTGACCCGTGCGTACTCAACAGTTAACGCCACAAATCCTGAATAATCCACCACAGTAACCGGCATCTGGCTGGCATCAATGGCCCGCGCTGCTAGATCTTCCTGCAGCGCATATAAATGGTATTTTTGCTCGCATGCCAATAACTGCTTTGCAACAGCACTGTCCGCGCGCAAGGCCTGCACCGCTTCACCGCAAAGCAAAATGCCATCCTCTGCTGACAACACCCGTAAGCAACTGTTGAGCTGGCTGCTTTGTGCTGGTGCTGCATTTAAAATATGTAAAGTGCTCATTAAACTGTCACCAGGTGGTCAAATTGGCCAATCAATTGCTGGATTTGTAAGTCATCCAACGGCTCCGCCTGTACCGCCAGCTGGCTCTGATCTAAGCCGCGCTCTGCTAAACAATGCTGAGCCACATAGAGCTGCTCAATACCAAACATCGGTAAGGCTTGCAGATTAGCTGAAAGGTCTTTTTGTTCTAATTGCTGCGGTTGCTGCTGCTCTAACAATTGCAACACGCCTTCATCGATAAATAACATGCTCAGCGGCAAATCAAAGGCGCCAGCTGCTAAAGCAATATCCAAGGCTTCCGCAGCAGCAATCCCGGCCCAAGGCGCTTGGCGACTGATCAATAAAACTGATTTAGCCATTATGCACCTCCAAAACTAACGACACGATCGGCTTGCTGTAGGGCATCATGCAACTGGCCCAACCCTGATAACTCATAACCCTCAGCAAGATTGACTGCGTCACGCTGATAACGCTGCGCTTCGGCCTGATCCAACACCCCACGGCGTAACGCAGCAGCAATACACACCACCGCATCCAGCCGGTTCTCGCTGATAAACGCTTGCCACTGCTGTGCAATATCAGTTTGATCCTGCGCCAGCACCAGATTATTGGACGCAGTTAAAACGCCGTCTTGGTAAAAAAACACCCGGACAATTTCATGCCCTTCAGCAAGCACTGTTTGTGCAAAACGCAGCGCTCGCCGTGTTGAAGGCGCCGTACTGGACGACAACACATTGATTACAAACTTCATGATTTTCCATCAAGCTAAATTTTACAAAGTTTAGCAGATTCCACAGCGGCAAACCGCTAGTGCGCCACACTCTATGCTTTATAGCTGCTTTGCTAGGCGCCTGCTGCGTATCGTACTTCGGGGTAGGTGTTAATCCGTCGATGAACCCATCCAGGGTTCAACTCTGGCACTGCGCCATGCATACAATTGGCGCTTTTTAAAAGGAGACTTAAACAAAACCCACTCACACAACAACTAGTCAGCGGCGTGCTGCGCTGGGTCTGTGACAAGCGTAGCCAGGGATGGCGCAGCGCCCGAATCGAGACAGGAAGTCTCGCTGAGGGAACAACAGACTCAGCGCAGTGCGCCATGCATACAATTGGCGCTTTTTAAAAAGAGACTTAAACAAAACCCACTCACACAACAACTAGTCAACGGCGGGCTGCGCTGGGTCTGTGACAAGCGCAGCCAGGGATGGCGTAGCGCCCGAATCGAGACAGGATGTCTCGCTGAGGGAACAACAGACTCAGCGCAGGCCGCCAGACACACATCTACGCTCAATGCTTTATTAATGAATGTTTTACTCTCAAAACCCTCTGTGTGCCCCGCACTAAACCATCCAAGCCTGCTAGACTATCTTCCATATTTGTATATGTGTTTAGAGGAGTCCACCTTGAACAACAGCAGCACTTTCCCACAAGCTGAAACGATTGAGCAAATTCGTCAGAATTTAGCCACCGTGCGTGAACGTATTGACCAAGCCTGCCGAGCAGCTGGACGCGATCCGCAAGAGGTACGCTTATTGCCAGTCAGTAAAACGCACTCAGCCGACTATCTGCGCCTGGCCTACGCAGCGGGTTGCCGCATGCTGGGTGAAAACAAAGTTCAAGAAGCCTACCAAAAATGGCAAGAGCTCGAAGATTTAACCGACTTAGAATGGAGCGTCATTGGCCATTTACAAACCAACAAAGCCAGGTATGTAGCCCGCTTTGCCAGTGAGTTTCACGCCCTGGCTAGCCTGCGCCTCGCGCAAGTACTTAATCAGCGCCTAGACATAGAAGATCGCCATCTCGACGTACTGGTACAAATCAACACCTCAGGCGAAAAAAGTAAATTTGGTATCACCCCTGAAGAAGCGCCAGAACTGATCGCTCAATTGGCCCAATTCCCCCGTTTACGGGTACGCGGTCTAATGACCTTAGCCATCCACTCCACAGACCAAACTGCGGTACGCAAGTGCTTTGTCATGCTCCGCGAACTGCGCGAGAGTCTGCAAAGCACTGCTCCCGAAGGTATGCAACTCACTGAGCTGTCCATGGGCATGTCCGGCGACTTTGAACTGGCCATCGCCGAAGGCGCAACCATCGTACGCATTGGTCAAGCTATTTTTGGTGCACGTGAACAACCGGACAGTTTTTACTGGCCAAAGTAAAAGCTGTCTTATACATACAAGACTCTACGCCGCACAACTCAATTGAGCTGCGGCGCAACAACACCCAGCTACTTAGTTGTTTCCCGCACACGGGCGCGCTGATCCGCCAGACCCATAATCCACCAGGCCACAAGAATCACTGGCGGTAACGAAACGATATTCAGCCAAATCCAGCCAAATTTATCCACACCGACACCGGCGAATAAACTGCCAAATGCTGCAGCAGTAAACACCATAAACTCATTAATCCCCTGCACCTTACCCTGTTCCGCTGGGGTATAAGTGAAGGTTAATAAATGGGTCGCGCCAATATAAGTAAAGTTCCAACCGACACCCAGCAACAGCAAACCAATTAAATAATGCCAAAAGCTATTACCCAGCACATTAACCACAACGCACAAAGCTAAAATCCAACAGCCCCATAAAATAACCGTGCGCGAGCTGTAACGACGAATCAGTCCACCGGTAAAAAATGACGGCGCATACATGCCCAGCACATGCCACTGAATCACCCAAGCAATATTGCTAAAGGGAAAATCATCCTGTTGCATGGCAATGGGCGTGGCCGTCATTATTAACACCATAATGGCATAGCCAATCGCCCCAGAAGCTATCGCTGCAATCAGCAACGGCTGCTTAAACAGCTCACGGTAGCTGCGCGTGACCTGCTTCACTGTGTGTTTAATCGGTGCTGCCAATGGCAAACTACTGATCAACAGCAAGGCTAAGACATAAATCATAAACAGCCCGTAAAACGCACCTATAAATGGGTTGCCATCGAACCATTGCCGCGACCAAATGGCTAAGTTGGGGCCCAAAACAGCCGCCAAAATACCACCGGCCATTACCATACTGATCGCCCGTGGCCGCTGCTCCACTGAACACACATCTAAAGCAGCAAAACGGTACTGTTGACCGGTTCCAATGGCCATACCAATTAAAAATGTACCAGTGGCAAAATGCATCAAACTATTGGCTTCTAAGCCTTGTAGCGCCACCCAAGTGCCCAATAAACCAATGCAGTTACCGGCAATAAAGCCAACTTTACGCCCCATTTTATGCATCAGATGTGCAGCCGGTAAGGTGGCCATAATCAAGCCAAGAAACTGCAACGCCACCGGTAAAGTAATCAGTGCTGGGTGACTGGCTAATTGCTTACCAATTAACGCTGAAACCGCCACCAATAAAATATTTCCTGTGGTTAGCAACGCTTGAGCAATCGCTAACCCCCACACAGTAATAGGCACGCAAGGCCTCCTAAATTTAATTAAATTGCTATGCGGCCGCATAGTATATAAAAAGATTACTTATTGCTGACTCGGTCCGCTAAACCGACATTTTTAATGCCAATAGCCAACTGCTGCGCCCACAAAGTATAGGCTTGCTCACTGGGATGAAAGCCATCTTCAGCTAACAACTCTGGACTGACACCCAGCTCAATCGGCAGAAAGGATACAGCACTATTGGCTTGCGCAAGCTGCGCAGTGAGACGATTTAAACGCCGGGCGCGACGCCCTAAATAATCACTTAAGGGCCGCGGTAAGGCAGTGAAGTGTTGCATGGGCGGGATCGCTGAAATAAAAATATGCTGCACATTAAACTCAGTACTTAAGCGCTTGTGCAGCAATTGCAGTTGAGCCAACCAATGTGCATCTTGCGTGCCAGCGGTAACATCATTTACCCCCACTGCAAGTACCACACAATCATAGTTGTGCGCGGGCCTTAATCTGTCCAGCCCAGTGAGTACTTGGGCAAGGGTTAAACCAGTTTGCGCCAGCACTTGCCAAGTGACTTGGTAATGCGCACTGAGCTGTTCAGCCAGCTGCCCTGCCAAGGCGCGCTCTTGAGTTGTCGCACCAACACCCGCTGCAGAGGAGTCGCCCAGCAGCAACACCCGTAAAGTTTGTCCCTGCCCCACATGGCCGGCACGCGCACCAGCCGCTTCAGGCAGACGCAGGGTCGATTGTCGAACCTTGCGCCCTTGCCATAATAAAATCGGCGCTAAAGCCACTAACAACAATCGATCCAGCATTACTTTAACCTTATAGCAGTTGCCGCTGCGCAGTGACTCGCCACTGATTGACTAGCGCAATAACGCACTTGCTGTGTTAGCGCCCAGCCCGTGATTCTTTAATATAGAAGCGGGCTTTTTTAGTTTTCTGGGTACAGCCGTCATACACCTCAAACTGTTGCTGGGCTTTCGCTCCGGTAATCAGAGTTAAGGCTTTTGAATAGCTGACAGTGCCGGCAAAGCCTTCTGCCTTAGCAATATCTAATTCTTGCCAAGCGGCATCCAACTCTTGCGCACAGCTTGTACGGTAGTTGGTTTTAGCGGCGCACCCCGACAATACGAGGGCTGCTAAAGGCAAGGTTAACCAATATAAACGCATAGTTTTATCCTTTTTTTAGTTTATTGCGGCGGAGTATTATTCGGTTGATTACTGGTAACCCAATCGCTGACTAAGCTATAAGCGACTGCCAGCAAAGTTGGGCCTAAGAATAACCCCATAAAACCAAACGCAAACAGTCCGCCAAATACACCCATGAGCACAACCACTAAGGGTAAGTTACCGCCCCGGCTGATCAAGTACGGTTTTAAAACGTTATCCACCATACTGATTACAAACAGCCCCCAAATCAGCAAGAAAGCTCCCATGCCGTATTCATTCTGCATAAACAGCCATGCTACAGCAGGCCCCCAGATTAAAGGCGGCCCCATGGGAATTAGACTGAGCATAAAGGTCAATGCAGCCAGCAATAAAGCGCCTGGCACACCGGCAATTAAAAAGCCCACCAGCGCTACCATTGCTTGTGCTGCTGCTGTACCAATGACACCGTTTACCACACGGCGCACTGTGCCAGCCACCAGATCAATATAATAATCTGCACGGTTTTCAATTAAGCGTTGAACCAAACTCTTCACAAAATTGGCTAAACGTGGGCCATCTCGATAGAAGAAAAACACCAACACTAGACTTAGCGCCAACTCTAAAAACCCAGAGCCAATACTGGCACTGCGTGATAACAGCCAATTGCCCATCTGCCCGAGGTAGGGTTTGGCTGTCGCTAACATTGCCGCGCCCTGCTGATCAACAATACTCCACAGTTCCAGCAAGCGATCACCTATCAGCGGCATATCCACCAGCCACTCAGGTGCCTCGGGCAAGCCGGTCACCCTTAGGTTTTTAATCAACTCAGTCGCTGTTTTAATATGATCAGCGATATTAAAACCAAGCCACACCAGAGGACCGGCAACAATTACCACCCAGCCACCAGTCAGCAAACTCGCAGCTAAAGACGCTCTCCCCCTCAGTATGCGGGTCAAATAGCGCATTAATGGCCAACTGGCAAAAGCCAATACCGCAGCCCAAAACAATGCCGTCATAAAAGGCGCCAGTACCCATAAACAGGCGCCCAACAAAGCCAATAATAAGATCTGTACTAACAAGCGATCATTGCTGAACATTCAGTCCATCCATCTAAAAACCAATCCCTAAGGCAGTCGCTGTAAAACAAGTCCCGGCTGCTCATAGTCGGCTTCAAGTTCCACTCGATTTTTCCGCAAACCTTGATTCACCATGGCATCACGCCAAGCTTGCGCATGTTCTCCCGCCATACTGATACGCATGGTGCTGTTTTGATTCAATGCCCGCACCAACAACTTAACCCACACTGGATCCGGTTCACCGTCTAAACGAGACAACGACAAACGATTGTCTGTGTTTAATTGCCGCTCTAAAGTGGTTGGTGTTGGTAGCAAGTCGCTCGGCAATTGTTCTGCCTGAAAATATTCCGCATGCAAAAACCCACGACCATTGCCCCGCGTAATTGCATACACCGCCATCAGGTTGTCCTGCTCACCATCGGCTATACGGAATAAAGCATAGGCTTGTTGATCATCAGGACCGTATAAACGCGAGTTACCGAAGACTTGGTTTGCCCAGAGGTTACTGGGCCCGCACTCACGTGCCGCACACCAGTACAGCATATCGGCGTGTCGATCTTGCAAAAGTTCACGGGTGGCATCAAAGGCATCCAGCGCCTCATGGGTTGGCGCCAGCTGCACAGTTAATACATCCACTGAGCCGCGCACCAAAACTTCTCCGCTGTAGCGCGTTCTACCACTGATACGTCGCACTGACCCTTGTGGATAGATTTTCTCTAGGTTGCTTTCTTGGTGCTCTGTCATAATTCTTGCATCACGCAAGGACTCAAGGCTTAGCAACTCATCGAAATGATTGGCATAAGCAAAACTGCCAGAAGCAGTCAGTAGCACGGCCATAGCCGCTTGTAGCATTCGATTGTGCATTATCACCTTACCAATATAATCTGTGGGTGGGTATGACGCTCTCGTTCACTGCAGCGCCAACACATATCTGTAACTCTTTTTGCACCATGGGCGCCAGCGCTAAAATATGCCAGTGATAAACTAGCGCCAGCTCTGCTAAAGCAATGGCTACTGTATCTCCAAAGGGCGTCGCCGCTGGATAAAAATCACTCATAACCACCTCTTCAATTAAAGGCTTTAGCGTAACACCTTGCGCAGCTCTATCATGTCCGAAGAAAACCCTGGATACACTCAGCGACCGCTTGCGCGCCTTGCTCATCATCTAGGTGCAAGTGATGACCGCCGGGTAAGCGTTGCACATTCAGTGGGTAAGTGCTGATAAACTTTACAAAATCAGGCTCTTTCAACAACACCCCGTCCTCGGCCACCACCAGTTGCATTGGGCATTGCACAGCTTGAACAAAAGCAGCAGCGTGAGCCATGGTTAAACGCAATGGTGAAGGCAGCGTCAAGCGTGAGTCGCTGTTCCAGCTGTAACCTCCAGCCACTGGACTTAAGCCACGCTGCGCTAACAACTCTGCAGCCAATTGGCTCACCGGCATAAAGCCAGCCATGCGTGCGCGCACCGCTTGCTCAACTGTTTTGTAGACTGTTTTGTTTTTACTCGCCAAACTGATTTGTGCCAACAAGGCTTCCCCGAGCTTTTTCGGCGCTTTATCAGCTTCACCAGTATCCGGTACCAAGCCATCAATCAAAGCGATACGCTCAACCCGCTCAGGCACTGCGCCAGCAATAAGCACGCTAACAATGCCTCCCAAAGAGTGTCCCAGCAGTGAGAACTTTTCCCAGCCCAGCTGCTGTGTTGCCATTAACGCATCGAAGGCATAATCCCACAGTTGGTAGCCAGCGCCTGGCGCACGATGACCTGAGTGACCATGCCCTGCCATATCAATGGCCACAATACGCAACCCTTGCAGCTTCGGTGCCAATAGATCAAAGGTCATGGCGTTATCCAGCCAGCCATGCAGCGCCAGTACCGGTTGGCCATCTTCTGGTCCGTACACCCGTGCCGCTAAATCGATATGTGGCAATTGAATCCGTATTTCTTGAGCAACAGGCACTCGGTACTCCTTAAATTTTCAATTTTCTCTATACAAGAGCGGACGTTTAGCCCTGAACATGTTGCAAAGAGTGCAACTGCATTAAACCCGCACCAACAAAATCACCTTCTAAGCAGGCGACGCTAGCGGTATTCATGGCTAAACCATGTTGACGGTCCGCATCAACCAACCAGCTGGCTAAATAGCCTAAGAGCGGCTGGTGAGCCACAATCAATAAATTCTTGACCGGATAACCATCCAGTTTACGCACCACCTCACGCACATCACCCTCTGGAGTCAGCCAGGGCACGACTTCAACGGTTCCGCTGTAGGGTAAAGCTGTGCAGATCAACTCGGTGGTCTGCCGTGCACGTATATAAGGACTGGACAGTACTCGATCAAACTGTACACCACGTAAAAACTCAGCCGCCTGCAATACTTGTTGGCGGCCGTGCTCAGTTAACTGCCGGTCAGCATCGTGTTTTTGATAGGCTTCTGCAGCGCCATGCCTTAATAACCATAACTTCATGGCTTTGGCTCATCTTTTGCCGTGTCGACTTGAGCTTGAGCGTCTTCAGCGTCTTCAGCGTCTTTAGTCTCTTGAATCGCTTCAGCTGTACCTTCAGCAACTGCTGGCGCAGCGTGCTCTTCTCCTGCTGCTGTGGGTTTTTTATTCTCAGCAAGATCTGCTTGATCTGCTTGATCGGCTTGATCTGCTTGATCGGCTTGATCTGCTTGATCTGCTTGATCTTCAGGCGCAGCTTCTTCTACTGCGTCAGTTACATGTACTTCAGTAATTGCTAACTCTTCTTCTAACTCTGTTACTGCTTGCTTCACCTCAACCGCAGCTTCAGTCACAGATGCCGTTGCTGCACTTGCTGGCGCCGCCGCTGCATCTTTTGCTTTAGGAACATGCGCCGCTTCACCATTAGCAACTCGCGCTTGCGGCCAATCGGCAACAGGCCAAGGCTTTGCATCGGTGTTAAATACAGCAAAACGACCAATCTCTCCTAAATACTGACTTAAACTGTCGCCAAAATTCATAAAATGCAGGCTCGGTGCGCGATAAAACAGGCGATACAGCAGTTGTGCAACCACTAGTATTGCCAAGAGCGGTACCGCCACCTGCCAAACTAAGAAAAACAACAACATCCATAACACGCGCAAAAAGAGCGATTCACGTCGGATCGTTTTTTCTGGTGGAGTCATTCTAAGTGCCCTCTATTAAAAGCCATCAATTGAAATAAAATCGACATCAGTTTTTGGTTCGCCACTCATCAGCCCAGCAACAATCTGTTCTAGGGTGCGTCCCTCAAATAAAATCGCATGCAAACCTGCCACCAAGGGCATATACACATCCAGCTCTTGTGATTTTTCTTTAAGCACTTTTAAAGTGTTGACCCCTTCAGCCACTTCACCCAAACGCTCAACCGCATCATCTAAACTCAAGCCTTCACCGAGAGCAAAGCCTACCTGAAAATTGCGGCTTTTCGGTGATGTGCAAGTGACAATTAAATCACCCACTCCAGCTAAACCAAGAAAAGTCATGGGATTAGCACCCAGTTTGACCGCAAAGCGCGTCATTTCTGCTAGCGCTCGAGTAATCAACATGCTCTTAGTGTTTTCTCCCATGCCCATGGCCGCAGCCATACCGGCAATAATGGCATACACATTTTTCAGCGCCCCACCCAGCTCAACGCCAAAACGGTCAGCGCTGGCATACACGCGAAACGTTGGCCCATGCAATACAGTCTGCACTTGTTTGCAGAGCTCCTGATCCTCACTGGCAACAACACTGGCAGTTAAAGCATGGGCGGCAACTTCTCGAGCTAAGTTGGGCCCAGAGAGCACACCAACCCGGGCATGCGGGGCAATTTCTTCTAAAATTTGGCTCATCAACTTAAAGGTTTGCGCTTCAATACCTTTGGTGGTGCTGACCAGCATTTTATCCCGCAGTGCATCTGCATGCGGGGTCAGCACGGCACGTAAGGCTGTGGATGGTAAGGCTACAAAAATCAAATCGCACTCAGCCAAAGCCCCTGCCAGATCTGTCGTTGCAGTAACGCCCTCGAGTACCGTGACGTCTTTTAAATAACGCGGATTTTTTCTATTCTGATTAATCCCTTGTGCTTGCTGGGCATCGCGCATCCATAAGCGCACAGGATGCTGATTGCTGGCCAGTAAATTAGCCACGGCAGTACCAAAACTACCGCCTCCGACCACTGCAATTGGTTTTTTTATTAACATGCGTCTGTTCTCTTCTGCCTCAGTTGGGCGATTGCACCATTATACGGTGCTGTTCAGGCATAACCAGTGTTTAACTTTAGCCCCGAGGCGTTCCCTTTTTACGTCAATGACTATATAAGCAGCTTTTTGCCGCCTTATGTCCTAATGACAGGTCTTTTAAATAGCAAACCCAGCGCTAGACACCATACTCACCTCAAACTTAGCGCGCTTAAGCCAGCCCATGCTGCCCAATTACTGACAAGGTATGCTTACAGTCCAGTTATCTTAATTAAGTCTTTGCCATTGCCAAACGCACAGCTACAGCCATCACCGACCAAGGGTCTATGGTTACTCTAACGGCCCAGCTGTATTATAAAAGCACTCATTCAAGTTGGCTAAAAAGCTAGGATAGCTACTCTGGCTGCCCTGTTAATGCTAACATTCAGCTTTTAAGCAACAAAGCTGTGACTTATTGGTCGTAGCAAAGGTCTAACTTTTCAATTACACCTAAATAAAGTTTTTTTAGTTGCTGACCTAAACAGTATCAGCCTGACAAAAGGCTTAAGTTGAATAGAGTTTTTTTGTTAAGCGTTATTAAATGTGT
>CAZEZR010000049.1:0-21265 GCA_964516465.1 uncultured Thiopseudomonas sp. | reverse complement strand
CAGCAGATTTTCAAGCCAGCACACAAAATGTTGACGACGAAATTGCTCGTATGGCAGGTCCACAGTTAGTGGTGCCTGTAACTAACGCACGTTTTGCGCTTAACGCCGCCAATGCGCGTTGGGGTTCTTTGTATGATGCGCTGTACGGCACTGATGTTATCAGTGAAGAGGGCGGCGCAGAAAAAGGCAAGGCATACAACAAGGTACGTGGTGAAAAGGTTATTGCCTATGCCCGTGCCTTTTTAGATAAAGCAGCACCTTTAGCAGCGGGCTCACACGCTGAAGCAACCGGTTACCGGATTGAAGACGGTAAGCTGGTGGTGAGCCTAAAAGGCGGTAGCAACACGGGTTTGCACAATGATGCACAGCTTGTCGGTTATAAAGGTGATGTTGCAAAACCGAATGTATTGCTGTTGAAAAATAATGGCTTGCATTTTGAAATTCAAATTGATGCAGACAGCATGATTGGTGCTACCGATGCTGCAGGCATCAAAGATATTTTGGTTGAAGCAGCCATCACCACCATTATGGACTGTGAAGACTCTATTGCTGCGGTGGATGCGGAAGACAAAACACTGGTGTACAGCAACTGGCTGGGCCTAATGAAAGGCGACCTTGCTGAGAGCGTTAGCAAAGGCGATAAAACCTTTACCCGTACCATGAACCCGGATCGCGAATACACCGCAGTGGATGGCGGTGAGATGGTATTACCAGGTCGTTCGATGTTGTTTATTCGTAACGTTGGCCATTTAATGACCAACCCAGCGATTTTGGATGAGCAAGGCAACGAAATGCCAGAAGGCATTATGGATGCATTGTTTACCAGCTTAATTGCTCTGCATGATCTAAAAGATAATACCAGCCGTAAAAATAGCCGCACTGGCAGCATGTATATTGTAAAACCAAAAATGCATGGTCCAGAAGAAGTTGAGTTTGCTAACGAGCTGTTTGCCCGTACTGAAGATGTGCTGGGTTTAGAGCGTAACACCCTGAAAATGGGCATTATGGACGAAGAACGACGCACTACAGTGAACTTAAAAGCCTGTATTGCTGCAGCTAAAGAGCGTGTGGTATTTATTAACACAGGATTCTTAGACCGCACCGGTGATGAAATTCACACCTCTATGGAAGCAGGTCCAGTGGTGCGTAAAGCTGCCATGCGTGGCGAGAAATGGATTGCTGCCTACGAAGATTGGAACGTTGATGTGGGACTGGCAACAGGTCTGTCAGGCGTTGCGCAAATTGGTAAAGGGATGTGGGCCATGCCTGACTTGATGGCTGACATGGTCGAGCAGAAAATTGGTCACCCGAAAGCCGGTGCTAACACTGCTTGGGTGCCATCGCCTACGGCAGCAACTTTACACGCACTGCATTACCATGAAGTGGATGTATTTGCCCGTCAGGAAGAGCTGAAGCAGCGTAAGTTTGCTTCTTTAGACGATATCTTGACCATTCCTTTGGCACCAAACACTGATTGGACTGCGGAAGAAATTCAGAATGAGTTGGATAACAACTCACAGGGTATCCTCGGTTATGTTGTGCGCTGGGTAGAACAGAGTGTTGGTTGCTCCAAAGTACCTGACATCAATGATGTGGCCTTAATGGAAGACCGCGCTACGCTACGTATTTCCAGCCAGCATATGGCCAACTGGTTGCGTCACGGTATTGTGACCGAAGAGCAAATTGTTGAAACCATGCAGCGTATGGCGGCAGTGGTGGATCGCCAGAACGAAGGTGACCCACTGTACCGTAATATGGCACCGAACTTTGATGACAGCATTGCTTTCCAGGCATCGCTGGAGTTAGTCCTCAAGGGTCGTGAACAGCCCAATGGCTACACTGAGCCGGTATTGCACCGTCGTCGTCGCGAGTTTAAAGCCAAGCATGGCTGCAACGTGTAAGACGTTAACAGAGTCAACAAAAAACCGCCTTAGGGCGGTTTTTTGTTGACTACGGTTTATATTTAAGCAGTGTTCAAATGACCGTAAGTCTGCAAGAATAGCTCCAATTAATAAAAATAATATGCCATCAAGTTTGTTCGCCAGTGGTTTATGGCTGGCAAACTTACGTCCAATAGGACCGTTAAAGCGAAGACTTTAGGGTGGCTTAACTGAGTAGGAGTGTATTTTATGAGCAGAAGTGATGCCTTTGCAAAAACAGGGCGCACAGCTGTGCAACAAAATATTCAAGGCACGCTGGAGTTTCTGCAAAAATATCCACCCTTCAATCAAATGGATCTAAGCCACTTAAGCTTCCTAGTGGAAAATTGTCAACTGCGTTTTTATGCCGAAGGTGACAATATCATCGGTCCAGAGGATGGGCCGATTGAATTTTTCTATATTGTTAAGCAAGGCAGTGTGCATGGTCAGCGTCGCCAAGCGCAGGATGCCAGTCAAGAAACTACTTTTGAAATATCCACAGGTGAGTGCTTTCCAATTGCGGCTTTATTAGGTGAGCGGGCAACCCGCACTTCGCACTTTGCTGCCACTGATACATTTTGCTTGTTATTGGATAAAGCGGCTTTTGTTAAGTTAATGGCCCAATGCGAAGTGTTTCGCGATTTTTCAGTGCGCGGCATCAGCAGTTTGTTGGATCAAGTTAATCAGCAGGTGCAGAGTCGTGCCGCAGAAACACTGGGTTCGCAGCACTCCATGGAAACGCGCCTAGCTGAGTTGTCGATGCGTCAGCCAATTGTTTGTAGCGGTGATTTGCCGCTGTATAAAGCAGTCCAACTTATGCACGAGCAACAGATTAGTAGCGTAGTGATTGCTGATGAAGGGCTGCGTCCGCAGGGTATTTTTACCCTGCGCGACTTGCGTCGGGTAATAGCAGATGCCAATGCAGATTTACGCCAGCCGATTAGCGAGCTGATGACGCTAAACCCATTCCATTTGCCTCCGCAAGCGACGGCTTTTGATGCGGCATTGGCCATGACCGAGCGGCACTTTTCCCATGTGTGTCTGGTGCAAGATGGCCGTTTAGTGGGGATGATATCTGAGCGTGATTTATTCTCGTTGCAGCGGGTGGACTTAGTGCACTTAGCCCGTGCCGTGCGTACTGCTACATCGGTCGAGGCGCTGATGCAGTTGCGCGATGAGATTCGTTTGTTAGTTGATCGGATGATTGCTCATGGTGCCAGTCCAGAACAGGCCACACGCCTTATCACTTTGCTGAATGACCATACGGTAGCTCGGGTTGTAGAGTTGTGTATTGAGCAGCATGGAGATCCAGGGGTGGAGTTTACTTGGCTGGTGTTTGGCAGTGAGGGGCGCAAAGAGCAAACTTTGTATACAGATCAAACTAACGGTATTTTATTTGAGGCCGACAACCAAGAAGCAGCCAATGCTATACGACAAAAGCTTTTACCGCTGGCCCGCGAGGTTAATTTGGCTCTGAAACGTTGTGGTTTTAGTCTATGTAAAAGAAATATCATGGCCGGTAATGCTGAGCTGTGTTTGTCTCGTCAAGAATGGTCACGCCGTTTCAGTCAGATTGTACGTGAAGCGTCACCAGAGAACTTGTTACATTCTGCGGTTTTCTTTGATTTGCGCGCAATTTTAGGACCGGTTGAAGGGTGCCAAACACTGCGGCGTGAAGCGCTGGCAATGATTCGCGGGAATGCTATGTTTCAGCGCATGCTGGCGCAAAGTGCAATAAAAAACAAACCGCCATTGGGTGGATTATTCCGTGACTTTGCGCTGGATAAAAAAGCTGCTGAGAAAGACACCATAGATTTAAAGTTTAAAGGCTTAGCGCCGCTGGTCGATGGCATTCGGGTGTTAGCACTGAGTCATGGTATAGAAAGCAGCAACACCTTAGAGCGTATTCGCCAGCTGGTGGGTAAAGGTGTGATTGAGCGTTTGGATGGTGATGCTTATGCTGAGGCATACCATTTTATCCAGCAGGTTCGTATGCAGCAGCACCAGCAGCAGGCGCGCAATCAGCTGGCGTACAGTAACCGGATTGATCCTGCAGAGTTGAATAATTTAGATCGTCGTATTTTACGCGAAGCTTTCCGTCAGGCACAGCGCTTGCAGGCCAGCTTGACCTTTAGGTACCAGTTGTGAAAATTCTTAAATGGTTTCGCAGAGCACCTCAACTGCGGGAAAAAGAAGTGTTACGTTTAGCAGCTTTAGCGGCCCCTGAGGTCTCTACACAACCTTTGCAGCAGCAGCGTTTTGTGGTGGTGGATTTAGAAACCAGCGGCTTGAATACCCTTAAAGATAAAATTTTATCCATTGGTGCTGTGACCATCGAAAACTCAGCGATTAGCCTTGGCGATCAGTTTAGTTGTACCCTGCGCCGAGCCAATCATGCAGTCAGTGAAAGCGTGCTTATTCATCAGATCCCCCCCAGTGAAGTAGCGGCGGGGGTGCGTCCTGAGAAGGCGCTACTGAGCTTTATGGAGTATGTGGGCGGCAGTCCGTTATTGGCTTTTCATGCCAACTTTGATCAACGTATGCTGGTACGGGAAATGGATGATGCATTTTCCTATGATTTACACCATGCATTTTATGATGTGGCTGAAATCGCACCGCTGCTCTATCCGGATCACTGTATGCGCAATCCCGGCTTGGATGATTGGGTTAGCTTCTTTGGTCTGCAGGTGTTGCAGCGCCACAATGCTAGCGCCGATGCTATGGTGACTGCAGAGCTGATGCTGATTTTATTGCGGCGTGCGCAAGACCAAGGCATAACGAGCTTAGAGCAATTAGATGTCAGCTTGCGCAATTGGCGGCGACGCCAGCAGCCTATGTTATAGTGAGACTAAGCGTGCTGTAAGTCTTTGTGCAGCTGTCAGCTAGTGCGCACTTGACTCAGTACTGCCACTTTAAATAATGCGGCAATACTGAGCAGCGTGTGGCATAAAACTGATCTTAAGTGTCAGCTAAGAAGTCAGCCATATACTCATCAAAACTACACTGATCCTGTTGCTCAAGCAGCAATTGCGCTTGATGTGATTGCTCGGCGAGAGCTTGATAGTGGGCAGTTCTGTCGGCGCTTAATGGTGGTGAGCTTAATGCTTTTGCGTGGAGCAAGCTTTGCTTCAGTGAGAACTGACTGAAACTGCACTGCTGTTCACGCATACTGGCGAGCACTTGAGCGGAGGGGGTGAGGTCAGGGTTGTTGAGCTTCTCTACTTGCTTGTGCAGTGCTTCACTGTGCTCAGTGGTGGCGTAGGTGGTGTCCAGCAGTTGCGCAGTGGCTTGCATTTGTTGCAGCAGTTCATGCCCCCAATCTTGCATTGAGACAGATTCGCCACCACGATCAAGCTGTAGATTAGGTTTGCGACCTTGGGTCACCACACTTAAAAAGTTCTCCGTGGCAGCTGGGCATTCAGTCTTGCCCAGCAATGGACTGTCTTGTAAAGCACAAAACAACAAGAAAGTGTCTAAAAAGCGCGCTTGGGTTAAGTCAATGCCCAATGGTAAGAATGGATTGACATCAATGCAGCGTGCTTCGACATATTGGATGCCGCGAGCAATGAGCGCATCAACCGGACGCTCACCTTCTAGGGTGATACGTTTTGGGCGCATGGTTGAATAATATTCGTTTTCAATTTGCAAAATATTGGTATTGATTTGCAGCCACTCACCGTTTTTCTTACTACCGATTTCTTGGTACGGCGGGTAAGGAGTGCTTACCGCACAGCGTAAACTATCGGTGTAAGTGCTTAATTTGTTATAGCACGGGGTGAGACCTGCCTGTGCCTTGCTCTGATAGCCTAAATCACTCATGCGTAAGCTGGTTGCATAGGGCAAATAGAGGGTGTCTTCATCAAAGACTTCCAGCTGATGTTCACGGCCACGTAAAAAACTGATATCCAATGCTGGTGAGGCACCAAACAAGTACATTACTAGCCAGCTGTAACGGCGGAAGTTACGGTTCAAAGCAATATAGCGTGCAGATTGGTAATCAATGGCCGAGCGCGGGTCATTTTCTGCTGCGCTCAGTAACGTCCAAATTGAATCAGGCAAGGAAAAGTTATAGTGAATGCCGGCAATACACTGCATGGTTCTGCCGTAGCGCACCGATAGACCTTTACGGTACACATGTTTCAACTGCCCCACATTGGAGCTGCCGTACTCACCAATTGGAATCTGCTCTTCTTTGGGCAGGTGGCCGGGCATGGATGAGCTCCACAACACTTCTTGGGCAATATTTGCCATAGTGAAACGATGGATCTCTTCCAGTTCAGCTAAGGTCTGCGCTGAGTCGGCGTGGGGGGCAGTAATGAACTCTAGTAAAGCTTCCGAGTAGTCGGTGGTAATGCTGCTGTGGGTCAGAGCGGCGCCAAGAGTCTTGGGGTGCGGGGTTAACGCTAAGCGGCCATTGCGCTCTACGCGTAAACTTTCACGCTCAATGCCATGCAGGCAGTGCTTGAGCTGGGCTAAAGCTTCGGGCTGGCTGAGCAGCGCCAGACGACGAGAATATATATCGCTCAAGGGAAATTCCTCAAAAGTGCATCGTGTCAATATGGGGGCGGTTATCACTGAGTGCAAGGGCGCATGCCGAGTTTTATTCAGGATGCGCCTTTAATGTTTGAAAATAATCGATTGATAGCTATTACTTTTTCTTTAGTTGTTTAGCTTGCGCAAACAAAGCAGCCATTGAGCCGTTCTTCGGCGCCGGCTTATCCTGTTTGCTATGCCGTTGGCTGCGTGGCGTATTGCCTGTGCGTTGTTCCCGCGCCGGGGCGTTGGGTTTCTCACCTGGGGTATCGCTCATGCGCATGGATAAGGCAATGCGTGCACGAGGAATATCCACCTCCATAACTTTGACCTTTATGATGTCACCAGCTTTCACCACTTGATAGGGGTCTTTAACAAAACTTTCTGACATGGCAGAAATATGCACTAAGCCATCTTGATGGACGCCGATATCCACAAATGCGCCGAAGTTGGTGACGTTGGTGATGACCCCTTCTAAAATCATGCCCAGTTCTAAATCCTTTAGTGTTTCCACTCCGTCTTGGAAGGACGCGGTTTTAAACTCAGGGCGTGGGTCGCGAGCAGGCTTGTCCAGTTCTTGCAAAATATCGGTGACTGTGGGTAAACCATAGGTCTCATCTGTGAATTGCTTAGGATCCAACTGCTGTAAAAATGCTGAGTCGCCAATTAATGAGCGAATATCACGGTTGCTATCTTGAGCAATACGGCTCACCACTGGGTAGCTTTCAGGGTGCACCCCAGAACCATCCAATGGGTTTTTGCCATTCATCACCCGTAAGAAGCCGGCGGATAGCTCAAAAGTCTTTGGACCCAAACGCGGGACTTTCTTTAACGCCGCACGACTGATAAAAGCGCCGTGCTCATCACGAAAGGCGACGATATTTTTTGCGAGGGTGGCATTTAAACCAGAGATACGGGCCAGTAGGGCTGCAGAAGCAGTATTCACATCAACACCGACTGCGTTAACACAGTCTTCCACCACCGCATCCAGAGAGCGCGCCAGTTGTGATTGCGAGACATCATGCTGGTATTGGCCAACGCCAATGGCTTTGGGGTCGATTTTAACCAGCTCAGCTAATGGATCCTGCAAGCGGCGGGCAATGGAGACGGCACCACGTAGCGACACATCGAGGTCTGGGAATTCTTGTGCGGCCAGTTCTGAGGCTGAATACACAGAGGCGCCGGCTTCACTGACAATTATTTTGCTCATTTTTAGTTCAGGTAACTGCTTGAGCAATTCAATGGCTAGACGATCTGACTCACGGCTGCCGGTACCGTTACCAATGGCAATCAGTTGTACTTGGTGTTTTTTACACAGTTTGGCCAGTGTGTCGAGGGTTTCATCCCACTTGTTATGTGGCACATGAGGGTACACGGTGGCGGTATCCAGCACTTTACCGGTGGCGTCGACCACGGCAATTTTGCAACCGGTGCGCAAGCCAGGGTCAAGACCCAAGGTGCAACGGGGGCCCGCTGGCGCTGCCAGTAATAAGTCATGCAAGTTGCGCGCGAAAACATTAATTGCTTCGGTTTCAGCTGATTCGCGTAACTGAGCAAACAGATCCGTCTCTAGGTGGCTAGACAGTTTGACCCGCCAAGTCCAGCGCACCACTTCGGCCAGCCATGGATCTGCAGGACGGCCTTGATTTTTAATAGCGAAATGCTCAGCAATCACAAGCTCACAAGGGTGCATGCTGCCTGGGGCTTCCTCACCCAAACTTAAGCGAGCGGTTAAAAAGCCTTCGTTACGGCCACGAAAAATCGCTAGGGCGCGGTGTGAGGGTACGTTTTTAAAAGGTTCATCGTGCGCAAAGTAGTCGCTGAACTTTGCTGCATCGTTTTCTTTACCGGCAATGACCCGAGCACTTAACAGTGCATCCTGCTGCAACATATTGCGCAGGCGTGCTAATAAAGCAGCATCTTCAGAGAAACGCTCCATTAGAATGTATTTAGCGCCTTCTAAAACTGCTTTCTCGTCGGCAAAGCCCGCTTCAGCATCAATAAAACGTGCAGCCTCAAGCTGAGGATCATAGCTTGGATCCGCAAATAATAAGTCGGCCAATTCACCTAAACCGGCTTCCAAAGCGATTTGACCTTTGGTACGGCGTTTCTTTTTATAGGGCAAATAGAGGTCTTCTAAACGGGTTTTAGTGTCAGCTTGTTGAATCGCTAGCTGCAGCTCTGGGGTTAGTTTACCTTGCTCGTCAATGGAGGCTAAAATCGAGACGCGACGTTCATCCAGCTCACGCAAGTAGCGTAAACGTTCTTCTAAATTACGCAGCTGTGTGTCGTCCAAACTGCCGGTGATCTCTTTACGGTAGCGTGCGATAAAAGGCACTGTGGCACCTTCGTCGAGTAACGCAATAGTGGCGGTCACTTGTTGTGGGCGAACACCCAGTTCGGTGGCGATACGAGAACTTATGCTATCCATCAGGCTACCTGAGTCAGTTAAACAAACAGGCAAGGCCTGTGCTAAACAGCCAATTATAGGGGAAATTGCCCAGCAAACCAGTATTGCCTCAAGGAAGAAAGGTTTGCTAACAATGCGCTGTACGCATATCAGCTCGGATTACGGCATACTAACCAACATAGATATCCATTTATAAGGTAGGTAAGGATGAGCGTATCTGAAGGTGAAAAAATCCTCATTGTCGATGACGATGAACGCTTACGCCGTTTGCTGGAGCGTTTTTTAACTGAGCAGGGTTACCGCGTACGTGGGGTAGAAAACGCTGAGCAGATGGATCGCATTCTCGGCCGCGAGTTGTTTAATCTAGTGGTGCTTGATTTGATGATGCCCGGTGAGGATGGCTTATCAGTTTGTCGTCGTTTGCGTGAAGACAATAATCAAATTCCCATTATTATGCTGACTGCAAAAGGTGATGAAGCCAGTCGCATCCATGGTTTAGAGCTGGGTGCCGATGATTATCTGGCCAAGCCTTTTAACCCGCGGGAGTTATTAGCGCGGATCAAAGCGGTCTTACGTCGCCAATCGACAAGTGTCCCAGGTGCGCCAAGCAGTGAAGAGGCCAGTGTCAGCTTTGGTGATTACAGTTTATCGCTGGCCACCCGCGAGCTGCGTAAAGGTGACGAGGTCCATATGCTAACCACAGGCGAGTTTGCGGTATTAAAAGCCTTAGTCGAGCATGCCCGTGAACCTTTAACCCGAGATAAGCTGATGAATTTGGCGCGGGGGCGCGAATGGGATGCATTAGAGCGCTCCATTGATGTGCAGGTCTCGCGCTTGCGCCGCATGATTGAGCCTGATCCGTCGAAACCACGCTATATTCAAACGGTTTGGGGTGTTGGTTATGTTTTTGTGCCCGATGGTAATACATGAAAACCTCACCACTGTACCCGCAAAGTTTTTTTGCACGCACCCTCTGGATGGTGCTATTGGCTGTGCTGTTTTCCAAAGCATTGACCTTGATTTACTTGATGCTTAATGAAGATGTTCTAGTTGATCAGCAGTACAGTCATGGTGCTGCCTTAACTTTACGAGCCTACTGGGCCTCCCCAGCAGCTGAGCGGCCGGCCATTGCGCAAGCGGCAGGTTTGCAGTTGGTTGAGGAGTCGCAAGTCCCTTTGGGTGAGAAGCATTGGCCCTATAGTGATATTTTCAGCGAGCAAATGCGTGCCGAGTTGGGCAAGGATACGCGGGTGCGGATTCGGGCGAAAAATCCACCGGCGCTGTGGGTGAATGCGCCCAGTTTAGGCGAGGGTTGGATTCAGGTGCCGCTGTACCCGCATCCTTTACGTGGGCAGCGAGTCTGGAACTTAGTGGCTTGGTTTTTAGGCATTGGTTTACTGTCCACTGGAGCAGCGTGGATTTTTGTCAGTCAGCTCAGCGCACCTTTAAAGCGCTTAGTGATTGCCGCACGCTTATTTGGTCAAGGGCGCAGTGTGCGCTTGCCAGTGGATGTGGATACTGCCAGTGAAATGGCGGAAGTGTATCGGGCCTTTAATCAGATGACCGATGATATTGAGCAAGCTGGCCGTGAGCGCGAATTGATGCTGGCAGGTGTGTCCCATGACTTGCGCACACCCTTAACCCGTTTGCGTTTGTCCCTTGAGTTGCTGGACAGTCAGAATGAGTTAACCACTGATATGGTGCGTGATATTGAAGAAATGAACGCGATTTTAGATCAGTTCCTAGCTTTTATTCGTGATGGCCGCGATGAGCCAATGGAAGACTGTGATCTGCAAGAGTTGATTAGTTCGGTGGTAGCCCCATATAGCCAACAAGGGCATGACATACGCCTCAGCTTGGCAGCGATGCCTTGTTTGCTATTACGCCGCGTGTCGATGAAACGCATGCTGGTAAACTTATTAGAAAACGCCTTGCGCTATGGTGAGCAAGAAATAGAGGTTACCGCTGCGGTGGTAAATCAAGATGGGGTGTCTTATGTGGCGATTAGCGTGCTTGATCGCGGCGAAGGACTTGATCCAGAAGACTTGCAACGCATTTTTAATCCATTTATTCGCGGTGATCAGGCGCGCGGTGGGCAAGGTACGGGGTTGGGCTTAGCGATTGTGCAGCGTATTGCTGCACAGCATGGTGGCAGTGTTGAACTGCACAATCGTGCCGGTGGCGGCCTAGCAGCAACGGTTTGTTTACCTATGACTGCGTCTGAAGCTTTAGCAGCGCAACACAGTGCCGCGCACGATAATCAGAGTAAGAGTAATCAATGACGGAAGAAAAAGTTCGTTTGGATAAGTGGCTTTGGGCCGCACGCTTCTTTAAAACTCGCGCACTAGCGAAGCAAGCTATAACCGGCGGCAAAGTGCATTGCCAAGGTGAACGTTGCAAACCTTCGAAAGAGCCTAAAGTGGGTGAAGAGCTGGTTATTCGAGCGGGCTATGATGCGCGTACCATTATTATAGAACAGCTCAGCTCAGTACGCCGTGGTGCGCCCCAAGCTCAGTTGTTGTATCGCGAAACTGCTGAGAGCATAGCGGCCCGCGAAGAAGCTGCGGCCTTACGTAAGGCGGGTGCGCTAGGGGTGCAGACTGAAGGGCGGCCGACAAAAAAGCAGCGACGGCAGATCCATCGCTTTCGCGACCAATAGTCGAGCAAGATAGCAGCGCATTGGAACTAAGGCAGTTAATTTATTCATCACGGCTTATACTAGGCTGATATTTATTCTGTGGGTGTTGTATGGCAGATTTTGATTTTACCCAGCGTTTTATTTTTGAAAACAGCGATGTGCGTGGCGAGTTAGCCAGCATCGAGGAAAGTTATGCCCATGTGCTGGCTAAGCATGATTATCCTGAGCCTGTGGCCACTTTGCTCGGTGAGCTGATGACTGCTGCTGCTCTATTGGTCAATACTTTAAAGTTTGATGGTTTGCTGGTCTTGCAGGCGCGCTCCAGTGGTGCAATTCCGTTGTTAATGGTGGAGTGTTCCAGTGAGCGTGAGTTGCGCGGGATTGCCCGCTATGAAACTGATCAGATCGACAGTGATGCAACTTTTTCTGAGTTGATGCCTGAAGGCGTGTTAGCGCTGACCGTTGATCCGAAAGAAGGGCAGCGCTACCAAGGTTTGGTTGCTTTAGATGGCGCAAATCTAGCCGAGTGTTTTACCAATTATTTCGTCAATTCAGCGCAGCTGGCCACCCGTTTTTGGTTATATGCTGATGGCCAACGTGGCCGCGGCATGTTATTACAACAGTTGCCAGCAGACCGGTTACCTGACCCTGAGGATCGTGAGGCCAGCTGGCAGCATGTTACCGCTCTAGCAACAACTTTAACTGCTGAGGAGCTGCTCGGTCTTGATAATGAGACGATCTTGCACCGCTTATACCATGAGGAGCAGCTGCGTATTTTCCCAGGAGCAGATTTAAAATTCCATTGCAGTTGCACCCGTGAACGCTCAGAGCAAGCCTTGATCAGTCTTGGTTTAGCAGAGCTGCAGATACTGCTGGCAGAAAAAGCTGGGGTGATTGAGGTTGACTGTCAGTTTTGCAATGAACGTTACTTATTTAATGAAGACGATGTGGTGCAAATGTTCGCTGAGCAAAATACAGATGCGAATGATGGGTCAAGTACAGTGCATTAATTATATAACTCTGTCATAATTACGGGCACTTTTTTCGTTGTAGTGCTTCAGCAGAAGCGCTACAAAAACTCTGGAGGACTCGGCTCGGGCCGTTGGGGAACTCATGACGCAAGCAAAAACCACTGTGTATACTGATATTAGTGCCGCTCAATTAATTGAAGAAGCTATTCGCCGTGGCGAAGGCTCGTTGGCTGTGAATGGTTCATTAGTAGTCGAAACTGGCCACCGTACAGGTCGCTCGCCAGCTGACCGCTTTATCGTGCAGGAGTCTAGCACTGAAGATCAAATTGCTTGGGGACCGATTAACCGTCCGATTGCACCAAGTATTTTTGATGCGCTATGGGCTCGGGTAGAAGAGTATGTAGCTGAGCGTGAAAGTTTTGTTTCACATGTGCATGTAGGTTCTGATCCAACGCATTACTTGCCAGTGAAAATGACCACCACAACAGCGTGGCACAACCTGTTCGGTCGTTGCTTATTTATTACCCCTGACACCTTTAACCCTTCGAATAAGGATCAGTGGCAAATTATCAATGCGCCATTCTTTGAGTGCGTACCAGAGCGTGACGGTACCAACTCAGATGGCTGCGTGATGATTAACTTCGCCGCGAAAAAAGTGTTGCTAGCAGGTATGCGTTACGCTGGCGAAATGAAAAAATCTATGTTCTCGGTCCAGAACTTCTTATTGCCAGCGCACGATGTGCTGCCAATGCACTGTGCTGCCAACGTGGGTGAAGAGGGTGATACCACTTTATTCTTTGGTTTGTCCGGTACCGGTAAAACCACTTTGTCAGCTGATGAAAGCCGTTACCTGATTGGTGATGACGAGCACGCTTGGGGTGTGGGCACTGTGTTTAATATCGAAGGCGGTTGCTATGCCAAGTGCATCGACTTGTCTGAGAAAAATGAGCCTGTGATCTGGAAAGCCATTAAGTTTGGCGCGGTTCTGGAAAACGTTGTGCTTGATGAGCAGCGCGTACCAGACTACACCGATGACAGCTTGACGCAAAACAGCCGTGCAGCGTATCCGCTAGCTAACGTTGAGAAGCGTGTGATTGAGAACCGTGCCGGCGAGCCAAACGCTGTGATTTTCTTGACTTGTGACCTGACTGGCGTATTGCCACCAGTGTCCATCTTGAATAATGAGCAAGCCGCTTATCACTTCTTGTCAGGCTACACCGCTTTAGTGGGTTCCACTGAAATGGGTTCTGATGCGGGCATTAAGTCCACCTTCTCAACCTGCTTTGGCGCACCATTCTTCCCGCGTCCTGCAGGTGAGTATGCGGATCTGCTGATCAAGCGTATTAAAGGATTTGGCTCTAAAGTGTATTTGGTTAACACAGGTTGGACCGGTGGTGGTTACGGTGTTGGTGAGCGTTTTAACATTCCAACGACTCGTGCAGTGATTGCCGCAATTCAGGGTGGAACCTTGGTTGGTGCCGAAACTGAGCACCTGCCAGTGATCAACTTGGATGTACCTAAAGTTGTACCTGGTGTGGACAGTAACTTGCTTAACCCACGTAATACTTGGGCTGATAAAGACGCATACGATGCCGCTGCGAAAGAGTTGGCTGCTAAGTTTGTCGATAACTTCAAGAAGTTTGACGTATCAGACGCAATTAAAAACGCAGGTCCACAGTTGTAATAGGCAGCTAGCGTTAATTTAAAAAACCGCTCCTTTGTGAGCGGTTTTTTTGTTTGCATCGATTAGGTTCAGAGGGGTAAAGCAAAGCGCTGTTGCGTGAGCAGCTTAAACTACTCATGCCAGGCACGGTGATGCCTTTCCAGCAAGCTGTGTGCTTGCTCAGGCCCGCTGGAGCCTGCGGGGTAAGAGCGTGGGTGCTGATAGTATTGCTGCCAGCCTTTAAGAATAGGGTCGACCCATTGCCATGCGGCTTCGACTTCGTCGCGGCGCATAAACAGGGTGGAATCATTTTCAATCACATCCAACAATAAACGCTCGTAAGCTTTCCAGGGGCGGCTGTCGTGAAACGCTTCGGCTAAGTTGATTTCCAGCTCAACAGGTTCTAAACGCATACCTTTGCCAGGTGTTTTCGCCATTAACTCAAGACTAATACGTTCTTCGGGCTGTAAGCGGATCAATAAATGATTGGCTTGGCTTTCGCTAAATAAGCTGTGCGGTACGGGTTTAAATTGAATCAGAATCTCAGAGGTTTTCTTGTTTAAACGCTTACCAGTGCGCAAATAAAACGGCACCCCAGCCCAGCGCCAGTTATCAATCTCGACTTCAATAGCGACAAAGGTTTCGGTATCGCTGTCATTATCCACATCTTTTTCGAAGTAGTAGGCGGGAGTATTGTGACCGTCTATGTGTCCGGCAGCATACTGCCCACGCACCGTTTTATCTTGTACATCTAAGCCGCTGATAGGCCTGAGGGCTTGCAAAATTTTAACTTTTTCATTGCGCACTGAATCAGCATCAAAATGCACAGGTGCTTCCATAGCCACTAAGCAGAGCAATTGCAGCAGATGATTCTGCAACATATCGCGGATGGCGCCTGCTTGATCATAATAGGCACCGCGGTTTTCCACACCGATGGTTTCATTGACAGTGATTTGCACATGATCAATATGGGCTGCACGCCAGACGGGCTCAAATAGCGCGTTGGCAAAACGCAAGGCCATTAGATTCTGCACAGTTTCTTTACCTAAGTAGTGATCGATGCGAAACACCTGCTCTTCACTAAAGGCGTTACCAATTGCCGCATTAATGCTTAAGGCTGACTCTAAAGAGTGACCAATCGGTTTTTCGATGACAATGCGGGTATTGGCGCCGGCTAAGCCATTTAAGCCCAGATTGGCGGCAATGCTGGCAAATAGGCTGGGTGCGGTGGCTAAATAATAAATACAGCCATGCTGTGGACTGTGCTTTAGAAAGTGAACAATTCGGCTGTAATCTGCGGCTTGCGTGGCGTCCATAGCGAGGTAGTCTAAACGGGCACTAAAACTCAACCAGATGTTTTCTGCGAAATCTTTTTTTTCGATTTGCGCACGGCAATGACGCTCGGCCAATTCAATATAGTGCTTGCGAGGTAAGAGCTTGCGAGAAATACCAATGATACGCATTGTGCTGGGTAAACGCTGTTCACGGTGCAGATGATAGAGCGCTGGCAGGAGTTTGTGCAGGGCTAAATCACCGGTACCACCAAACACTAGCATGTCACAAGGCGTGCTCAAAACTATTCTCCTTTGGGTAAAACGTGCGAATAAATAGCTGTTGTAGTATAACTACATAATCGCTACATAACTGTGGCATAGGCTAAATGAGTTTAACATTGTGAATCTGTTACAGCATATCGCTCAATCTCTCGAATCGCTGCGCAAGTCAGAAGTAAAGGTGGCGCAGCATGTTTTATCTGACCCCGCAGCGGTTATGCACAGCTCGATGTCTGACTTGGCGGCGGTGGTTGGCGTAAGTGAGCCAACTATTTTGCGTTTCTGTCGTGCGGTGGGTTGCCAGGGCTTTCAAGATTTGAAGCTGCAGTTGGCGCAAAGTTTGGCTGCGGGCGCCAGTTTTGGACAGTTTGCGATCAGTGAAGAAGATACAGTCACGGATTATGCTTTAAAGATTTTTGATACAACCTTGCACACGTTAATAGACGTGCGTGAGCACCTTAATCTGCAGGCATTAGAGCAAGCTATTGCCGTGATGGCCAAAGCTCAGCGCGTTGAGTTCTATGGCTTTGGTGCTTCTGGCGCAGTGGCAGCCGATGCGCAGCATAAATTTTTTCGCCTCTTGCTTACTGCAGCGGCTTACAGTGACCCGCATATGCAGGCTATGTCTGCGGTAACTTTGCAGCCAACTGATGTGGCTATTTGCATCTCGCAGTCGGGCCGCTCAAAAGATTTGCTCACCACGGCCAATTTAGTTCGTGAAACCGGTGCTATTTTAATTACCCTGTGTCCGAGTTATACGCCGCTAGCGGACTTGGCCAGCATTCATTTGCCCATTGATGTGCAAGAAGATACTGAAATTTACACGCCATTAACCTCACGCATTGCCCATTTAGTGGTGATTGATGTATTAGCCATGGGGGTGGCAATGGCCCGTGGACCGTCCTTGGTCAATCACTTAAAAAGTGTCAAGGGAAGTTTGCGTAGCTTAAGGCTGTCACCTAAGACTACTAGGTCACAGAATGAGGACTAGTTGCTGGAAAAGTCTGCTACTTTTCAAGCGAGTCTAAAGCTGGCACTATCGCAAGATCACTATTAACCCGCTTGGTTGCCCAAATAAATACCAAGGTATTTATTTGGGTGCCGTTTGTTGCTTATAACTGAGCGCATGGGTGCTTTAGATCTACTCTCTGTTCAAAGAGGACATTTTATGGCTGAGGCCATTCCTGCCTTAGAAATACGTGACTTGCATAAACGTTACGGTGCATTAGACGTTTTAAAAGGTATTTCTTTAACCGCTCATGACGGCGATGTGATTTCTATTCTGGGTTCGTCTGGATCGGGAAAGTCGACTTTTTTGCGCTGTATTAACCTGTTAGAAAATCCGCATTGCGGGCAAATATTTTTTTCCGGTGAAGAGTTACAGTTAAAAAAAGATCGCCATGGTCAGTTGGTGGCTGCAAGTAACGAGCAAATTAATCGTTTGCGCACGCAAGTTGGCTTTGTCTTTCAGAACTTTAATTTGTGGCCGCATATGAGCGTGCTGGATAATATTATCGAAGCACCACGCCGTGTGCTGGGCTTAAGTAAAGATGAGGCCATTGCCAGTGCAGAAACCTTATTGGCTAAAGTCGGCATTGCTGACAAACGTCATGTCTACCCCAATCAATTGTCTGGCGGCCAGCAACAGCGTGCAGCGATTGCTCGCACCTTAGCCATGCAGCCGAAAGTTATTCTGTTTGATGAACCAACCTCTGCCCTAGACCCGGAAATGGTGCAAGAGGTATTGGGTGTTATTCGTGCTTTGGCTGAAGAAGGTCGCACCATGTTGTTGGTGACCCATGAGATGGGTTTTGCTCGGCAAGTTTCGAGCGAAATTGTATTTCTGCATCAAGGCATAGTGGAAGAGCAGGGGACCCCTGAGCAGGTATTCAATAATCCGCAGTCTGAGCGCTGTAAACAATTTATGTCCAGTCATAATCAATGAGGCAATAATGATGAAGAACTATAAAAAAATTCTCTTAGTGGCGGCAGCAAGTTTGTCATTTGCCAGCGCAAGTTTTGCGGTAGAAAAACTTAAAATTGGTACCGAAGGTGCTTACCCGCCATTTAACTTGATTGACTCCAGCGGTGAAGTGGTGGGCTTTGATTTAGATATTGCCCATGCGCTGTGCGATAAAATGAACGTTGAATGCACTGTGGTGACTTCAGACTGGGACGGTATCATCCCAGCTTTGAACGCGAAGAAATTTGATTTTTTAGCCGCATCCATGTCTATCACTGACGAGCGTTTACAGGCGGTTGACTTTACCAACCCGTATTACACCAATGGTTTGCAGTTTATTGCCGCAAAAAACAGTGATTTTAAAGTGGATGCGAAAAGCCTCAAAGGTAAAGTTATCGGCACCCAGCGTGCGACTATTGCCGGCAACTGGTTGGAAGACAACCTCGGCAAGGCGGTGGAGATTAAATACTATGATACCAATGAAAACGCCTACCTAGATTTAGAGTCAGGCCGTTTGGATGGCGTCTTAGCAGATAAGTTTGTCAACTGGGAATGGCTGAAAAGCGATGCTGGGGCCAACTTTGAGTTTAAAGGTGAGCCAGTCTTTGATAACGATAAAATCGGTATAGCATTGCGTAAAGGCGACGATGAGTTGCGCGAACGTTTAAACACTGCGCTGAAAGAAATTGTTGAAGATGGCACCTACCAAAGCATTAACGACAAGTATTTTCCCTTTAACGTGTATTAATTTAGCGCGTTCGCAGTAATAAAGCCGCCACCCCTACAGTGGCGGTTTTACTTTGCACACGCCACACAAGTATTTCTGATGAACTTTGAACTTTATGGTTTTGGCCCAGCATTGCTTGCTGGCACTTGGATGACAATTAAACTGGCCCTGTGTTCGCTGGCTTTAGGTCTGATATTAGGCTTAGGTGGAGCACTGGCAAAAACATCCCCTTACCGAGCCTTGCGTTGGCTCGGTGATGCGTACTCAACCATGGTGCGCGGTGTACCTGAATTGCTCTGGGTGCTGCTGATTTATTATGGCTCAGTGGGTTTGGTCAATGCGTTGGGTGAGGCCATTGGCTACCCTGAACTGGAGTTGACTGCTTTTGCTGCTGGGGTGTTTGCCTTAGGGCTGTGCTTTGGTGCCTATGCCACAGAAGTCTTTCGCGGTGCTTTATTAGCCATTCCACGGGGTCATCGTGAAGCAGGTTTGGCGCTGGGTTTATCACGGCCGCGAATTCTATTTCGGCTGGTTTTGCCGCAAATGTGGCGCATAGCTATCCCAGGCTTAGGCAATCTCTTTATGATTTTGATGAAAGATACCGCTCTGGTGTCTGTGGTTGGCCTGAATGAAGTGATGCGCAGTGCACAAGTAGCGGTGACTTCTTCCAAGCAACCCTTTACTTTTTTTATGGTCGCAGCTTGTATTTATCTGACTTTAACCGTATTAAGCATGTTGATTTTGCATGTCTTAGAAAAGCGCGCGAACCGCGGTTTTGCTAGGAGTGCCGCATGAACTGGGATGTCGTTATAAAGTGGCTGCCGAAGCTGCTGGAAGGCGCCTACTTAACCCTAGAACTGGTCGCTATTGCGGTTGTGGTAGGGTTGCTGGTTGCGATACCGCTGGGCATGGCGCGGGCTTCACGGCATTGGTATGTGCGGGTCTTGCCCTTTAGCTATATTTTCTTTTTCCGCGGCACGCCATTACTGCTGCAATTGTTTTTAGTCTATTACGGTTTGGCCCAGTTTGATGCTGTGCGTCAGGGACCGCTGTGGCCCTATTTACGCGACCCTTATTGGTGTGCGCTGATTGCCATGACCATGCATACCGCTGCCTATATTGCGGAAATTATCCGTGGTGCAATTCAGGCAGTACCGCCCGGTGAAGTGGAGGCGGCGCGCTCATTGGGTATGAGTCGTGGGCAGGCAATGTGGCACATTGTTTTACCGCGCGCAGCACGCATTGGTTTGCCGGCTTACAGCAATGAAGTGATTTTAATGCTTAAAGCCAGCTCACTGGCCAGCACCATTACTTTGCTGGAGCTCACTGGAATGGCGCGCACTATTATCGCCCGCACCTATATGCCAGTAGAAATTTTCTTTGCTGCCGGTTTATTTTACTTAGCCATGACCTTTATTTTGGTCCAAGTATTCCGTTGGCTGGAACGTAAGTTGCGCGTGGATGCGTTGCAGGGCAGATAATTGTTGAGCTTAGTTGCGCCAGTATTAAGTGGCGATATTCTGCGTGAGCGATTTTTAGCGCTGGATGCTTTTTTATTCCAGCAGCAAAGTGTTTGGCGAGAAAAACCCTTTACTCAGCAACGCTTAAGTTGGGCGGCCGATTATCCAGAGCTGGCCGCTTGGTTAGCAGCGCGCAGTTTAGCTGATGCTGAAAACTATCAGGCTGAGCCAAGCGCACTTGGCGCACCGCAACCTTTTGTCAGTTGGGCGGAGCAAGCCGTCCAGCTATCCGCTATCGGACGCTTTAACCAAGCAGCACTCAGCGAGCGGCCACAACGGATGCCTAATGGCATTGCTGGGCGTAAGTGGTTGCAGATTGAAGCTTTTTCGAGTGCGCTACACGGTGGTGTAGCGCAATCCTTTGCGCGCACTAAGAGCTGGCTGGATTGGTGTGCGGGTAAAGGTCATCTAGGTCGCTACTTGGCTTGGCCGGATGCGCAACTGCAAAGCTTAGAGTTTAACCCCGGGTTAATCAGCAGCGGCCAAGCAATCAGTCAAAAATTTCTACCCCAAGCACAGCACAGTCTATGTGATGTATTGAGCGCAGAAAGTGTCGCACCATTACAGCACTGCGATGCGGTGGTGGCATTGCATGCCTGTGGTGATTTGCATACTCACCTAGTACGCCAAGTCAGCACGCAGCATACCGCAGCGCTAGCCTTAGCCCCCTGTTGTTATAACCGGACGCAAGCGGGGCTGTACTCGCCGCTGTCAACCTTGGGGCGTGCTTCTAAGTTGCAGCTGGATCGTGATGATCTCAGTTTGCCGTTAATGGCTACAGTTACCGCCAGCACCGGTGAGCGTCGTCAGCGCGACCAGTCCATGGCTTGGCGTTTGGCTTTTGATGTTTTACAGCGAGAGCTGCGCGGTGTGGATGAGTACCTGCCCACACCTTCGTTGTCGGCTAAGTGGTTTAATCAACCCTTTGCGCAGTGGTGTTTTGATTTGGCCGCTTTAAAGGAGCTGCCCACAGTGCCTGAGCAAAATTGGCCAGTGTTGGAAGCCAAAGGTTGGCAGCGGTTAGCTGAGGTCCGTAATTTAGAATTGGTGCGCGGCTTATTTCGCCGGCCATTAGAATTGTGGCTGGTGCTTGACCAAGCAATTTTTTTAGCTGAGCAAGGTTTTGCCGTAGAGCTGGGTGAGTTTTGCGCCGCAGAGCTGACACCACGCAATTTATTATTGCTTGCCCACCGCGACTAAAAATAGGCCAGCTAGGTTAGCGACTGAGTTGCAGCATATTCTGTGCAGCGCTAGTAAGCAGTTGAATTAATTCAAATTAAAAATAGTTGTAGAAAGGCTTTACAAGGTATCTGGAATCTATATAATGGCCGCCATTGCCGGTATAGCTCAGTTGGTAGAGCAACTGAC
>CAZEZR010000048.1:0-21441 GCA_964516465.1 uncultured Thiopseudomonas sp. | reverse complement strand
TTGCCCGTTCAGGGATTCGTTTAAGTGTCCGCAATAGTGGCTGCGCATCATGATAGCGTTCGCTTCCTAAAAATTTGAAATAACTGATGCCGCTTAACACAAAATGCTACTGACGAGCACCCTGCTGATAGGCATCGCAGAAAACCTTGATTATATAGTCTAACAGCGCCAACTGCTATGCCATGTGCAGCGGCACAAGACAACAGTGCTCAATTACTCGGCTAAGCATGCGCTGCAAGTCACTGGCTGCATCTATCTAACTAGTTTCAGGTGCATATCTAAGCTCCTTTTATAGTCTTAGCACTGCGATCTCACAGCTGCCGACTTTAGTCGTTTGAGTCATTGCTGCGTTTGCTGTTTAATACGTATTGATGGCTGGAGCTTTTTTCTTCAGTGATTAGAACACGACAGCAGCGCTGCTTTAATAGAGTCCTGTAATCGTAGTCGGTTCTCTTATTTATTGTGATTCTTATCAAGGTGAGTCCATTGCATATGCTAAAAATTATCCATCTAATAACTGGTTTGAGCGCATTATTCCTGTCGCTTGTTTTAACCAGCGCTAACCAAGCAGACCTTCTGCTCGCTTCATTTGCCATAGCCAACTTATTAATTGCACCAATCCTACCAACTTGGGCACGTGGCGCTCGTCGTCAGTTACAGGGGCTCGTTTCAGCATTAGTCGTTATTGCCACAGCCATGCAAGCAGTCTTTCTGCTCAGCAATAACGATAATGCTTTATTAAGCCTGCTTGTTTTACTCGCTGCAGCACTGCTACATCTTGCTCTGAACCTGCGTAAAGTGAGCACCAAGAGTGCGCCACTGTCGCAAGACCTGAGCGATCGCGAAACCGGTACCGTGAAGTGGTTTAACACTTCCAAAGGTTTTGGCTTTATTTCCCGCGATTCTGGTGATGATATTTTTGTCCACTTTCGAGCGATTCGCGGCGAAGGACATCGTGTTCTGGTCGAAGGCCAGCGCGTTGAGTTCACCGTAATGGACCGCGAGAAAGGCTTGCAGGCAGAAGATGTCATTGCCGCCTTGCCAGATGAGCGTGGTTAAACGACTGCTATAACACTCAAAAGGCCTGCAAATGCAGGCCTTTTTTATTATTAGACGAGTGATACCCTGCTCGCTGCTTAATCCAGCAAACAACCCGTCGTGCGCACGCTTTCCTTACCCAACGTCAGCATTGACGCGTCTTTTCATTAAGTCAAAGCAGCCAATGGGTTATGGGTATAAACCACGTAACTCACGGGTCTCTAAAATACGGGTACAAGCAGTAATAAATGCGGCAGTACGTAGTGTTACTTGGTGCTCTGCTGCAGTAGCTGTAAGCGAACTGTACGCATCGCTCATAATTTTCTCCAAGCGCTGATTAATTTCCTCAACACTCCAGTAAAAACTGGCTGAGTTCTGCACCCACTCAAAATAACTTACCGTCACCCCTCCAGCATTGGCCAAGACATCCGGCACCACCACAATGCCCTTGCTGTTCAGAATATCATCCGCTTCCGGCGTGGTCGGCCCATTGGCACCTTCAACAATAATACGAGCGCGCACTGCATCGGCATTGTGCCGAGTCAACTGACCATCTAATGCTGCTGGAATAAGAATATCTGCCTCTACTGCCCAAAACTCATCCGTTGTAATAACTTTGGCATTGGCCACGCCACCTACGCCACCCGTCTGTTTAACATGCTTAAGCAATGCTTCAACATCCAACCCATTCGGATCAGCAACAGTACCGGTATGGTCTTGCACAGCAACAATTTTCGCACCAACCTCTGCAAACAAACGTGCTGCGGTACCACCCACATTACCAAAACCTTGGATGCTAACCCGGGCACCGGTTAAATTAATGCCAGCGTCTTTGGCCGCTGCTGCACCGACAATAAACACCCCACGACCCGTGGCTTCAACACGACCTAAACTACCACCCAGTGGGATTGGCTTACCGGTGACAATGCCCGGCTGTGTGGTGCCCGCATGCATGGAGTAAGTGTCCATCATCCACGCCATGGTTTGCGCATTGGTATTCACATCAGGGCCTGGAATATCAGTATTGACACCAATAATTGAACTGATCTCATTGGTATAACGGCGCGTGATACGCTCTACCTCACCAATAGAGTGCTTGCGCGGATCAACCCGCACACCCCCTTTAGCACCACCAAATGGCAGCCCTACTACGGCTGTTTTAACTGACATCCATGCCGATAGAGCCATCACCTCTGACAAGGTCACATCTTGGTGGTAACGCACACCACCTTTACCCGGCCCGCGATTAAGGCTGTGCTGAACGCGATAACCTTCAAAGTGGGCAATGCTGCCATCATCCATACGCACCGGCACATCGACAATCAGACTGCGCTCTGGGTGCTTTAAAGTATTGACCCACTTACGTAACTCTCCCAAATAGGGCTCAACGCGCTCAACCTGCTCCAGAAAAATAGCCCATGGGCCAGGGTTCTCAGCATCTAGATATGAGGGCAACTGTTGGTTTTTTTGTTCTGACATGGTTCAACCTTGATCTCGAAAAGTGTAGGCCGCAATTGTTAATGGGCCGCGCAAAACGGTGCATTTTAGCGGATTGCAACATGACTGGCTCGTCAGAAAGCAATTATCTTTTACTTTTCAAACCATAAAGCGAATAAAAAACCGCTGTAAGCCGCATAACGACGGGTAAACCTGCGCTCCAATTGATTGTGTAACAAAAACTGCAAACCCTCAGCTAAAGATGGAAAAAACCACTTCGCAGCTGTTTTCATCCCCTGCTGATTGGTTTCTGACATCTAAAAAACAACGGGTAAAGCGCTCGTTAATCTGTCTAAGCAAACACTAACACCACTTAAATGCATTAGAGGCCGCCAGAAGGCAAAGAAGAGCGTGGCTTATGAGATAGTTTTTCTGATACCGTCACCTATATAGGGTCGCTTTGTGACCCAAAGCAATCAAGTTGCCTATTTTTCTCCAAGGCAATCAAGACGGAGCAACGCATGAACGATATACAGCAATTGTTTAAGCCTTTTCAACTGGGCGCATTAAACATCCCTAGCCGTATTGTTATGGCGCCGATGACCCGCAGCTTTTCACCGGGCGGTGTGCCCACTGCCGAAGTGGTTGAGTATTACCGCAAGCGCGCTGCTGCAGACGTAGGTTTAATTATCAGCGAAGGCACCACGGTTAATCACTGCGCGGCCAATGGCTATCCAAATGTCCCACGTTTTTATGGTGCAGATGCTTTAGCGGGTTGGAAAAAAGTGGTTGATGCTGTGCATAGCGCGGGTGGCAAAATCATGCCGCAACTTTGGCATGTGGGTAATGTACGTCGCTTAGGCACCGAACCCGACGCCAGCGTGCCTGGTTACGGCCCCATGGAAAAGCTTAAAGATGGCAAAAAAATCGTCCATGGCATGACCCAAGCGGATATTGATGAAGTCATTGCAGCGTTTGCCCAGGCGGCTAAAGATGCGCAAGACATTGGCATGGATGGTGTCGAAATCCATGGCGCCCACGGCTACTTAATTGACCAATTTTTCTGGGATGGCAGCAACCAGCGCAGCGATAACTACGGCGGCAGTATGGCCAATCGCGGTCGCTTTGCCGTAGAAATTATTCAAGCAGTTCGCGCGGCCGTAGGCCCGGACTTCCCCATTGTCTTCCGCTATTCACAGTGGAAGCAGCAAGACTACAGCGCACGCTTGACGCACACTCCCGAAGAGCTTAAAACTTTCTTACAACCGCTGGTCGAGGCTGGGGTCGATATTTTCCACTGCTCAACCCGTCGCTTCTGGGAGCCGGAATTCGCAGGCTCGGAGCTCAACTTGGCAGGCTGGACCCGCCAACTGACTGGCAAGCCGACTATTACTGTGGGCAGCGTTGGTTTAGACGGTAGTGAATTCACCAGCTTTTTGGCAGGCAGCAAGGAAGTTGCTCAACCCTCCAACTTAGACGGTCTATTGAACCGCTTTGCCGCTGAAGAGTTTGACTTGGTTGCGGTGGGCCGCGCCCTGCTGCTCGATCCCGAGTGGGCCACAAAAGTCCGTGAGGGTCGCTTTGAGGAAACCCTGCCCTTTAGCCGTAGTGCCTTAGGCAGTCTTTCTTAAGCAAAAAACCTGCTGTGCGGCTTGAGTACTCGCACAGCAGGTTTCAGGGGGGGGCGTATAAAGGATTAAGAGTTAAGGCTGCTGCTTACTCATCAGCGCTCTCACGGTCACGGTAACCCAGTAGGTATAAGATACCGTCCAAACCTAAATTTGAAATGGCTTGGCGGGCTGATTTTTTCACCATAGGTTTAGCGCGGAACGCCACACCCAGCCCAGCTAAAGCCAGCATCGGCAAGTCATTTGCCCCATCCCCGACCGCAATAGTCTGCTCTAAGCGTAAACCTTCCTTTACCGTGAGTTCACGCAACAAGTCTGCTTTACGCTGTGCATCGACAATGGGCTCAATGGCGCGACCCGTGAGCTTACCGTCAATAATTTCCAACTCATTGGCATACACATAATCAATCCCTAAACGCTCTTGCAGTTGTTTCGCAAAATAGGTGAAGCCGCCGGATAAAATAGCCGTTTTGTAACCTAAGCGTTTCAGCTCAGTAAACAGCATTTCTGCCCCTTCGGTGAGACGCAATGACTCACCGATCTCTTGCAGGACATCTTCTGACAAGCCCTCAAGTAAAGCTAAGCGCTCTTTAAAACTGGCCTTAAAATCCATTTCCCCTTGCATTGCGCGCTCAGTAATAGCCGCCACTTGCTCGCCGACTCCAGCTGCCTTAGCCAGCTCATCAATCACTTCAGCTTCAATTAAAGTGGAGTCCATATCAAAGACAGCTAAACGACGATTGCGCCGAAATACCGTATCGCGCTGGAAGGCAATATCCACATCCAGTTCCTGAGCCACACTTAAAAACTCAGCACGCAAAGCTGCCGCATCCGCCGGCTCACCCCGCACTGAAAACTCAATACAGCCCTTACCTTGATTTTCTGGCATATCCAATGACATACGCCCAGACAAGCGATCAATATGATCTATATTTAAACCATACTGCGCAGTAATAGCACTGACCCGCTGTAACTGCTCAGCGGTCACTTGGCGAGTTAATAAGGTGACGATATAGCGCGGCTTGCCTTGGCCGGCAACCCACTGCTGATAATCCTCTTCAGCTACAGGGGTGAAACGCACTTGCTGATCAAGTTTATAACCAGTAAAAAGCACATCTTTAAGCACTGCTGAGGCTTGCTCAGTGCTCGGAATTTCAACCAGAATCCCAAAAGACAGAGTGTTATGGATAACAGCCTGCCCAATATCCAAAATATTTACGCCACTGTGCGATAGTACGCTCATAATGGCGGCGGTTAACCCCGGACGGTCTACACCTGTGATGTTAATCAGGACAATTTCACGCACGGTGCTTTCTCCGCTGATAAAAAAGAGTCATTCTAGCCATTTAATCGCCCAACGGGCAGTCCTTTTGCTTGTTCTAAGTTTTACGCCCGCTATACTTTACTTTTTTTATAGCTGCTAACAACTTATTTGCTCGCAGTATACTTACCCTTACAGCCTTATTTACTTGGAAAACCTTGTCTATGCCGCTCGACTCTAAACACCCAAAACGTGCCAGCATTACTTTGCGTATAGCAGGTTACAACACCCTTATTATCCTCACCTGCTTGCTGGCCTTCGCTTGGCTGATGCACACCCAACTGCAGTGGTCAGTGACGCAGCAAGCGGATGCAATAGGTAGCAACTTGCTTGAGCAAACCCATACCGCTGCTGAGGGTGCCTTGTCCGCCGAGGACACTCTTAGCGTCGCAGTGTTATTACGCAACCTGGTGGATAACCCCTACGTGGCCTATGCAGCTCTGCAAAGCACAGATAAGCGTGTATTAGCCGAAGCGGGACAGCGACCCAAGCCCAACACTGCCGAGCCCGGCCTTTACTCGAAAAAACTGTTTTATCAAGACAATGTTGCCGGCTCACTGCACGTACAGATTGATCTGCACAAGCTGCAAGAACCCATCAACATCAGTATGCAATCCATTGCTATCTTAGGTTTAGCCTTGCTGCTCTGTGTCTTGTTTCTTTCGATCCACTTAGGCCGCTCAATTGCCCAACCATTACAAGCTTTAAGCAACTGGCTGATTAACCCTGCTCCCCCAGCGCCCCACACCCAACGCCCTGATGAAGTGGGTTTGTTAGCACGCCAACTAAATAAATACTTTATTGCCGACACCCAAACAGCAGATCCATTAGCCACTGTGGCAGTAGCAGATACAACAATCGCTAGCAGTGAGGATTTTCCAGTTGTAGCAACGGACAGCAAGGATCAGCAAGGCTCTGCGGAGGACTCAGTGCTTGTTGCCACTCCGTCTAACTCAACCGACACTGCGCCAGCTCAAGCGCAACCCAATGCAATTTTAGCGGTGGAGCTTGGCAGTATGGAACAACTGCGCCAGCTGCCTCAGGAGCGCCTGGCTGAATTACTGAAAAAGTACCGTTATGCGGTGGAGCAATCAGCGGCTTTATATGACGGTCAATTATATTCACTGGCCGACGGTCGCAGTATTATTACTTTTCCCTCCAGTCATGCCCACTACCCACGTAATGCGCTGTGCTGTGGCGAACTACTGCGTGCCTTTGGTCATAGCTTACAAATGGACGTTAGTGACCAAGATATTCCATTAAAAATCAAACTCGGTTTAAGTGAAGGCACCACCAGCGCAGATGCATCTTTAGGCGAGCTATTATTAAGCCAAGGCGCACAGACAGCATTAGCTTTGAGCCAACAGAGTCGTAACTTATTACTGCTGAGCGAAGATTTGGCCAGCAACAACAACATTATAGCCAGCGCCCGCATCCGCTCTATTGCTAAACCAGAGCATGCCAAGTGCCTAGAGGCGTTGAATGAGCCCTACCCAGCTTTGCTTGAAGAACAACTTATAAGCTTGCAGCGAGCGGAGCACAATTAAAGTTTTACCACTAGTGGTGGTAGCGCCTGATGAACTATTGACGCAGAGTGAGTTCAAGCCTTGTTCTGCGTCATAGCTCCAAGCAAGAGCATTTTAATCAGCCCAACCTTTATCCAACCCGCCTTGTATTAAACTGCACCTGCGGCAGTAAAATCAAAACCGATACACTTCCTGCTCTCGCTCTGGCTCAACAACAGGGATGCTCAATCGATCAGTCTCTGGCATAGATTTTTTTTTATTGAGGCTAGCGGCACTGACTTTACGCGGTGTTTGTTGCTGAGCCGACTGAGTCGGCAAAGCCTCTTGCAGTGCCTGCACCAACTGTTGGGTTAATTGGCTCAGCAAATCACTCTGCGCGCGCACCTGATCAGCTAACTCACCATTATGTGCTTCTTCAAGATAGACCAAGCGGCTGTCAGTTAAAGCCCCTTGCCCATCCATTAAGCGCCATTGTGCTTCTAAAATGGCGGGTTGCTCAGTCCCTGAGTCGAGGCGGCTGATGACGACGATTACCTGAGCTTGTGCTTTCATGCCAACCCGGTCGGGATACAATGAAATACGGCTGCTGCCCAGCTGGCTTGATACCTGTCGCAATAAAAACTGGCCAATATCATCCTCTAAGCTGCCTGCCCAGCGCCCTTCTTGGCTGATAGCTAAACTGCCATCGGCTTTACGCTGCAACAGACTTTCACGCTGTAAATAATCAGCAATTCTTAACGGTCCCAGTAACACTGTCGCGGTGCTTTTACCACTGGTCACATCGGTCACTGGCGGCTGCAGTTGATACAGCTGAGCAGGTGGTGCAACGCTACACGCAACAGTTCCGAGTGCCAAAACCCATAGCATCGTTATAGCCCGAGGCAAGCGTATTATTTGTTTCATCTGATCACCGTTTCTTGCCAAAGATTATCGATTGCGGCTGCTGTTCAATGCTTTCCGCGGTACGTTGCAAAGCTTTACTGGCCTGCCCTAAATTTTGCAAAGACTGCAACAACTCATATTGTAATTCCGACTGTGGGCCTATGCTGCGGCGCCCATCACTCACCATCCCTTCCATTTCCTGCAACGCATCACGCGCACTTTGCGCAGCATGGCGCACATCTACTAGGGCTTCTTTAAGTTCTGTACTACCACTTTCAACATTATCTAGCGTAGTCGGCAGGCGTTGCTGCAGTTGCTCACTGATCTGTTCAAAGTTATTTAAGGTCACACTCAAACTCTTCATGCCCGCCTCTGTTTCTGGAGCAGAAGCCAAACGCTCAAAAGCCAATAAGGTTTTATTGGCTGCATCTAAGGTTTCCTTCATCGGTATTTCTTTTAAACCACTGACCAACTCTCGCAGCACATCTGCTGCTTGGTCAATCCGCGAGGGCACAGTTGGGATGGCTGGTAGATCAATGATATGTGGATCGCGAATATAACCTTGCTGGTCCGGAAAAAAATCTAGCGCCACAATGGCTTTACCGGTTAATAAGCTCGGCGTTTGTAACTGAGCGCGTAGACCACGCTCAATTAATCGCTCAACAAAGCGGTCAAACCCACGCTCATCACCTTTGCTGCGCGCACTTTCAGCAGTAATGCGAATAGTCACTGGCATCACCACATCGTTTAAGGTGCGGTCATACGACAAGTCAATTTGCCGGACATTACCCACCTTGACCCCACGATAAGTCACATCTGCGCCCACATCCAAACCATCTAGAGCACCGGTAAAGTACACCACATACTCAGCTGGACGAGTCAGTAAGCTATCGCGGCTTAACAGCAGCAGCCCTGCGGCTAACAATGCTACGCCACTCAATAAAAATACGCCTATAAAAAACGGCTTGCGCGATTCAGTCATTTCATTACCTCATGTGCTGCGGCTTGACCGCGCCGTAAAAAACGCTGCACTGTGTCAGGGCCATGCTCTAATAACTCACCCAATGTGCCTAGAGCAATTTGCGTGCGGGTTTTATTATCTAAGAATAAACAGGTATCAGCCACTGCATAAATACTGGGTAACTCATGTGTGACCAATACAATGCTGGAACCCAAACTGTCTCTGAGTTCTAAGATCAACTCGTCTAACGCCATTGAGCTGAGTGGATCTAAACCTGCTGATGGCTCATCAAAAAATAACACTTGTGGATCCAAAGCCAGCGCTCGAGCTAACGCGGCACGTTTACGCATCCCCCCAGATAACTCTGCGGGGTACAAATCATCACAGCCAGCCAAACCCACCAGCGCCAGTTTAATTGCCGCCAGCTCATGTAGATCAGCCTTGGTCAATTCTGGTCGCCAGGTGCTAATGGGCAGACAGATATTTTCTCTTAAAGTCATCCCACCCCATAGCGCACCGTTTTGATACAACACACCAAAATGCTGTTGCAAATTAGCGCGACTGTCTGCATCCCGTGCCCAAAAGTCATCCCCTTGGAAAAAAACCTGTCCCGCCAAAGGTGCTTGTAAACCTATTAAATGGCGTAACACAGTGCTTTTACCACAGCCACTGCCGCCCATAATGACAAATACTTCGCCTTTTTTAATACTGAAGTTTAAGTCACGCTGGATCACCAACGAGCCATAACCAGCACTGAGATTGTCTGCAACTAATATTGCTTCACTCATGCTTAGATCCCCAGCTGCGTGCAAATAAGGGTGATCAAGGCATCGCTGACCACTAAAGCAACGATAATGCTAACCACCGCATTGGTAGTGGCCTGCCCCACAGCTTGCGCATTACGTCCACAGGACAGCCCATAATAGCAACCGATCAAACCAATCAATACGGCAAAGACTAAACTCTTAAATAGACCAATTAAAAAGTCGGTTAAGGTCAGCATCTCTAAACTTTGATTAATATATTGCGTGGCGGAAATATCAAACAAGCCAGAGCCAATCACAAAACCGCCAAAGATACCTAGAATATCGGCGAATACGGTTAAAATTGGCATACTGACCAATAACGCCAATAGACGCGGTAGAATTAAAAACTCCAACGGTGGGAAACCAAAGGTTTTTAAGGCATCAATTTCTTCATTGGCCTGCATGCTGCCGATTTCCGCAGCATAGGCAGCACCGGTGCGGCCTGCCATAATTACCGCGGTCATCAAGGCCCCCATTTCACGGGTCATGCCAATGGACACCATATTGGCAATATAAAGCTGCGCACCAAAGGCTTCGAGCTGAACAGCACCCACGAAGGCTAAAATCAAACCGATAAGAATGGCGATCAAGGCGACAATTGGTAAAGCACCAGGGCCACATTGCTGCAAGGCCATCCAAAAATCGACCATGCGCATGCGCGCCTTACCGGCAAATAAGCGCCCCATAGCTTGTACCACTTCGCCAACAAATGTGCACGAATTGGCTACAGCACGGGCAACACTTTGCCCACTCAAACCAACGCGCGACACCCAACCATAGTCAGGTTTATCCGCTTCTGTGGCTTGGGTTGATGGGCTGGCCGCCATTTCCAGTAAGCGTTCAACGCCATCGGGCAAGTCCAGCAAGTCCAAAGTGACTTTTTGCTCACTGGCCAAACGCTGTAAACGGCGTAACAAGGCTAATAAACTGCTGTCCCAAGCATCCACTGTAACTTGCACAGTAATCTGCTCAGGCAAACGTCCGCCCTTACGCCACACTTCATTTAACTCTGGCTTGCGTTGGTCTAATGTCCAGTTGCCTGCCACTAATAATTTTGGTGTTTCACCACCGTGATCCCAATCTAACGACGCTAGCTTGTTCATCTGCTTATCCTATAAGTGCTGAGCACCAGCGTCTATCTTGAGCCTGCATCATACACTGCGTTGCGCTGTTTTAAGTTTCTACGTGCAAGCCATCAACTCGCTGAAAGCCCCGTGGCAGTTTGTTTCCGCGGCGTCCACGCTCGCCTTGATAATGTTCAAGGTCATTAAACTTAAGGGATAACGTACGCTTACCAGCGGCTAATACCAAGGTATCTTGCGCACTTAATACGGCAAAATCGACCACCCACTCTTCACGCTTTGCCGCTCGTTCGGTGGCAATGCCAATGAGCTTATTGCCTTTACCGCGACTGAGCACAGGCAGGTCTGAGACTTTAAAGACTAATAAGCGCCCTTCATTGCTGACCACCGCCAGCCAATCCTCATCGAGGTTACTCACCAACTTAGGCGCTAACACCCGCGCTGCTTTAGGTAGAGTAATTAAAGACTTGCCGGCTCTATTTTTCGCCTGCATATTCTCGCCTTGAATGACAAAACCATACCCTGCGTCCGAAGCCATAACCAGTAATTGTTCATCACTGGGCATCAACAGACATTCAAAGGTCGCGCCGGCTGGGATGGTTAAACGCCCGGACAAAGGTTCGCCATGACCCCGCGCCGCCGGCAAAGTATGCGCTGGTAATGAATAACTGCGGCCGGTGCTATCGATAAACACCACAAACTGATTGGAACGTCCTTGCACCGCCTGCTTAAAGCCATCGCCAGCTTTGTAGGATAGGCCCGTTGGATCAAGCTCATGCCCGCGACCGCTGCGCACCCAGCCTTGCTCCGACATCACCACAGTAACCGGCTCAGCAGGCACTAAATCAGTTTCAGATAACGCCCGCGCTTCACTCCTCTCAACCAACGGTGAGCGACGCTCATCACCGTAGGTCTTAGCATCTTCAAGCAGTTCTTTGCGCACCAAGCGTTTTAATTTCGCTTCACTGCCAAGTAAGCCTTGCAGGTGCGCCTGCTCTTTGGCTAGCTCATCTTGCTCGCCACGGATTTTCATCTCTTCCAAGCGTGCTAACTGGCGCAAGCGCGTATCCAGGATGTAGTCCGCCTGAATCTCACTGATGGCAAAGCGTTCCATCAATACCGCTTTGGGGTGTTCTTCATTGCGGATGATTTCAATCACTTCATCCAGATTGAGAAAAGCAACCAATAAGCCTTCTAAGAGATGGAGACGTTTCTCCACGCGATCCAGGCGAAACTGCAAACGTTTACGTACGGTAGCAACCCGAAACACCAACCATTCTACCAACAGACTGCGCAAGTCTTTCACTTGCGGTAAGCCATCCAAGCCAATCACGTTGGTATTGACTCGATAACTGGACTCCAAGTCCGTGGTGGCAAATAAGTGCTGCATCAGTTCTTTAGTGGAGACACGGTTGGAGCGCGGAATAATCACAATGCGGCACGGGTTTTCATGGTCCGACTCATCACGTAAGTCAGCCACCATGGGCAGCTTTTTCGCCTGCATTTGTGCGGCGATCTGCTCAATCACTTTAGCGCCGGATACTTGGTGTGGTAGCCCAGTAATCACCACATCACCATCATCCACATGGTAGACAGCACGCATCCGTACTGAGCCACGCCCCGCGGCATAGATTTTTTGAATATCAGCCCGCGGGGTGATAATTTCCGCATCCGTTGGATAGTCCGGCCCTTGAATATGCTCACATAAATCTTCTAAAGTGGACTTGGGCTTATCCAGCAACAGCACACAAGCTGCAGCCACTTCACGCAAGTTATGCGGCGGCACATCGGTGGCCATACCCACCGCAATCCCAGTGGTGCCATTAAGTAATAAGTTGGGTAAGCGCGCTGGCAACACCGCTGGCTCATTCATGGTGCCGTCAAAGTTGGGAATCCAATCCACGGTACCTTGGCCCAGCTCAGTGAGCAGTACTTCTGAGTAACGGGCTAAACGGGCCTCGGTATAACGCATGGCAGCAAACGACTTGGGATCATCCGGCGCACCCCAGTTGCCTTGCCCATCAACCAACGGATAGCGGTAACTAAAGGGCTGCGCCATTAACACCATGGCCTCATAACAGGCGCTATCGCCATGGGGATGATACTTACCCAGCACATCACCCACCGTTCGCGCGGATTTTTTATGCTTAGAATCAGCATCTAAATTCAGCTCGCTCATGGCATAAATAATGCGCCGCTGTACCGGTTTTAAACCGTCACCAATATGCGGCAAAGCCCGGTCCATAATCACATACATGGAATAGTTTAAATACGCTTGTTCGGTAAACTCCGCCATTGAGCGGCGCTCAACACCCTCAAGGCTTAAATCATAGGATTGCGTCATGCACAGCCTCTATCGAATAGGTTTGCGGGAAGAACAGTACTGGCAGTGGCTAAAAAGCTCATCACACTTGCACCTCAGCTAAATCACCCTTGCTTTCCAACCAAGCTTTACGGTCACCGGCACGTTTTCTGGCCAAAAGCATGTCCATCAACTCTTGGGTGCTGGTAAAGTCATCCAGAGTCAACTGCACCAAGCGGCGGGTATTGGGATCCATGGTGGTTTCCCGCAGTTGCGGCGGATTCATTTCACCCAGGCCTTTAAAGCGGGTCACTTGAGGTTTACCCCGCTTCTTTTCTGCTTCGATGCGGGCCAGAATATTGGCCAGTTCATCATCATCCAAGGCGTAGTGCACTTCTTTACCAATATCCACCCGATACAAGGGTGGCATGGCCACATAAATATGTCCGGCCTCCACTAAAGGCCGGAAGTGGCGGACAAATAAGGCGCATAAGAGCGTGGCAATATGTAAACCATCGGAGTCCGCATCAGCCAAAATACACACTTTGCCATAACGCAATTGGCTGATATCGTCAGAACCGGGATCCACCCCCATGGCGACGGCAATGTCATGCACCTCTTGGGAGGCCAACACCACACTGCCATCCACTTCCCAGGTATTTAGAATTTTACCGCGCAACGGCATAATGGCTTGAAACTCTTTATCCCGTGCTTGCTTAGCACTGCCGCCGGCAGAATCCCCTTCCACTAAAAACAACTCACCGCGCATTGGATCTTGTCCCGCGCAGTCGGCTAACTTACCTGGTAGCGCTGGACCTTGAGTAATGCGCTTGCGCTCAACGCGACGCCCCGCTTTTAACCGTCGCCCGGCATGGCTGATGGCCAATTCGGCCAACTGCAAGCCCAACTCAGAGTTGGCGTTAAGCCACAGGCTAAAAGCATCTTTTAACACCCCAGTAACAAAGCCTGCTGCAGTCCGTGAGGATAAACGTTCTTTGGTTTGTCCCGAGAATTGTGGCTCTTGCATTTTCATCGACAAGACGAAACTGATGCGCTCCCAAATATCTTCCGGCGCCAGCTTAACGCCCCGCGGTAACAAATTACGGAACTCACAGAAATCACGCAATGCATCCAGCAAGCCTTGGCGAAAGCCATTGACATGGGTACCGCCTTGCGAGGTTGGGATTAAGTTGACATAACTTTCTTGAACCAGCTCACCCCCTTCTGGCAACCACAGCACCGCCCATTCCACCTGTTCTGTCTCAGCAGTAAACTGCCCACAAAACGGATCTTCCGGCAGGCTTATAAACTCAGCAACGGCATCAGTTAAATACGAGCGCAAGCCAGCCTCATAAAACCAAGTCACTTGCTCGCTGCTGTTTTTATCCTCGAACTTCACCGTCAAGCCCGGGCACAACACCGCTTTAGCTTTTAAAATATGCTTAAGGCTGTTCACCGAAAACTTGGCGGTATCAAAGTATTGCGCATCGGGCCAAAAGCGAATGCTGGTTCCGGTATTGCGTCGACCCACAGTGCCAATCACTTCCAGCTCAGTGGCTTTAAAGCCATCGCGAAATGTCATCAGGTGCTCTTCACCGTCACGGCGCACCCGCACTTCCAGCACAGTGGACAAAGCATTGACCACAGAGATACCCACCCCGTGTAAACCGCCAGAAAACTCATAGCTTTTATTGGAAAACTTACCCCCCGCGTGCAAGCGAGTAAAAATCAATTCTACCCCAGGGATGCCTTCTTCAGGGTGAATATCCACTGGCATACCACGGCCATCATCGATCACCTCAATGGACTGGTCAGTATGCAAGATCACCTGCAGGTTGCGCGCATGGCCAGCCAGTGCTTCATCCACACTGTTATCAATGACTTCTTGGGCAAGGTGGTTGGGGCGAGTCGTATCGGTGTACATACCCGGGCGTTTACGCACCGGATCTAACCCAGATAGAACCTCAATGGCATCAGCGGTATAGGTCGAATTGGTCATGGGGTAATGTGGTTACTCAAAAGCAGAAAGATCGAGTGATTGCAGAGCTGAAGGTGTTAAACCTAAAAAAGTAAACAAGGCTGGAAGATGCTCAGCGAAACGCTGAAAACCGTGATCCCCACCCTGTTCAATATGTACAGAGCAATCATAATAGTACTGTTCAGCTAAACAGTAGTCTAACGTTTCATCACCAGTTTGCAACCAAACACAAAAACGCTGTGCATCCCGTGGTGATGGAACTTCCAGCGCCGCCAAGCCATGTAAATGGGATTCGGTCAGCAACCAACGCTCACCGGTATAGAGATTTTCCTGCTCAGCTGTGAACTGATTAAATAAATGGTGGGGCCGCACTGCTGGATTAATCAGCAAAGCTTTTAAATGATACTGCTCAGCCAAATAGGTCGCGTAATAGCCACCCAGCGAACTGGCCACCAGCACCGGCTGCTGCACTTGCGCAATACTGCGTTGCAGCTGTTTAATGGCCTGCTCTGGATGGTGATGCAACTTGGGAATCACTAAGTTTTCTTCAGGCAGTCCTAACTGCAACCATGCCTTACGCACTTTTTGTGCTTTAAAGGAGGCTGGTGAGCTATTAAAACCATGAATATAAACAACGCTTGGACTCTTACACATAGACAACTACAGATGAATTACAATTGCTTAGAATAACACCTAGGCTGAATCTGTGCGTAGCCTAGGACCGCCTCAGGGTAAAAATAACCATGACCAGCATGACGGTGAAAGCTCAATAGTTGGTGACACTGCGATCAATGGCAAACTTAATCTGCTCAACTCGCGACACTCCTGTGGTTAACTGCCCATCATCGTATAACTGCAACCAGCGGTAACCCGGGTTGCTGTCATCCACGGCAAACTCAGCGCTGTGCGGGGCAAATTGGATACAAGTCGAGGGCGTTGCCAGCCAACGCACACCTTGCCATTGCTGGTCAAAGGTTTGATGTACATGGCCACAAAGTACCGCTCGCACATTACTATAACGCTTTATGATCGATAGCAACTGATCAGCATTGTGCAAGCCTATTTGATCCATCCAGTGGCTGCTAATCGGTAGCGGGTGATGATGTACAGCAAGCAATATATGGCGCTCACCGGCGCTGCACAAGGCTTCCTCAAGTAATACCAACTGATCCTCTGCCAGTTGACCATAGACTTGGCCAGCCACCGAAGAGTCCAACATCACAACGCGCCACTGCCCCACATCCGTCACCGGTGCCAGCCAGTCAGTTCGCCCACACACTTGCTCCAACGCCGCAGCCTCATCATGATTGCCGGCCAGCCAGCGCATGGGCGCCCCCAGTGCGCTGGTCATTGCAGCAAAGCGCTGATAGGAGCTCGGGGTGCCATCTTGAGAGATATCCCCCGTGCACAGCAACAGGTCAATGTGCGCTTGCTCGGCGCCTACTAGTTCCAGCACATACTCTAGACTCTCCTGGGTCTTTACTCCCATGAGCGCGCCATCCCGCTGAGCAAATAAATGGCTGTCAGTCAGCTGCACCAAAGTGCGGTAGTTTTTTTCTTGCGAGGATTCCATTGCTGGGGCTGCTCTAGTTAGTGGTGAATTGGCCAGCAGGAGATTATGCGTACAGGGTTAAGCCAAGGCAAATCCGACTTAGCACAACGATGGGCGCGCAAGTCAGCACTGCGGTCCAATAACCCACAGCGACCCAGCAGCTCACCCCTCCATCTAAATTTCTCCAGAAAAGTTTAAAACCGCTGGCCAAGAGCTGCTTAACAAAACCCGCAGCACGCCTGCTTTTTCATCCACAGACTGTTATTATCTGCGTCTTTTGCAGGCAGCCAATCTCATGCTGGAAAGACTATTTCACTTACAGGCCAATAACACCAATTTCCGTACCGAAGTGATGGCTGGCCTCACCACCTTCCTAACCATGGCCTATATCCTCTTTGTAAACCCCAATATGCTGGCGGAAATCGGCATGGATCATGGCGCGGTGTTTGTCGCGACCTGCTTAGCCGGCGCCATTGGTTCGGCCATTATGGGCATGATCGCCAACTACCCCATTGCTCTGGCTCCGGGCATGGGCCTGAATGCTTTTTTCACTTATACCGTGGTGGGCACCATGGGCTACTCGTGGGAAGTAGCGCTGGGTGCAGTCTTTATCTCCGGTTTCTTGTTTTTCGCTATGTCGGTGTTTAAGCTCCGCGAGTGGATTATCAACAGTATTCCAATGCCACTGCGCTCAGCCATTAGTGCCGGAATCGGCTTATTTTTAGCCCTGATTGCACTAAAAAATGCTGGCATTGTGGTGGGTAATCCTGACACTTTAGTTGCTCTGGGTGATTTAGCTCAGCCCGCACCGATTTTAGCCACCATAGGGTTTGCCGTAATTGTCGCACTGGCTTACCGGCAAGTCACTGGGGCGGTGATGATCGGTATTTTATTGATCACCGGCTGCTCCATTGCTTTTGGCTTCTCCGCCTTAAACGGCGTGGTCAGTATGCCACCGAGCATGCTGCCAACTTTATTGCAGCTGGATATTGTCGGTGCGCTGGATGTGGGTTTGGTCAGTGTTATTTTTGCCTTTTTATTCGTTGATTTATTCGATACCTCTGGCACCTTAATTGGTGTGGCGCAGCGCGCTAATCTGATTGATAAAGATGGTAAAATGCCGCGCTTGGGCCGTGCTTTGCTAGCTGACAGTACCGCAACGATGGCCGGTGCTTGCATGGGCACCTCCACCACCACCAGCTTTGTTGAGTCGGCGGCAGGTATTGCCGTCGGTGGCCGTACCGGACTGACTGCGTGCACGGTTGCGGCATTATTTTTACTCAGCTTATTCTTTGCCCCACTGGCCTCGGCGATTCCCGCCTACGCCACTGCCCCGGCCTTGTTTTTTGTGGCAGTGTTAATGACCAGCGGTTTAGCCAAAATTGACTGGGATGACCTGACTGTGGCGGCACCTGTAGTGGTGGCTGCGTTAGCCATGCCATTAACCTTCTCCATTGCTAACGGCATTGCTTTTGGCTTTATCAGTTGGACCGCAATTAAACTGCTCAGCGGACGCTGGAAAGACCTGAATAGTGCCATGTGGATTTTATCTATTTTGTTCATCATTAAACTGGGTTTCTTTGCCTAATGCCAAACACCGATTACTCCTCCGCTGCTTACACAGAGCAACTGAACGCTAAACAAGCCCGCTTACAAAGCTTGCTGCACGAGTTTAATGCCCCCGCACCACAGGTGTTTGCTTCAGCTGAGCAACATTACCGTCTGCGCACTGAGTTTCGTCTCTGGCGTGAAGACGGTCAGCGTCACTACGCCATGATGACCCCAGGCGATAAGCGCACACCTATTTTTGTTGACGACTTCCCCATTGCCAGCAAGCAGATCAATCAACTGATGCCGCGCTTAAAAGAGGCTTGGAATAACAGTGAAGCACTGTCAAACCGACTGTTTCAGGTGGAGTTTTTAACCACTCTCTCCGGTGAAGCGCTAATTACCCTGTGCTATCACCGCCCGCTGGATGAGGCATGGCACACTGCTGCTGAGCAATTAAGCCAAGATTTAAATGCCAGTATTGTGGGCCGCTCACGGGGCAAGCGCACGGTGATTGGTCGTGATTATGTGGTCGAAAAACTCGAGGTGGCGGGTCGTGTATTCAGCTATCGCCAGCCTGAAGGTGCCTTTACCCAACCCAATGGCGCGATGAATGTGCAGATGCTCAATTGGGCCTATGACGCGCTTGGCGAGCAAACTGATGACTTGCTGGAGTTGTATTGCGGTAACGGTAACTTTACCCTGCCGCTCTCAACTCGGGTGCGTAAAGTGCTGGCCACTGAGATCAGTAAAAGCTCGGTCAATGCAGCCTTAGCCAACTTAGCCGACAATCAAATTGAGAATATTGAACTGGTGCGCTTGTCCGCCGAAGAGCTGACTCAAGCGTTAAATAAAGTGCGCGAATTTCGGCGCTTAGCCAAGATTGATTTAGACAGTTACCAGTTTGGTACGGTGTTTGTTGATCCGCCACGCGCGGGTATGGATCAGGATACTTGCGAATTGATTCGCCGCTTCCCGCGGATTATCTATATTTCCTGTAATCCGGAAACCTTAGCGGAGAATATTCGTCAGCTTAGCGATACTCATCGTATTGATAAAACGGCTCTCTTCGATCAATTTCCGTGGACTGACCATATAGAAAGTGGAGTGTTGTTGGAGCGTAAATAGCCTTGGCTTGTGGCGTGCTACTGGGGCTTTCGGTGACCTGTGTGGCAGATGCTGCTATTGCGGCTTTTCCCTCAACGAGCCCATCCTGGGCTCAATTCGGGCGCTGCGCCATCCACCGCTTCGCTTGTCGCCGCAACAGCAGCATCCGCCCTTGAGCATCAGTACTGTCTGCGAGTAAGCCGCTTAGAGGTTAGGCGTCCAGGTGACACCTAGCAGTACGGTGAAACGGTCTTCGCGGTAGCCGTAATTTTCAGTGCCGTAGCTATATAAAGCGCGGGTGTAATCCTTATCAAAGATATTCGCTAGACGTAAATCAACACCCAAATCTTGGGTCGCTTGCCAGCTGCCACGTAGATCCATGGTGCCGAAGCCTGCAATTTCTTGATTATTGTCTGAGTCATTAAAGCTTTTGCTCACCGCACGCCAAGTTCCGCCAATACCGAAAGCACCTAACTGTTTATCTAAGTCATAGCTTAGGGTGCGCTTAGCAACACGTTGCAGCTGACGCCCAGTTTCACGATCACGCGGATCAATAAAGCTGATATTCAGTGCCCCATCAGCGCCAAAAAACTTATGCTGCAAGGATGCTTCAAGGCCATTGATACGAGCTTTATCGACGTTTTGCATCAATCCATCTTGTTCGTTAATCAAGTTTCGTATATTGGTACGGTACAGAGAGGCTTCTAAAACAACCTTATCAGCGAGCTGACTACGCCATTGCAACTCATAACTCTTAGATTTTTCAGCTTTTAAGTCTGGATTGGCAGATGAAGGATAAATAAACCCACCAAACTCAGAGTCTGGATAATATAAATCCAATAACGTTGGAGCTCTAAAACCTTCGGAGTACGAAAGAATAAACTCATTGCTTTGCCCAACAGGCAGACTTAAAGCAGCATTCCAGGTATTTTCACTACCAAACTGTTGGTTTTTATCGTGACGCAAGCCAAGCTCTGTACCAAATAGATCACCGCTGTAGTTATGCTGAATAAAAGCGGCTTGGTTCCAGCGACTATCCTTGTCATACACTGTATTTGAGTCTGTGCGCACTTTTTCTTTCGAGTAATCAGCGCCAGCACGTAACGTGTGCTCATCACTTAGCTGGAAAGTATTTAACCAAGCAGCAGAGTCACGATAACTATTAATATCGAAAGGAGAAGATGATAGCTTATCATTCCCCCTTAACTTATCCTCACTATGGCCAAATTCTAATCGACTCACCCACTCATCAGTAGCTTGGAGATTAGCGAAAACTGACACCACACTAGTCGTAAAATCATTAAAGGGCTTAGAGGGCCAGTCTTTGGAAGGCAAATCAAACTCATTTTTACCGCGCTGATCGAGAACATTAATTCCAGCTGTCAGCTGCTCATTGAAGGCATGGGACAAACTAAAGCTAATAGCCTTATTGCGATAAGTATCGTCATCAGAGCTAACTTTATCAGCCGTAGTAGTACGATCAAACTTATTCATTTCATCGAGGCTCGCACTCAGGTTAAAGCGCGTATTTTGATCACCACCAGAAATCCCAGCACTGCGCTCCCAGATACCTTTATTGCCAACTGCAACCCGCACACGACCTTGTAAGCCTTCTCCAGCGCTGCGGCGAGTAAAGATCTGAATTACCCCACCAATGGCATCTGAGCCATACATAGCAGAGTGCGCGCCACGCAATACTTCAACCCGCTCGATTTGTTCAATATTTAAATGATCTAAAGCACCGTTAGCACCGCCAGCCGTCACAGAACCAACCCGCACGCCATCAATCAACACCAAGGTTTGTGCAGTTTTTGTACCGCGAATAAATACGCTCGTCTGGCTACCACGCCCACCGGACTGCTGAATTTGCACACCCGGCACACGGTTCAATAAGTCGGCCACGTTTACTGGCTGCAAGCGATCAATGTCGGCGCGGGTAAATACGGTTACCGCCGCCATAGTTTCTGTGCGCTCTTCGGCGCTGCGGTTCGCGGTGATAACTGTGTTGGAGAGTTTTAAAGCGTCTTCATTGCTGTCAGCAACTGCATATAACGTTGACGCAGGCAATAGAGCTACGGCAAGCGCAAGGCGGGATAATTTCATTGAATTTGAACCCTCAAAAATAAAACAAATTTTTTGAGGAGGGCAGAAGCAAGCGCACAAATAGAGCACGGCACTTGACGGTGCCGCCCTCCGCAACACCCGTCGAAATCCGTATGGCAGGTCTACGGGCTGGCGAATGCACCTGTTTACCTTCCCAGCTTTACAGCCAG